>JAGOEH010000190.1 GCA_017997825.1 Candidatus Delongbacteria bacterium | reverse complement strand
TCCAGATTGAAAGGAAAAGGAAACTTGAAAATGATCTGCAACCAATGACATTGAGTGAACTTAATGAAATTATTGATCAATCTGAGGACGATTTTGCTAATGGCAGAGTAACAGAAGCACAAAATCTTCTTAAACAGATTAATACATGGAAGTAAAAGTATTGTGGTCTGATACATCCCTTGCTCAACTTCAAGAGATATTTGATTATTACAATTTCAAGTCCAGTACAGCAATTGCTAGAAAAATCGTAAAAGGAATTGTTAAAAAATCTCTTCTTTTAGAATCCAATCCATTAATTGGAGTAAGAGAACCTTTAATCACTGATAGACATTTCGAATACCGCTTTATTGTTGAAAACAATTACAAAATAATATATAGGTTTAATGACAATATTGCATGAATTGTACTGTATTTGATTGTAGACAGAATCCTAAGAAGATAGAAAAGATACAAGAATAATCCCCAGCCCATTACAGTTCCACTATGAGTACAAAAATATCCATACGATTTTTCGACGATCGCGAAGTGCGGGCCTTATGGGACGATCACAATGCCAAGTGGTGGTTTTCGGTGTTGGATATTGTTGCCGTACTTACCGACCAAAACGACTACACAAAAACCCGCAACTATTGGAAATACCTCAAGGCCAAGCTAAAGAAGGAAAATAGTCAAGTGGTTAGTGCCACTACCCAACTGAAATTAACTGCGGCAGACGGCAAACAATATCAGTCTGATATGCTCGACTATAACGGGATTATTGCCTTAGGAAAGACATTTCCCGGAACCAAAGCCAACCGGTTTATCGAGTGGTTTACCTACAGCGCTGAAAGCATTGATGGAAAAAGTAAAATCAAAGCTTATGCCTTGTTTGAAAGCTCTTTTATCAACAATATAGAAGTAGGCACAACCAAGGGACTACAGCAAATCCACGCCTATTTATTTGGAGGCCTGCATGATTTTGCAGGACAAATCAGGCAAAAAAACATTTCAAAAGGCGGTTTTCAATTTGCCGCTTCACGTTTTCTGGACGACTCACTTAAACAAATAGATGCAAAGCCCGAAACTACATTTGACGAAATAGTAGAGAAATATGTAGAAATGAACATTGCCCACCCATTTATGGAAGGCAACGGTAGAAGCACCCGGATATGGCTGGATCTGATATTGAAAAAACGTTTGAGAAAATGTGTTGATTGGAGCAGAATCGGCAAGAACGATTATATGAACGCAATGAAGCAAAGTCCGGTAAACAGTAATCCTTTAAAAATACTGCTTAATAACGCTTTAACCACCGAGATAGACAGCAGAGAAATGTTTATGAAAGGAATAGATTATTCCTATTACTATGAGGAAAATTAAAACCAATGACCAAAACGGAACCCAGAGCGGCATGTGAATGGTAAATTGAAATACACAGGTATATGGATAAAATAGAGTTCAAAGTAATTGAAGAAATCGATGACCATGTACCCTATGATTCAGTAAGAATCCTGATTAATGGTATTGATCTGATCGATATGCTGAGAGAATACGAAATGAAATTTGCACAAAAAGAGGGCTCCCCCAGTATTGCCGGTTCTTATGTGGGGCTTATGCCGATGTATTTATATCAATATTTAACCGAACCCAATCAATTTAATATATACGACGATCATAAAGCTATTATCTTAGGCTGTGATTGCGGTTGTGAAGGATGTTGGCCTATGATGATAAAAATATTGAAGGACAATAATAGAATTATCTGGACTGAATTCGAACAGCCGCATCGAGGTCCAACCAGTCGTTGCTATTGGAATTACAACGAGTTTGGCGTATTCATATTTGATCTTGATAATTACAATTTACAATTGGATGAGTTGAAGAAGTATTTTGATGAGGATGATATTTAAATCCGGTGGAGAAGGCCTCCCAAGGTAAAGAATCAGGAAAGAAGGAACATAATAAACCAATCCGATCAAGTACCCGAACACGTCAAACCGTTAACCGAAAGAAAGCCAAGAAAATGAAAACAACACTTTTTGCATTTCTAATTGTCGTATCGTGCTTTACTACAGTCTTACTCTCACAGGAAATCACTGAAGAAAACTATTTGAGATCCGACAAGGAATTATGGGATAAGTACGAGCAGGAATGTAATAAAATCTTAGATCTAAAAAGAAATAATCCGGATAAAAAAGACAGCCTGAATCAGGTTTTAAACCAGATGTTTGAGGTCGTCAATCAGCAAAACTGTGATACCGCAATCAAGTATGCGTCCGTTCCCAGCGGACTTAAACGACTATTTATGGTTCGATTGAGTCTTTCAAAGGATACGCTCCGGTCAATATTTAAGACACTGCCTAAAGAAATGCAGGAGTCTGATTATGGAAAAAATCTTCTGTTTCATATAGATTCAAAACAGATTGAGGAAGGCGATCCATATTTTGATTTTGAGGCCACTGATACGTCAGGCAATAATTTCAGATTATCTTCCGTAAAAAGCAATACCATCCTATTGGTGTATGATGGGTTATCCTGTATGGGCGAATCCGGCAGAGGACTATTAAAAAATCTACACGAAAAAACACAGCGGGACAGCTTCCAGATTGTTGTTTATTCAAAATCTACCAATATGATCCAGCTTAAAGAATTACAGAATAAGTATCAAATAAAGTACCTTTTGGTATCGGACTTTTTAGGTGATAGTAGTCCCATGAAAATAATCTATGGGGTTCAAGCTGTGCCTACCTGCTTTTTGATCGATAAAGCAAGAAATGTTGTCATGAAATCGATGGGTTTACCTGAAGAGACTCTAAATAAAATGTTGGAAGAAAAGAAGCTTTAAAGACGGAGAATAAGAAATTCCCTGAGAATCCGGCTGAACCCGACCCTTCAATCCGGATGACACTAACCCTCTGATCCAGTTGTAAGAGCCCGCTCCGATACAGAAAATCCAGAGAAGAGGAACAAAATGCACAAAACCGATCAAGTAACCGATCAAGTAACCGACCACGTAAAAGAACTAACCTTTGAATCCCATTTCCCATTGAACCACAAATGAAAAGATGATCCAATGAAAAGACTCCTTTTATTTCTCCTGTTAGCCGTACCATTATCCGGCCTAAATGCCCAAGACAACTGGCAGGCCCAATGGATTACCGATCCGAATACTGAGAACGCGATTAATTCCTGGTATTGTTTCCGAAAGGATTTAACCCTGGAAACCGTCCCATCCCACGCCACGGCTAAAATTGCCATTGACAGTAAATACTGGCTGTGGATTAACGGCGTCATGGTGGTATTTGAGGGCGGATTGAAACGCGGCCCTACCCCTACCGATACTTATTACGATACCGTCGATATCACAAATTATCTGACTCAAGGCGCCAATACGATATCGGTTTTAGGCTGGTACTTTGGTAAAAACGGATTCTCTCATATCAGCAGCGGCCAGTTCGGTTTTATTTTTGAATGCATCACCCCCGGAATGAGTATAATCAGCGACAGCTCATGGAAAGTCATCCCGCATCCCGCTTATCAAACCTGTCCCCCTCCCCTGCCGAATTATCGTCTGCCGGAATCGAGTATCCGCTTCGATGCCCGAAATGACATCGGTCATTGGTTCAAAAATGATTATCCGGTCAATCACTGGAACAATGCCAAAATGCTCGGCATCCCGCCGATTACCCCCTGGAATCACCTTATCCCTCGGCCGATTCCGCAATGGAAAGATTCCAAATTGCTTGACTATGTTCAGGCCCCGAATTTCCCGCTTCATCTCGACCGGGATACAACAATTGTGTGCGCTTTGCCGGCCAACCTGCAAATCACACCCTACCTCAAAATTGAAGCCCAGGAGGAGGGTCAACAAATTGAAATCAAAACCGACCATTTTATGGGGGGAGGTGCTCCCAATGTATACGCGCAATACATCAGCCGCCGGGGTATTCAGGATTATGAGAGTTACGGTTGGATGAATGGCCATCACGTCATCTATACCATTCCCGCCGGGATTACAGTCTTGGATCTCAAATACCGCGAAACCGGATACAATACGGAATTCACCGGCAATTTCACCAGCTCGGATGCGTTTCTCAATACTATCCGGCAAAAATCGTTACGAACCCTCTATGTCACCATGCGCGATACCTATATGGATTGTCCCGACCGGGAACGGGCACAATGGTGGGGAGATTTGGTCAATGAATCCGGGGAAGCCTTTTACGCGCTCGACCCCCGAAGTCATTTGTTGTGTAAAAAAGGAATGTATGAATTGATAAACTGGCAGCGTCCCGATAGTACCCTGTATTCTCCCATCCCCTCCGGAAACTGGAAAAAAGAGTTGCCCGTTCAGATGCTGGCAAGTATCGGATACTACGGCTTTTGGAATTACTATTTGAACACCGGCGATCGGCAGACCATCGCTGATTTGTATCACGGGGTCAGAAAGTATCTGAAACTATGGCAGGTCAATGATGACGGCTCGATCCGGTTCCGTCCGGGCGGCTGGGCTTGGGGGGATTGGGGGCAGGATATCGATATGGAACTCATCACCAATGGATTTTATTATCTGGCTCTTCAGGGGGCTCTCACTATGGCCGAGACCCTGAATCTGAATGACGACGCCTCCGAATATACCCAATCCATGAAGTGTATTCAGTCCGTTTTCAATACCCGATACTGGACCGGAACAGCCTACCGTCATCCCGATTACCAGGGAGAAACGGATGACCGGTGTCAGGCTCTGGCCGTCGTTTCAGGGATTGCCGATTCGACAAAATACCCGGCCCTGTTGGAGACGTTCAAAACCGAAGAACATGCCAGCCCCTATATGGAGAAATATGTGATGGAGGCACTGTTCCAAATGGGATATGCCGATTACGCGATCGAACGAATGAAAAAAAGGTTCGGAGCCATGGTGAACCATCCCGATTACACGACTCTGTTCGAGGGTTGGGGGATCGGTGCGGAGGGTTATGGCGGAGGTACCGTCAACCACGCCTGGAGCGGAGGAGCATTGACCATTCTGTCACAGTATTTGTGCGGTATCGCGCCGATTAAGCCGGGGTATGAGGTGTTTCAGATCGTCCCCAATCCGGGACCCGTCAAAACCGCTTCCGCCACCGTTCAATCGGTAAAAGGTATCATCACGAGCTGTTTTGAGAATTCCGAGCACCGCTTCAAACTGACCGTTACCATTCCCTCCGGCACTCAGGCGATCATCGGCATTCCTGCGGATAATACCGATCAAATCAAGCTGGATGATGTACCGATCTGGAAAAAGGGAAAAGTTATCGGCCACCATCCGGTCGCACAATTCTCAGCCCAAACCGATCGCCATATTCTATTCCGGATCGATCCGGGAGATTTCGTTTTTGAAGCGTCCAAGCTGTGAGGCATTGATCGGCCAATATGATCATTCTCCGGCCTTCATGTCGTTTGAACCCTTGTCAACCGGACGATACTGGCTGTTCATCGTCTGGTTTCTCTATCGGATTCTGAATACTCTTGGTGTAGAATTCATCTGGAGAGGGGTGATGCTGCCACGGCAAGAAATTGCCTTTGGTCAGCACACCTGGCTGGTACATTGGTTGGAATGATCATGCACGGGGGATTGAACGGCCCCAGTTTTATCGATAGCTGCAGTATCTTAATCTGACAGACAACCGGTGCCCCTGAAAGGATAGTGTCATGAAATACCAGATCATATTGATTTTACTGTTTTCCGGATTGACAGCCATGGCTCAAAACAAATCCGTCTGCATCTCGTTTGATGATCTGCCGGTGGTCAGTTATGGAATCGAAGATACCGTTTTTCAAAACCATCTGATGGATAATCTGATCGCCTCCCTGAAAAACAACCGGATTCCGGCCATCGGATTCGTCAATGAAAAAAAGCTCTATTCCCACGACACCCTCAATCCTTTCAAACTCGAGCTTCTCAAAAAATGGATCGACCACGATCTTGATCTGGGTAACCATACCTATTCACATCCTGATTACAATACCGTATCGGTCGATC
>JAGOEH010000189.1 GCA_017997825.1 Candidatus Delongbacteria bacterium | reverse complement strand
ACATCCCTATTGCCTGCAACCGCTCTACCGCTGATTTCATGATTTCATCCCACTTGATGAATGAGCCGTATGCACCCATCGTCCGGGATTACGAATCCTATCTGACCCGTGAAATCGACTGATCGTAGGGAGTTGGTTCATCGGATTCTCCGATCGGAGATCAGTATTGACGGCCTGATAATACGTTACCGATAGATATAAATCCCGTGGGCCGTCGCGAGCCACACGCTTTGATCCGGCGCCTGCCGGATCGTATAGATCATGTCGGGGACTAGCGAATCCTGTAGATAGTTCCATTGGAGGCCGTTATGGATGGCAAGATGATGGGAATTATTCATCCAGAGGTTGCACCAGATATGGTCCTGTCGGTCGATATACAAACCGGGCGGCAATGGAATATTAAAGGCGCTGTCTATCACCTCCAGAATATCACATTCCTGCCCGTTGAATTTGAATAGAACCGGCTCATGAAAGGGTAATGCGCTTGATAAAGCATAATCGATCTGCACGATCAATTCATTTTTTTGGTTGCTTTGGATTTTGCCGATCAAAAAGGGCGTGAATCCGAAATCCTGAACGTTATAGTGTTTCCATTCGTCGCCGGCAACCCTGATCAATCTGCTGCCTGCAGCAATCCAAAGATGGTTGTTGTGATCGACCTCCAGATCACCAAGCAGGTGAATCGGCAGACTCGAGTTTTCAGGAGTATAGACCTTCCACTCATTTCCGTCGAATTGAACCAGCCCCCCTTCATTAAATCGGCAGACTGCCGCCCAAACCTTGTCCTGATGATCGATCGCCAGCGCCAATACCAGATCGATCGGCATCGGTGAATTCCGAGAATGATAACGGGTAAATTTGATTCCATCGAATCGAATCAGGCCATGATTGGTCCCGATCCATAAATTATCACGCGAATCAGTTTCAAGACATCGGACGGATGTTGAATCACTCACAACAGAATTATCGGAATTGAAAATGGTGATCTGCCCAGCCTGATATCGGATTAAACCCTTTTTGAAGGTTGCTATCCAGGCTGTACCATCCGAACTGAAGGCGATATCGGTTACATGGTAATCGTCCAGAATGATCCGTTGAAGCTGAGGGAGACATAGGGTTTCCTGTTCTTCATCATGACCGCAGGCCCCGATGATCATTAAAAAAAGCCCTAAAGCCAATACTCTAACCATGAGCGCCTCCTTATGGGTGATCCCCGTGATACCGTCTCATTCTGTGATTGGGAATTGTCGTTTCAGTTCCAAAATCGATCGGCCTATACGGTGGTCTCAGGCCGGCCGGCTCGATCCGGATAACGTATTCTGTTCTTTGAATTATAGTTAGATGGATCAAAAAAGTCAAGTTAAAAAACCATGAGAATTGGATTTACGTTGACTTTTCGTGTTCAATCGTCTAGTATAAGAGGTGAGAGTTGTTAACCGTTTGATTGGATCATTTTAGTGTGAAGTGGTTTCCGGGCATGGTGTCAGGTTAATGGAGCGGTTTTGGGCAGGATGCCCGGAAAAAAACAGTGGTGGGATTGAAATGAGTAGTGATAAATTTAAAAGTGTATCGTTGGTGTTGGGGAGCGGGGGAGCACGCGGATTGGCCCATATTGGTGTGATTCGCTATCTGGAAGAGTACCATTATGAAATCCGTTCGATTGCGGGGGCTTCGATTGGTGCATTGATCGGAGGAATCTATGCGGCCGGTAAACTGGATGACTATGAACAGTGGATCCGGTCTATTTCCAAATTTGATATGATCAGTTTACTGGATGTGGCCTGGGGCCGGGGTGGATTAATTAAGGGTGACAGAATCATCAATGCAATGATCGAGATGGTCGGTGAACAGGTGATCGAGGAATTGCCGATACAATTCACGGCCGTGGCGACCGATATCACTCGGCAAAAAGAGATTTGGTTTCGATCCGGCCGCCTGTTCGATGCGATCCGGGCTTCGATGTCGATTCCACTTTTTTTTACTCCCTTCCGATATGACGAGGCGGATCTGATTGATGGCGGGGTACTGAATCCGGTTCCCGTTGCTCCGACCTTGGGGGATCATACCGATATGACGCTGGCTGTTAATTTGGGTGGGGAAGCGGAGGAACCGGTCATAAACAGCCGGCATCCGGCCGGAATGGATTTGGAACCGGAGCGGGAAGAAACCCAATCGGGCGATCGATTGTCACCTTTTCGGCAGAAAATTACCCGTTTGATTCGATACTTCAAAAAAAACGAATCATCGGATCAGGAACGGGATATTGGAATGTACGAATTGGTCAATCAGGCGTTAGAGGCTATGCAGAGCGCCATTGCCCGTCAGAAACTGGCGGCCTATCCGCCTGATAAAGTGATCGAAATTGCCCGTAATGCCTGCGGTACCTTCGATTTCGATCTGGCCGCTCCAATGATCGACTTGGGATATCGAAAAGCCGGGGAATGTTTCCGGCATTCGTCACAATCGTGTAATCCCGGTTCAGGATTGATCGGATCCATAAAAAAAGATTGACTTTTAAAGGAATTCGGCTTATATTTTTCTAAGGATTGGTTATGGATAAACCAAACGAATCATGCTCGGAACCGGGGACCAAGTGCTTCGGTGTCCGGTGAATCGTTAACTCATGCGACTTAGGAATGCAGAACCAAGGAGAAGAAGGAATGAGTAGTCCGTCACGTATTGGAGAACGCATTGCCGCGATCCGGGAAAACCGGCAAATCAGCCGGGAGACCCTGGCTGAGTACTGTGGTTATGAAACCGATGTCATCACCCACATTGAAGAAACGGAGTATATTCCTTCCCTGACTCCCCTGATCAAAATCGCCCGCTGTCTGGGAGTCCGTCTGGGTACCCTGCTGGATGATGAGGATAATCTGGGACCGGTGGTAACCCGGGCCGGACAGCGTGAAAAATCATTTCGCTTTTCCGAAAAGGGAAATCCCCATCAGGGCGATCTGGATTTCTATTCTCTGGCGGCCGATAAAATGAATCGCCATATGGAGCCCTTTATTGTCGACGTTTACCCGACCTCGGCCGAGGAGATTCATCTTTCCTCTCATGAAGGAGAGGAGTTTATCCTGGTCCTGGATGGTGAAATCACTATCCTCTACGGCCAGGATACCTTCCATTTGAAACCGATGGACAGCATTTACTACGACTCGATCGTCAAACACCATGTCCATTCCGCCAATCAGGATACCGCCAAAATTCTGGCCGTAGTTTATATGCCCAACTGATCCGATCCGCCCTTACCAACTCTACACCAGAAGGATTGCTGTTATGAAGCTTTGGGAAATGACATTAGGAGAGATGCTGGATTACCAGACCGAACGTTGTCCGGAAAAGGATTTTCTTGTCTATTCCGATCGCGGGCTGCGATTTTCATACCGCGTGTTCAATGAGCGGGTCAATGCCCTGGCCAAGGGATTGCTCAGTATCGGAAT
This sequence comes from Candidatus Delongbacteria bacterium, assembly GCA_017997825.1. Lineage (GTDB taxonomy): Bacteria > JAGOEH01 > JAGOEH01 > JAGOEH01 > JAGOEH01 > JAGOEH01. The sequence goes on along the minus strand of JAGOEH010000189.1, from coordinate 2,592 downwards.
CCAAAAAGGGGATCATCTCGGAATATGGGGAACCAATGTGCCGGACTGGCTCACCTTTATGTTCGCAACCGCCAAGATCGGGGTTGTCCTGGTTACGGTCAATATCCACTATAAAACTCATGAGCTCGAGTATGTACTCAATCAATCCGATATGAATACCCTGTGTCTGATTGACGGATACCGTGATGGGGATTATTTGGGAATGGTCAACGAACTGGTGCCGGAATTGAAAAACTGCGAACGGGGACGGTTGAATGCCGCCAAATTCCCTAAACTGAAGAATGTGGTCTTTATCGGTCAGGAAAAGCATCGGGGGATGTATAATACTGCTGAACTGATCCTGCTGGGAAAATCGCTTCCGGATTCGATGTTGGCTGAAGCATCTGCTCATCTGAACTGTCATGATGTTATCAATATGCAGTATACCTCCGGCACGACCGGATTCCCCAAGGGAGTGATGCTGACCCATTACAATATTCTCAACAACGGTTATTATATCGGAGAGTGCCAGAAATTCGGATCCGATGAGCGGTTATGCCTGCCGGTGCCGCTATTTCATTGTTTCGGCTGTGTGCTGGGGGTGATGGCTCTTTATTCCCATGGCGGAACGCTGGTGATGCTGGAAAGCTTCGATCCATTGCGAGTCCTGGCTTCGGTCCAGCAGGAACGCTGTACGGCTTTATACGGGGTTCCTACCATGTTTATTGCCGAACTGAATCATCCGATGTTTTCAATCTTCGATCTGAGTTCGTTGCGGACCGGGATCATGGCCGGAACATCCTGTCCGGAAGAGGTGATGCGGCAGGTCATGGAAAAGATGCATTGTAGTGAAATCACCATTGCGTATGGATTGACGGAGAACTCGCCGGTGATGACCCAGACCCGGACCGACGATCCGATCGATATCCGGGTATCCACGGTCGGCAAGACCCTGCCCGGAATCGAGGTGACGATACGGGATCCGGACACCAACCGGGAATGCCCCCCTGATGTTCCGGGCGAAATCTGTTGCCGGGGTTACAGTGTCATGAAAGGGTATTACAAAATGCCCGAGGCGACGGCGTCCGTCATCGATCAAGAGGGATGGCTCCATTCCGGGGATTTGGGAACCTGTGATGCTCATGGCTATTTCAAGGTGACCGGACGGTTGAAGGATATGATTATTCGGGGCGGGGAGAATGTCTATCCCCGTGAAGTCGAAAATTTTTTACTTCAAATACCGGAGATTCTGAATGTGGAGGTGGTTGGTGTTCCCAGTCCAAAATACGGTGAAGAAGTGGTGGCATTCGTCATTCTGAAGCCGAATGCCCAGCTCAATCCGGAAGATGTTCGCGATTTCTGCCGCGATAAAATATCCCGTTTCAAAGTACCCCGTTATGTTTTCATGGTAACTGAATTTCCGATGACGGCCAGTGGAAAGATCCAAAAATATAAACTGCGGGAAAAAGCCGCCGAACTTGTGGCCGCCATGGACTATTCCAATCAATGATTCGATCCATTTCAAGGGGGTGACTGCATGATTCGATTGGGTGTTGTGATATGGATGGTGATGATGGGACTGGCTTTAAGCTGGGGATGCCATCGCAAGGCCGCGCCCCTGAGCTTCCCTAGCGATCTTAATATCGATTGGGGATCCGGCGGGGGAGGTACCGGGCTTTGGCAGGGCTATACCCTCCATCCGGATGGTAAAATCTATCAATGGCTGGGGCGCTTACCCAAAAAGGAAGAAAAATTCCTGGCTCAACTGGATTCCACCCAGCAGCAGGTACTATGGCATTATATTCAGGACAGTCTGTTGATGCAGCAGGAGGTTAAATTGCCCGGGAATTTTTCACGTCGGCTGGAGATCACTGCCCTGGGCAAGCGGAATGTCCTGATCTGGGATGAAAGCCAGTCCGAAAACCAGAAACTAAACCAATTCTACCGTCTATGTTCCGATTTGCTGAACCGGCCAAATGCCACACAAGGAGTACAGGAATGAACAAGAAATTACACATGGGAATTCTCGGTTTGATCGTTTGGGGATTATGCCTTTCGGTCGGATGGGCGATTCCGAAAAAAATGCCGACTAAACAACCGGCCGGGCCGGCCCAGGTCCTGGATTCGATTCAACTTCACCGGATGGCCCTCCGGATGAAGCAATTCGCATCCCCGGCTGTGCCGGGTTCTTCCTCCTCCGGTTCCCTCCGGTCAACCTCATCCTCCATTCTGCCCAATCAAGGACTGACGATCAACCGTCAATCGCTGACCGTCAATCCACGGCCTGTTCCTTTCCGACTGATCCGCGATATTCAGCATCAGACGGTTCGCTTCATGAACTGTACCTCTCCCTCGATCAAAACCGTCGACAAACAGCCGGCCATGACGGCGATGCAGCAGATCGGAATGGACTTTCTAACCCAAAACCGCTCGCTGTTCAAACTGGAGAATCCCCAGGATGAGCTGCGGCTCATTGGGATGACCAACGATCTGATTCCGGCGGCTCACCTGGTTTATCAGCAGTATTATCAAGATACCCCGATCTGGGGTAAACAGCTGGCGCTGCATCTCAATGCGGCCGGCGAGGTCTATGCCTGCAATGGGGGCTATATT
>JAGOEH010000188.1 GCA_017997825.1 Candidatus Delongbacteria bacterium | reverse complement strand
TTTACTGGCGCTCCCACCCGTTGAACGGTTGATATCGGATAACCGGGAAATGATCCGGCTGATCTCCTTCCAGTTGACCAATTGCATACTGCCTTTGGGGTATTGGATTTCATCAATCAGGTCATCGGAAACATAGGATAATACATCTACCAGCGCGTTTCCAATCCCCAGGACTCTTTTCTCCATCTCTTCAACTCCTTTTCCTGTCGGTTACCTGCCGCGTCATGAATGTGACCGTTTTCGTCCTGTGCGGAGGAAGATGATTATCAGCAGAGCGGAAAGCAAAACCGCCAATCCGATTCGGCCGGCGGTAAAATGATACTGTCCTGAACCGGACACCCTCAGTTTATAACGATACTGATCCTTGATCGCCTGAATATCCTCGGAACGCAGCCCGCCCACCCAGTAGAAGGTAACATCCTGCGCCCTGAACTGAAAAATCCGGTGCAGCGGAAATTGGTAGCGGTACTCGATCGCTCCCACCTCCGTCAGTTCCCGTTGAACCACCGGATTATAAACCGCCAGCAGCGTCTGGGTTCCATTGAAATAAAACGCCAGGATCTGGAGGCCATCCTGCTCTCCCAGATACTGGTGCATCAAACCGAACCCCCCTTTGACCGATTTGAGGGGTCGTAATCCGGCCACCAAAAGCGGATCGATTCGCTCACTCTCTCCACCTCCCAATTCAAAAAATGAATACTGGCCGGGAAGATCAGGAGGCATAAAAATCCCGGGCCGGGATTCCTCCCGCATAGTAAATTCCAGTATGTCCTGCAGGCTCTCACCCGAATAGCTCTCGATCTTGAGCAATCGCCAATCGGACTGACGATAATGGATTCGAAGCCGGGCCGGATGGGTCAGGGTCGAGGCGAGACTCAGCACCATAACCGAATCGTCATCGCTATCCTCCAGCTCGAAGCTGCATTGTCGGACCATCACATCCCAATTCTCCGGCCTAAGAAACCAGCTCAATCGCCAATAGATACTCACCAGGGCCATCTGATCATAACCGGATAGAGGATGTGACGAACCCAGCGTCAGAATCCGGCCGGACCCGGTGAAACGCAGGCTGTCTCCCCGCGGATCGACCAGGTGAATCTGATGGAAACCAGCTATACCGGTAACCAGACTATAATGGAACACCTGGAATCGGTTGAGCGAATCCAGGCAATGATAACGGCCTTCCAATCGCCAATACCCGGCCGCAGGTCTGATCCGGCCGATAAGCTCCCGGTAGGTGTCCTGTCCTTGACCGGAACTCGGCGGAATCAAAAAAATAAAACTAATTAAAATGTATTTTACGAAGGGTTTCATCAGGATTCTGACGGTAGAGAAGCAGGGTATGACCGACACCACGCAAAATTCTGACGTGCAATTCTTCCTGTAAGGTCTGGCCGAGCTGTTCGATATCCAGTTCAGATGTTTGCTGGATCTTGACCTTGATCAGCTCATGATCAGTCAGCGATTTATCGATCGCCTGGATCACGGCTGGAGTCAGATTATTTTTACCGATGTTGATCACCGGCTGCAGATTGTGCCCCAGCTTTTTTAGTTGCTTGATATAGCGGGCCGATAAATTCATGCGGTTGTCAATCCAGGATATAGGTGATCGGATCGACCGGGATAAAACCATCCCCCTGCCGGATCCGAACCTCGTAATGAAGATGATAATTGGTGGAACGGCCGGTATTTCCAACAAATCCCAACACATCATACCGTGATATTTTTTGACCGATTTTGACATTACTCTTCAGAAGGTGTCCGTATAAAGTCAGAAACCGATTGCGATGCATCACTTCCACCACATTACCATAGCCGGTTTTCACTCCGCTGAAGGTCACGATTCCATCAGCCGGCGCCAATACCGGAATTCCCTTTGGCGCCGCAATATCGAGCCCCGGATGGAATTCAATCTTGTCGGTGAACGGCGAACGCCGCTTCCCGAAACGCGACGAATAAATCCCCATGGTCGGACGTATCGAGGGCGTAAACCGGATCTCGTCACGGCTGGACTTCATCTTCTCCTCGATATCCTTCAAGCTCTGATGCTCGATCTTGCTCTCACTCAATAAATAATCGATCCGGGTAGAAAGCGAAATCAAACTCTCCCGGGTGTTCTCCTGAATGAAGTCCAAGTATTCATAATTCTGAATACTGGTTCCCCCATACCCCGCCATCCGGATCTCCTTGGGCAGATCATACAAACCCGCCGTCAATCGCAGCTTCTTTTCGGAACTGATCAAATCCTTCAAATGGTTTTCAAACTCGTTCACCTTGCGGGTTATCCGTGTAATCTCATGGGTTATAACCTGATTGGTCTTTCGAAGCTGATTCATTTCACTCATCTGAAAGATCTGATAAATCCCGAAAAAAACTAAAAAAAGCATCAGAAACCCTAGACAACCAACCAGTATCACTATTTTTTTCAAAAACTGTTGGGAAAAGGAGAATTCTCTGGGCGCCTGACCTTCATTTTTAATAAACATAAATGTGTATCGTTTTCCCATCGGATTCCTTTCACTACGTAACTATAGGGATTTAAGAACATTAACAACTTTTTTCAATAGATTAATATATTCAAAAAAATTTAGATGTCAAGGTTTTTTTTTAAATCGCGATCTCCTATTGACGAAATCTCTAAAAATGATTATAGTGCAATCTCGAAGAATACTGATTATCCAAAACGAAACGGTAGGGTTCCACCGGATTCAATACGACCCAATCCGGTTTCGAATCGTGATGAAGCATGCGTCCCAAAAAAATTCAAACCGATGATTTCCACGTGAATGGATTGCATCCGGGAAAATATTCGATTACTATTTTAGTCGGTGACCTGAAAAAAAACGGCCCTTTAATCCAATCACACTCAGATATCGAGGAGGAATCGTCATGTTGAAATTCGCCAATTTCCGGGAAGTCAAGGAGTACATCAGCCGTAAGAACACCCGGTTCATTACCTTTTATGTCTCCGACATCGATGGCCGTCTGCGGAATGTGACCCTTCCGGTTTCTGCCTTCTCGGAGAAAACGGTGGAAGAAGGCATCGGATTTGATGCCTCCAACCTGGGTTTTGCCACTGTCGATCACTCCGATATGATTCTTAAACCGGACCTGAATTTTGCCTTTGAAGATCCGGTCGAGGAAGACGAATCGATCCTCTACTTCATGTGCCACATGATGGACCTCACCAAACGCGATCATTTTGATCAGGATCTCCGCCATATCGTTCAAAAAGCGGTCGGTGAACTGGAACGGGAAGGTATTGCCGATCAGGTCAAGATCGGATTAGAACTCGAATTCAATATTCTGGATGAATTGTTCAGCCGGGTGACCCTGCGGGAGGTCTCTTACCGCATTGTCAGCAGCGAATTCACCAGTCCCAGCACCGGCGAGGAGATCTACCGGATCGCCTCCAACCGCGGCTATTTCAGGGCCGAACCCAACGACCACCTTTTCCGGATTCGCAACCAGATCGCTCAAGCCCTCGATCAGCTCGGAATCGCCGTCAAATATCACCATCACGAGGTCGGCAGTTCCCAATGCGAACTCGAATTCCGCTTTTTGCCGATCGATTTCATGGCCGACGGCACCGTATTGGCCAAGAGTATCTGTCACCGGATCGCCCGGCGCAACAACCGGATCGCCACCTTCCTCCCCCGTATCATCCCCGGTGAAGCCGGAAACGGGATGCACATTCACATCATCCTGGAAAAATGCCGACAAAACGTTTTTTACCATGCCCAGGGCCTGTATCAGCTCAGCCCGGTCGCTCTGCAGTTCATCGCCGGCATCCTGGACCACTCCTCCTCCCTGCTGGCCTTCACCAACCCGACCACCAATTCATACCGCCGCTTGATCCCCGGTTTCGAAGCCCCGGTTTACGCCGTCTTTGCCGAAGCCAACCGCTCGGCCGCCATCCGGATCCCGGGCTATATCCAGGATCCCCAGGAACGCCGTTTCGAATTCCGTACCCTGGACGCCACCTGCAATCCCTACCTGGCCTATGCCGCCATCGTGATGGCCGGACTGGACGGCATTCGCCGTCAGCTCGATCCCACCAAGCAAGGCTTCGGTCCGCTGGAAAAAAATCTGTATGAACTCCCGCCGGACCAACTCAGCCGCATCAAAGCCTTTCCCACTACCCTGGAAGCCGCCATCGACGGCCTGTTGGCCGACCAAGACTACCTGACCTACCGCCAGGTCTTTCCCGCCGAATTGATCACCAAATGGATCCAGGTCAAACGCAAGGATATAGCTGAAATGCAGCGCATTCCCCATCCCTGGGAAGTCGCCCGATACTATGATTTATGACGCATAACCCTCAAACCAGGAGACCGACATGAGCACCTATGGATACCTGAAATCCAAATCGTTCCTTTCCCCTTACCGCGCCATCATCGAAACCTGTTTTCACGGCAACCAGGTTCATACCATTCCCACCGTTCAGGAAGCCTACCGGCTGGCTCACGACTCCCCCGGTACCATCGTGACCGATATCCCGATTTACCAGCCGGAAACCAACGGTTTTCCTGCCGGGGCCAAAATCCTGGTCTTTAATGACGGAGAAGTTTTCGGCCGAGCGGCTCAGGCCAGACGGATCGCCGGCACCCAAAACCTGGATGAGAAAAAAATGCAGGGCATTCTCAGAGAAGCCGCCTACCATATCCGATACCGCACCATGTACCACTGCCAGACCGTGATCGGTCTCGATGAGGAATTCATGGTCAAAGCCCACCTCCTGATTCCCGAACATTTCGAAAACACCGCCCTCAACTGGATGATCAACTTCCAGGAACTCAATACCACCTATCGGGAACGCTACCAAGCCTCCCGATCGATCGATGAACCGGATATCATGCTGGTCTCCGATCCCGAATGGTCACATCCCGACTTTCCGCTCGGAATCGCCTTCTTCGATCCAACCCACAACTGCGCCATGCTCCTGGGAATGCGCTATTTCGGCGAACACAAGAAAGGGACCCTGACCCTGGCCTGGAATGTAGCCAACCGCAACGGATATGCATCCTGTCACGGAGGACTGAAAAGCTACGATGACCGTGACTTTGTATTGGCCGCTTTCGGATTGTCCGGCTCAGGCAAATCCACCATCACCCATTCCAAACACGCCGGACAATATCGGATCACAGTCCTGCACGATGACGCCTTCGTCATCAATACTCAGGATTACTCCACCATCGCCCTGGAACCGACCTACTTCGATAAAACCAGCGATTACGCTATCGAGGCCGAAGACAACAAATATATCCTGACGGCCCAGAATGTCGGAGTCACCCTTGATGCCCACGACCGCAAAATCCTGGTCACCGAGGATATCCGCAACGGCAACGGCCGGGCCATCAAATCCCGACTCTGGTCTCCCAACCGCGTCGATCGCATCTCCAAACCCCTCAACGCCATCCTGTGGCTGATGAAAGATCCGACCCTCCCCCCGGTCGTCAAAATCAAAAACCCGATCCTGGCCTCGGTCATGGGCGCCACCCTGGCCACCAAACGCACCCTGGCCGAACGCGTCATCAACTTCGATCCCGATAAACTGGTCATCGAACCCTATGCCAATCCCTTCCGAACTTACCCCCTCAGCCAAGACTATTATAAATTTAAACAATTGATCGAACAGGGTATCGACTGCTTTATCATCAATACCGGAGATTTTTTAGGCAAAAAAGTCACTAAGGAAACTACCCTCGGCATCATCGAATCGATTGTCGAAAAGAAAGCGGATTTTCAGGATTGGGAAAAACTGGAGGAATTCTTCGGGATTCTGTCGATCCCCGGTTTTATGCCGCCCATGAACGATCCCGACTACCAATCCCGGCTCCGACAGCGTTTCCAGGACCGGATCGAGTTCATCCAGTCCAGGGAATCGGAAACGGCCGGATTCGATACCCTGCCGGAAGAAACCACCCGCAATCTGGAAACCATGATCGCCCAATTACAGGCATGATCAAAAGGTGTAGTCGATCGTCAGATTGATGGTGCGAGGCAGCAGATGATTCTTGATGGGGATAATCCGATTATCCCCA
>JAGOEH010000187.1 GCA_017997825.1 Candidatus Delongbacteria bacterium | reverse complement strand
ATCTGGTGGAGGAGGTCCGCTTTTCGACCGGGGGATTCAGTGTCCAGTATGGCGATAAACTATCCTCCGTGCTGGGCCTGACTCTGGGCAGCGGGCGTAAAGACCGACTGGGAGGTAAAGCCCTGGTTTCAGCCACACAATACGGATTCAATCTGGAGGGTCCCTTTTGTTCGCGGGGTGATTTCATTTTTTCAGCCCGGCGCAGCTATCTCGATCTGATTTTCAAAGCCGCCGGGTTACCTTTTGTGCCGGTTTATACCGATTTCAATCTGGCCGCCACCTACAAGCTTTCCCCGCATGACCAGCTTTTTCTGATGGGCCTGGGAGCCATCGATCGGGTGGACCGGGACCAGAGCAGTGCCGAGAAACGGGTCAAGAATGCCGGGATTATGGATAATACCCAGAATCAGTGGATTACAGGCGTCAATTACCGCCGGATCTTTCAACATGGCTATCTGGATCTGGCGGCCGGCGCCAATCTCAACCAATACCGATTCAGTCAGGTCGATTCCGCCCAGATCGAGTACTTCAAAACCCGGGCTGATGAATATGAGTATACCTCGAAGCTCCAGGGTTATACCCGGCTGACCCGGAAGCTGGATCTGCTGACCGGGGTTTCATTTCGCTCTATCAGCCTGGATAATGAGACCCGATTTGCCGATACCATCTATAACAGCAGCGGGCAGCGTGTCTCTCCGGCTGACCTCGGATTGGAGCGTGCCCTGATCTCAGAACGGGGAACTTATAAAATGGGAGGCTTTGCCGAAACCGAGTATCATCCCTGGGCACCCGTTCGTCTAAAAACCGGGGTTCGTTGGGATTACTATGCGTTTATCCATCACAAAAATTATGGATCACCCCGAGCCCTCATCACCGTTCAAATGAATAACCGCTGGACCGTTAGAGGCGGATCGGGACTGTATCATCAAGCCCCGTCCTATGTGTGGACGGCCAATCCCTTCAACCGGGACTTGAAGGCGCTGCGCAGCCTGATGACGATTGTGGGCAGCGATTATCTGCTGCGGGCCGATCTGCGGATCTCGGCCGAGTTCTATCACAAACGCTACCGCGACCTGCCGGCCGGAATCCAGCCGGGTGTAACCGATTATCTGGTGATCTCCAATACCGGGACGGGATTCGGGGGCCGGGAGGATGATTTTCAATCTTTCGGTTATCTGCCGCTTCAGTCGGTCGGCAAGGGGAGTGCGTATGGATTTGAACTGGTAGCCCAGAAAAAGTATTCGGAGACTCCCTATTACGGACAGGCCGCCCTCAGTTGGAACCGCAGCCGGTACCGGGCCTATAACGGCCGGGACTATCCCGGTCAGTATGACCAGCGGGTCATCTTCAACCTGTCCGGCGGATACCGGCTGAATGCCGCCTGGGAATTCAGCGGTAAATTCCGACTTTTCACCGGGATCCCCTATACCCCGGTCTATGTACCCAGCGAGGCCACCGGCTGGAAGATCCAGCGGCTGCCTGAAGAATACCTAAGCCGCCGTCTAAAAACCGGTCATCAGCTTGATTTGCGGGCCGATCACTATATCAATTACAAAAGCTGGAAACTGACCCTGTTTGTGGATATTCAGAATATCTATAATGTGAAAGTTCCGACGCGTCCCCGCTACGATTTCTGGGAGCAGACCACCGATGAGGCCGACAATATCGGGTTTTTGCCTTCTATCGGGATCAGTGCGGAATTCTGATTCCACATTTTGATCCCGCTCAATTCAATCCGGAATACTCGGTTTCGGCAACCGGGGAATCCGAGATGTCGGTTCCTGGGTATTATACATCAAACATCATTGACCGGGGTGGCTGTCGGATGGGGAATCGATCGTTTCCACTTTGGACTTGACGCTGTGAGTTATTTTTTGTATGCTGAATCTTTAGATTCGGTATTCGGATGAGAATCGTCAATTTTTATAGATGGAGGCCAGGAATGAAACGATGGATTACAATAGGATGGTTGCTTCTGACGGGATGGATTTCGGCCCAGCCGGCCGGAGGATTGTCGACCGGAAGCGGATTGTACCCGATTTTGATGAAGGCCAAGTACGGCTATATTGACCGCACCGGTAAAACCGTCATTCCGCCTCGCTATGTTCAGGGGTCCCGATTTTCGGAAGGCCGGGCGGTGGTGCAGGTCAGTACCAAGTACGGGTACATTGATAAATCGGGAACGATGGTGATCAATCCGACTTTTGACGGGGCCAATGATTTTCATGAGGGACTGGCGCTGGTGATGATCAAGGGAAAATACAGCTATATCAATCCCGGCGGCCAAACCGTGCTGTCGCCCAATGTCTACCTGGCCTCCGATTTTTCAGAAGGCTTGGCCCGAATTGTGGTGGAGAGCGGCGATCAGGTTGTCTATGGGTTTATCGATAAAAGCGGGAAGCGGGTTATCCAGCCGGTTTATGAGGATGCTTCCTTTTTTTCCGAGGGTCTGGCCCGGGTCAAGCAAAAGGGCAAATGGGGGTATGTGGATCGGAGCGGGAAACTGGTGATTGCCTGTCAGTACCATGAATGCGGCAATTTTTATCAGCAGCGGGCCTGGGTTATGGTCCAAGGTAAGTATGGTTTTATCGATCCCCAAAACAAGCCGATCATCCCGGCGGCTTATAGCGGCGCCGCCAATTTTTCCGAGGGCTTGGCGGCGGTTGCCAAGGCTGATCGGTGGGGATACATCGATCGGACCGGCCGGATGATCATCGCGCCGCAGTATGAATTATGCGCCGAGTTTTCGGAGGGTCTGGCCGCGGTTAAACTGAAGGGCAAGTTCGGATTTATCGGTCTCAAGGGCCGGACCTCGATTCCCATGCAATACGAAGCCGCCGACAGCTTTCATGACGGCCTGGCCATGGTCAGCGGCCGCAAAAACAGGGGCTATATCAATCCCCAGGGCAAATTCGTGTGGGGCCCCTATTGAGGATATTTTGAGTTATCCCTTTCAATTCCATCATGATTCCATCATGATTCCTGCATCAGATTATTGCTGACCCGCGCGGCGGGGGTATCTCATGGAGTGCCGAAGTCCCGGGATCAGGGCAGAACCCGGGTCCAGTGTTGTCCCTGCATGGAATCGAACCTCAGCATCCCCCGGCTCCGGGAATAGGCCCATCGCCAGACTGCCGGCTGGGTTTGCGTGGTATCCGTTGTCACCCAAAACACATCCTGATACAGCTCTCCACCGACGGTCAAGGTGTCGGTCGCCTTATCCTGCATCGAGTAACCGGTCAGATACATCCAACACAACTGAACATACAGACCGGAACGATCTTTGGAGATGGTGAGCTGGTGGGCGGGGGCGCAGGTGGGGCATGCGTCGGGCAATTCAGTGAATCCGACCTCGATCCGGGTCAGGTAATGGACATCGCACCCGGTTCGGAATTTGTCGGATTGGGCCAGGGTATCGCCATGGATCTCTTTGACCATGAATCGGCGGATGGATTGATCCAGGCCGATGAAGGTCAGGGTATCGGACAGATGATAGATCTGCCAGCCCATTTCGGACTGGGTCGGAGCATGGATGATCTTGTTTTCACCGCTCAGGCAGCAGGTGATAAGGGTTAGGCTGAGCCAGACAAAGAAAACGGAAAGGATCCGGATCATAGGGTCTGCCTTGATAAGGGGTTGAAAACCAAACCGGGAGGGACGGTCGTGATTCAGCCGGGATAGGTTAGGCCGAATCCGTAGGGAAAGAGGGGATCGATGCCGGTTTGATCGTGGTTGATGGGGATCTGATCGAGATGACGGGGCCAGGTATGGGGGAGTTTTCCGGTAGGGGGAAAATCGCCGAACAGGATATCGGTAACGCCCTGGCCTTCGCTTCCGGGCAGCCAGGCGGCCATGACGGCTTGACTGAGAGCCAGGCATGATTCGATCAGCAAAGGGCGTCCGGAGATCAGGATGGTGATGATGGGGATGCCGGCTTGATGCAGGCGTGTCAGGACAGCCTGATCATCGGGATCGAGATTCAGATCGGTTCGGTCTCCGACGCCTTCGGCGTAGGGTGTTTCACCGATGACGGCGATGGCGGCATCCGGCTGGTCCGGGATGGTGGATGCGTCGGGGGAATAAGAGAGGCGGGTGGACGGGGATACCGACTGACGGACGGCTTCCAGAATGGTGGTTCCGTCGGTATGAAATCCGCTTTCTCCGTACCAGGATATGGTCCAGCCGCCGCATTGATTGCCGAGATCATGGGCGCATTTTCCGGCTACCAGCAGGTGGGACAGGGTTTTGGGGAGCGGGAGGATGCCGGCCTGGTTTTTCAGCAGCACCACCGATTCTCGGACACAGCAGCGGGCCACGCGGCGGTGTTCGGCTGAGCCGGTTTCCCGCAACAGACGGCGGTCAGCCATCGGATTTTCGAACAGCCCCAGTTGGAATTTGATCCGCAGGATTCGGCGGACGGCATCATCGATGCGGTCGAGCGGGATCCGGCCCTCCCGGACGAGCGATTTGAGGATTTGAATGAACAGGCGGTAGGTATCGGGTACCATGATCATATCCAGTCCGGCGGTGATGGCGCTATGGATTTGGTCGGCCGGTGAGCCGGGCAGTTGGGTGATACCGGCCCAGTCCGAGACCACCAATCCCTGGAATCCGAGTTCCTGTTTGAGGACCCGGGTCAGCCAATAGGAGCTTGCATGCATTTTAGCCCCGTTCCAACTGCTGAAGGAGACCATGATCGAGCCGACACCGGCCTGAATGGCTTTGATATAGGGGGGGAGGTGAATGCGTCTCATGGCATCTTGATCGGCCAGGGTATCGCCCTGATCGCGGCCGAGCGAGGTGCCGCCGTCGCCCAGATAGTGTTTGGCGCAGGCCAGAACCTGCGGCAGATCTCCCACTGTGTGGCCCTGAATCCCGCGGATCGCGGCTTGGCCCAGCTCGGCCGCCAGATCGGGATCCTCGCCGAATCCCTCATAGGTGCGGCCCCAGCGTTCGTCCCGGGGAACAGCCACACAGGGGGCAAAGATCCAATTCATCCCGGTGGCCCTGACATCGCGAGCCGTGATTCGTGCCGCTTCCTCCGTCAGTTCCGGCCGCCGGGCCGCTCCCAGTCCGATATTGTGCGGAAAGATCACCGCTCCCTTGACATTGTTATGCCCATGCACCGCGTCAACCCCATACAATAGCGGGATCCGCAACCGGGTTTGCAATGCCGCCTTCTGACAGCCTTCCACCATGTCGGCCCAGCTTTCAGGGGTGTTGACGGCCGGACTTCGCCCGCCCCCGCTCAGGAGCGATCCCAAGCCATAATCCCGGATATCCTCCCGGCACTCCAAAAAACTCGTCTCGACCTGGGTCATCTGCCCAATTTTTTCGTCCAGTGTCATCTCCGCAAGCAGCGATTCCACTTCCGCTATACTACGATCATCATTCCAATGCTCCATAGTTCTTTTCTCCCCGGTTGATGGATGGATCGATCCCTTACCTGTATTTTAATGTGTTTAGCTCCCAAAGTCAAGCTTTACTTGATTAAACGGATAGGTTCAGAAAGGTTTAATCGAATGGGAGTGATAGCGACCAATTCAAGCCGGGATATCAAGCAATGGATCGATTGGCACAAAGGTATCGATCAGGATGGAACCGGTATGGAGGGGATCCATACCGGCCCGTAAATGATGAAGGTGTGGGAATTAGAAGGGATAAGCCAGGCGGAGTCGGATGGATTGGTGATCAAAATCCGAGGAGAGATTGAGCTTGGAAAGGGTAGAGGAAGAGGATAATTCTCCGGTTTGCCGGCGGTAGATTCGGACGGCGTCGATGGCGCCGATGATATGGTTCAGCAGGATTCCGCCGATGAAGAACTGAGCGGTTTGATAAGCGGTTTCGCTGCTGTTTCGGATCTGTTTGTATTTGGAACGGTGGGCATCGCTTTCCCATTCCCAGTAATCGCTTTCCGGGTCTCGGTAGATCTCCGCTCCGGCATATAGATTATGCTCATACACGCTTTGATAGAATTTGAGATCCCGGTAGAAGCTGGACGGTTTAGTGTCCGGATGGCTGATGCCGGCATATTGGACGGCATACAAG
>JAGOEH010000186.1 GCA_017997825.1 Candidatus Delongbacteria bacterium | reverse complement strand
AGATAGGAGGAGGGTGTGGAATAGAGACCGGTCGGATCAATGGCCGTTATCCTGGCATAGTATCTAACCCGTTCGATCAGTTCGCCTTCCGAGAAAAAGTAGTAGGTGCCGCCCTTCTCGGAATTGACCTGATAGATCGGAGCACTATTGGTATCGGCATAGATCTGTAATAAAAAGCGAATATCACTTTTTTGCGTCAGCGGATCCGGATCGGGCAGGGATGGAATCTCCCAGGTAAAGGTCGGATTACTGACCGAAATATAGTGAGAAACGGAATCCATTCCGTAAATCCAGAATTTTTGAGGGGGAAATGGAGCCTCTTCCAGGCTGTTGACATAAAAGCTTCGTAAGGTTTTCCAATCCGTGTATCCTCCGCTCTCATCCTGGACCCGGGCCGACCAGAGAAACTTTCCGTTTTCCATTAACACCTCATCGGTAGTATACTGGTTCAAGCTTCGATTATAGGCTGAATCCAGCATTTCACTTCCCGTGCCGTTCATGATGATAAAACTGTAAAAAAACACCGAATCATCGCTGTCGGTCGCTTCCGTGACCCTCAAACGGGGAGATCGGTTCGGAACAATGGCCCCTTCACCCGGAGTGTAATAATCAAACGAGGGCAACTGATTGAATGTATTGACAAAAAACCTGACGCTGTCATAATCGGAAACCGCCATTGAATCGTCCCGAACCTGCGCCATTAGGTAATAATAGCTATCTTCATCCAAACTGTCAGGAAAGGTGTACTCGATGATATCATCGGCGGTTTGAATCCAGGGTGAGCTCCATTCATCCGCAACCCCCGGAGAGGTGGTCGGATCATAAAACAACAGGAAACGATACGATAACAGGGTATCGGATGCATCCGGATCACTGCCTTTGGTCATTCGGCAGTTCAATTGGCGATCGGTAAGAACCTGGCCGGAGGTGGGATACAGAATGGTGCCGGGTTGAGGAGGATCATTCCGGTTCAGGACGATTAAAGCACCCTTTAGGGTATCAGATGCCAACGAGTCATCCCGGACCTGAAGAATGATGGAATCCGGTCCGATTTGGTCAAGAGTCGGGGTCCATTGTATCAATAAGGTGGTGTCAGTATAATCAAACTCGATGGTCATCAAATCCGGTTTTCGGAGAATCGCAAAGCGCAGACTGTCACCGATATCCTCATCGATCACCTTGACTTCACGCTGATAGGCGACACCCTGAGAGAGTGTATCCGTCAATTCATTGGGAATGAATCGGGGAGGATCATTCCGATTGCTGACGGCAAACCGGACCCGCAGAGTATCGGATGCCAACGAGTCATCCCGGATAATAAAGCGCAGAGAGTCCACTCCCACATCCGGATTGGCGGGCTGCCAATTCACCAGAATGGAGGAATCCGTAAAGATAGAGTTAATCTGCATTGAGGATGGTTTATGAAGAGTCGTAAAGGTAAAACTGTGATCCAGATCCGGATCCCGATAAATAAAGGGGTGATTATAGATCTCTCCCTGCTGGAGAATGACCTCGATATCATTTTCCACAAAGAAAGGGGGATCATTCTTTTTGAAGACACGCCATGTCAATTCCAGGGTATCTTTCAATCCGGTGGTATCCTGAACCACGACACTCAGTCCGTGTTGACCGACATCAGCCACTTGTGGAATCCAGTTCACCGCCAGGGTGGAGTCATTCCATAAGGAATCGGTAACCCCATTGGGTTTAAGGATCAAGGTAAAAAAGAAGGAATCGTTCTCCGGATCGCGGGCTTGAATGATTTTTTGGAATTCGATGTTTTCAAACAGGGTATCGATAGAGGAAGGAGTAATGAACTGCGGAGGGAGAGCCGCCGCATGGCCGGACAGAAAAAACAGAATGATCAGCCATAGACCACGATCAATTTTCATCTTTTTTTAGTTCCATATTTCGCAGCACCATCAACCGATAGATCAGGAATAGGATCGTCAGAATACCCAGACTATCACTGATCCAATCAGAAAAACTGCTCACACGGCCCGGAATAAAACTCTGATGCCACTCATCGCTGATAGCGAACAAGGCGCCCATGATGCCCAGACCGGTTAACAGTCGAACCGGCTTGAAGTTCAAGTACCGAATGGGCAGCCACCACAAAAAAGTCCACACACTATATTCCACAAAATGAAGGAATTTATCCCAGTTCATCCAGCTTTCCATCTGGGGGATCGGCTGGCTCTGATGGGACAGATAGATGATCAGCAGACTGTATGCCAAAGCCGGAACAGACCACATCATTGGTTTAGACCATTTCATGGCAGCCTCGATCGGTTTTCATCGATGGCCTTGAGGACTTCTTCCCGTTCCTGGGGGGAAAGCGCCGGTACGGCTTGAAGGTAGCGTTCATAAAATTCGATGGCTTTGGACGGCATATCCAGATAGTGATAATCGATACCGAGATTTTTCAGCAAAGCCGGGTCTTTGACATAGCTGTATTCATTCTGATAGAAATCCATGGCTTTGAGATGATGATCGAGCGCTTTCTCGAATAGTGCTTTGGCGCGCTGATCCTTAGAATCGGCTGTAACCAGTTCAATTCCGATCAGGGCATAGATATTACCCAGATTGGTATAGGCCACGGTATAGGTCGGAAACACCTCGATGGCCTTTAGAAAGTAGTATTCCGCCCGTTTATAATCGCCGAATTCAAGATAGACATTACCGATATTATAATAGGCCCGTTCAAGATAAGGGTGCCGGATTAAGGATTCCTTCCAGCAGGTGACGGCGTCCATACAGCTTTGGCGGTAGAGATCGGGTTGATTCCGGTGCTGAAAATAGCCGGCTTTTTCTATCAGCACCCCGGCCAACCAGAAATTTAGCTGGTAATCATCGGGGGTATAATGCAGGGCGTTGCGATATCCGATCTCGGCGTTCCGGAGATCCCCACGGGAGAGATAGATCTGGGACAGAATGGTGAAGTAATCCCGTCGTAAATAGCGGTAATTCCAAACCAATCCCCAGCCTAAAACCACCACCAGTCCCATAAAAAACCAGCGGGCACCGGGTAAAGATCCAATCCGTTTCTGTTTGGCGGCCAGCCATGGAGCGACCAGACTCAGGCTGATCATTGGAAATACATTGTGCATAGTAAATCCAGTCAGGCTCTGAAAAGCCACAAGAATTACATACAGAGTGAAGAGGCCGGAAACAAATCGATCATGCAGCGATGAATCGGTGAAATAACGACGGATACCGGAATAAAGCAGAAGTCCCAACAATCCCAAAGACAGCAGCAAACCGATTAAGCCGAGCTCCGCCGAGACCTGAAGAAACTCATTATGGGCATCCAGCGCTGTCGCACCGGATCCGGCCAGATGATCCGCAATCCGTTTCTCCTCGATCCCTCTAAATCTGAAATAATGAATCTGCCAATTCTTTAAGCCTGTTCCGAACCATAAATGTTCCCGAATAATCGGCAGGGTATTTTTCCAAATGTAATACCGAATCATGATATTCTCACTACCGCCCGATTGGGTCACCATGGTAAATAATTCTCTCATCCTCCAGCCGTTCATCAAAATCTGATTATTGATCGCAGCCTGGAGGTTTTGTCTGCGGTCCATACCGGCATCCCGTTCCGCATGACGATATCCGAATGAAATATAGTAGCGCTGTGGATCGACCTTGAACGGGATCCAGGCCGACACCGCATACCCCAATCCCAACACAACCAAAGCGGCAAGCGCCATCCCGGCGATTTTCCGGCGATACCGGCGAATTTTCACCCAGTAAAGATGGATGTATAGGACCATTATTCCTATCGCCAGGATCAGAAAAGAAAGCATGGTTGTCTTCGACAAGATAATCATGATGACGGTCAACGACAACATAAAGGATATACCCCAGGCCAAATAGAAAATTATCGAATGCCGTACCGTTAAAAAATAAAAATGAATCAGCATGATAAAAATCAGGAACTCCCCCAGGAAATTCTTGTTCCCGAACGTACTGACAGCTAAGGTATCGAAATCGGCCGGTTTGGTTAAAAAATCGATCCCCAAATACTGAAGCAGGGCATAAAGATTGATTGGAAAACCTATAATCAGCAATCCGCCCAGTACACCGCTCAAGAGAATATTCAACCGTATTTCGGTCCGAATCAGCAGATAAAGCCCAACCGCCAGGAGTTCCAGCCAAAGGAACTCGATGCCCAGATGGGGATTGATGCTCCAGGTCAGAGAAGCGGCCTGGTATCCGATAAAGAGGAGCAGCAGCATATCGAATAGGGTATACTCCCAATTCTGCACACGGATTTTCCACATTCGGTAGATCCAGCAGATCCCGGCGGCTACCAGCAGCAGATTCATAGCCAGGATTTTAGGGGATATATACATGGCCGGACGGTCATAAATCAGAATCGGGACGATAATAAAAATGGAAAAAATAAAATAGTCGATCAATGTATATCGTTTAAAAAAATACCCCAGGAAAATCCTCATAGTAGTCCAATCTAAAGTTTTTTGATCAAACTGATCCCGGTCACCTCATTGAATGGCTCGGAGGTTGGAGTATATCCGATTATCACCGAATAGGATTTAAGGTTAATCTGAGTTCCCAGTGAATAGGACTGGTTGATATCATTATCGGAATGCAGGCTGATCATCAGGTTAAGCCATTTTCCATAGCGGATTTCGTTACCCCAGCTCCATCGTTCCTGTGCACGGCCGTTGCGGTAATTGATCGACGTGATCAGAGCCAGTGGATCGGAAATTTTCCAATCATACCCCGCGCCCAATCCAAAGGATTCAGGCAATTTCAGCTTTTCATCCTGGAACTGACTTGAAAACCCGAAATTCTGATAGCCGAGTCCCAGGGTGAGACCGGACAGGCGTTCGGGTCGAAGGATCATGCCGATATCAAAGGCAATAGCGTGGGCGTCGTACCGGTAGATTTTCTGATACACGAATTTGGAGGTGAATCCGAGCCAGGCCTGGGATCCGATCGAAAACCCGGTACCGATAAAAGCCAGCATTTGATGAGCATCAAACGTGGACTGGGGGAGCTCGGTGGGATGATCCGGATAAAACTCGATATCCTGGATTGAATGATTGATGATACCGCAGGAGAGACCCATTTGGCGGTAGTGAAAGCGAGTAGCCAAACTGGAGAGGGTTAACGATTCATAGAATGAAAGATAATTGAAGCCAAGCTCATTATCGGATGAAATCCCGAGTAAGGCAGGATTATCCAACGCGGAATAGAGGTCGGGGATGACCAGATTAACACCGCCTAATGCCGCCTGTCTGGCGCCGGCCGGCAGTTTCATTAATGAATAAGCCCCATGGGTCGGCCGGATACCGACTATTCCAATACTCATCCCGATAACCATCATGAGAAAGATTTTCTTTATACGCTGTTTGATCCACATGGCTGTTCCTATCGTTAAAAAACCGACCAGGAGAACAAATGCCGATAGTCTCCGCTGTATCGTTCTTTGGAAATGGCATAATCCAGGGTGCTGGTACGATTCCAGATTTTCAGTCCAAGCGAAAGCCCCCATACCGGTTTCCGGTCATACCATGCCGCTTTAGCCGAGATGTTTTCCGCCAGTTCATAATGGGCCGCCAGATTGAATTGATCGCGGTCCCCTTCGATCAGCATCCATGATATCCCGGTTTGCAGTTTGGACCACTGGTGTTGATAGCTTATCAAATGCCGCTGACCGATGGGATACTCAAAATGGGTTTGCTTATCCTCCCATAGATCGACCTTCCAGCGAAGCCGGGCACGCAGATCACCATCCAGAATCCCCGGAAGGTTGATCGAGGAAACGGTATAACTGACGATCGCGTTATCACGGATTGCGCAGAGTAGCCCCAGATCGAACAGAATTGCACCGGCACTTTGTTCATAGAGTGATTCCCTTAGGTATTTGATATTCATTCCGAATCGGAACGTTCCCTTTTTCAGGCCTGCCGTCAGGGTATAAAGCTGGTGACGATCCTTGAAATGTCCAATCAATTCTCCATTCAGATTCCGTTCTTCGATATCCGAAATCCGGTATTCAAAGTAGCTGAGGCCGAATTTGATGCCCTGGTTCTGCAAGACAAGGCCGGCGAATGCCTGTTCCCGATCGAAGGGAAGCCGGCTATAAGAAACGGCC
>JAGOEH010000185.1 GCA_017997825.1 Candidatus Delongbacteria bacterium | reverse complement strand
GTGTGGGGATTCATTTTTTACTCCTTTTGTTGACGCGACAAAATTTGTAGGGCCGCTATCTTGGTAATCGGACTTAGAGCCGGTGATGAAGGCTCAATACCGTAGCGCGACTGTGCCTGATTCTCACAGGACTTCCCCGGAAGGGACGGCAGCCTTAGATTGGAACGCTGAACGAATAATGGAATCGGATAGGTATTGATCAAATTCATGGGATCACTATCCGAATCCCTTCCATTCCCGATTATCTTAATAATTATCGTACCAATCGGCAAGGGTTTTCTTTGCTTGATTCATTACCGACTAAACAAAATAACCGTGGATCGCAATAAAAACCACTTGCTATCGAGTGGTTTTGTGTTAATATTGAACACTGACCGGCCGAAATCGGCCGTGAGCCTGTACTCCGATGATGACCATCAATCGATCAGATAGTTCTGAGATGTTTGCAGATCGGGACTTTGCCGGTTGCTTAGACTCGGATTATCGATCACTCCGAGTCCATCGATAGAATAAAAGTTTAAGGAGATGGAAATGGAAATCAAACAGATTCTATGTCGGTGTTATGTGAACAATATGGACCAGGCCTTGGAAGTGTATGAAAAGCTGATGAATGAGTCTTGTACCTCACGGTTCCACTATCGGGAAGCAGGATTGGAGATTGCCCGGATCAAGAATTTATTGATTATCAGCGGATCGGATGAAGCACTTCAGCCTTTTCGGGATACCCAGGCTACCTTCCTGGTTGATTCCATCATCGAGTATCGCACGTTTCTATTGGCACATGGGGCCACTGTGATCCGGGATCTCCGACAGGTCCCGACCGGTACCAATATGACGGTTCGTCATGCCGACGGGATGATGGTAGAGTATGTCGAACATCAGCTCCAGCCTGCCATGAACTCATAACGATGGGATCGGGATTTATTAACCCGGAATTGAGATAATGATCGTCTTCCGGATTCACAGGATTGAAAGATTGATCGTGAGTGTCAATGATAAAACAGGATCAAATTCAGGAGAAATAATTATGACTATCCATGATGGCAAGAGGGTCTAATGTCGGATTCCAAATTGTTATCGAGGCATTCCCACTGGCGTGCCATTTTGTTGGCTCTTCTGGTTACCTTTCTCTGGTCGACCTCCTGGGTGCTGATCAAGATCGGACTGAAGGCCAGTCTGCCGGCCATTACCTTTGCGGGACTGCGTTACAGCCTGGCTTTTGTATGCCTCTTACCCCCGGTGTTGATGAATTCTCGGCATCGGGATACCATTAAACAATTATCGGGTAGGATGTGGATACAGTTAATGGGATTGGGACTGGTGTTTTACACTCTGACTCAGGGGGCACAGTTTCTTGGCTTAGCTCTTTTGCCGGCCGCGACATTGACCCTGTTGCTGAATTTTACCCCGGTCATGGTGGCGTTATCGAGTGGGGTGTTGAATCATGAATCCCCTTCCCATCGGCAATGGATCGGAATTCTGCTATCGATTTGTGGCGCGGTTATCTATTTTTTACCCTTGCATATCCCGGCCGGACAGACGATCGGTCTGCTGGTGGCTCTTATCGGTATTCTGGCCAATTCCGGCTCGGCTTTAATGGGGCGATCGATCAATCTCCACAGTGGATTGTCGCCTCTGATTGTTACCACGATCAGTATGGGGATCGGGGGATTGATCCTGCTGGTATCGGGAGCGGCCATCCAGGGATTCGGTCGATTGGATCCGGTGCAATGGGCCATCATCGCCTGGTTGGCGGTGGTCAATACCGCCATCGCCTTTACACTCTGGAATTATACATTACGGACATTGACGGCTGTCGAATCCAGCATCATCAACTGTACCATGCTGCCCCAGATCGCTTTACTGGCCTGGGTATGCTTGGACGAACCCCTGAATCCCCGCCAGATCGGCGGGATTGTGTTGGTAGCCGCCGGAACCCTGTTGGTCCAGCTCCGCCGCCGTCCCAAAACATGATAACTGTTTGAGGGATTTGGAAACGATTTTAAGCATTATTCCGGAGAAATGATACCATGTTCAATTCTGATTTATTTGTGGTCAATGATGTAATCCATAAAATAGCTGATGTATTTCCTACCGTTGAGATGGTGGTTTATCTGGAGCCATTGAAAGATTTCTTTTTATAACAGAAGAGGCATTTGAGTATAACCGGATATGGGGAAAGTTTCTTTTTTCCGGTAAGGTGAAACATGATTCACTTAGCCAATGGATAATCAAGACTGATACAGTTACCACCAATTACTGATGTTAATTGATCTTTATAAACTCCACTCGCCGGTTTTGGGCTTTGCCTTCTGATGTAGTATTCTCGGTCATGGGGCGGCTTTCCCCCCAACCTTTCGAGACCAGCCGATCCGCCGATATTCCAAGGTTGACCAGCATAAGGCGGACCGCGTCAGCTCGATTTTCCGATAGGGACTGATTGGCCTGCTCATTGCCGTCGCTGTCGGTATGCCCTTCCACACTGAATTTAAGTTCGGGATGCTCCTGCATCATTTTCAGTACGACGTTTATAATTCCCATACTTTCCGGCTTGATCACAGCTTGGTTTACATCAAATTTTATGCCGGTAGTAATGAATTTTCCATCGGTCATGACCTTGTCATAAAGCGATACGGCTCCCTTGGCGATTCGTATATTCTTTATAAACTGATTTTTTGCCGGAGTGGCGTGATTGACCGAGATGGTAATTCCGGTCGGGTTATCGGTAAGATTGGGAATGTTGATGAGCCGCGTGTCATCCATATAGGCCTTGAGTGCTCGCTTGTTAAACGAAATGGCGATATGCCGCCATACCGGCTTTTCTTTATCGACATTCCGGAACCGCGTGTTGGGGTACTGCTCCTCGGCAATGCCCCGGCCGAATTGCATTTGATTGACATAAATATCAAGGAAGGTTTTCGGTAAGCGCTTTTGTGATTTGGCATCATAAAACTGAAGCGTAAAGCTGCTGTATTTCCCTTTCTCAAAATAACAATCAAATTCCACCGTAAATTCATCAGGCAGATAATCCGCCGACGGGTTTTTTATCAATGGTACCATGCCATTGGGATAATTCCCCGTTTGCCGGATAAAGATCACATTTTCCCCATTCACATTGGCATTTTCAATAACTCCGCTGACCAGATCCCATTTGCTCGGGAATTCTCCATTTTTTTCCGCTTGGTGGTCATCCTCAAAAATAATCTCAGTCCCGGGTATAAAATCATACTTGTTCCAACTCAGCATCGTCTCCGACACCGTGGATTCGGAATTCAATTTGCTGTTCTGATTTTTGTCCTCATGGACGGATTCCGATTTATTCTCTTCCGCTTGGTTCCCTTTAGCGGTATTGTCAATTGCATTTTCCGTCTGATCCAAAGCATTATCAACGGCTTTATCAATTTTATTTTCAATCCGCTGCTCCGTTTTCTTCTCTGTTTTCTTCTTGCTTTTATTCACTATCTTTTTGATGTTCACCTGGGCCGGTACCGAGAGATTGAGCAATACGAAGAGCGTTAGGGCAGACAAGATTATTTTCATGGTACGTTCCTCCAATGGGGGTAGGGTTAATGAATTTAGTCGAAAGCGATGATTGACGGGGACCGGAATCGGTTGATTTGGTCTGCCGGATTCCATCAAAATGGATTAATACAACAATCGGAATGAGAAAGCCGGAATCCGGCCGGATGGATAGTAAAACTAAAATTCCAAAAAGTCAATCAAAAAAATCCGGGATAGTGAGAATGGAGTACCAATGAATTGGTGATGACTTTATGAACCGGTTGATCAGCGGTGTTGGAAGCGTCGCTCATGGCCGGATCAAGATGATTTGCCCTATGAAAATCGGTAAAGCCGGGGTAATTAAAAAATATAAACCGGGGAATTGACCTCCAAATAATTGAACAGCACCTCCAGCGACGGCTTGGAAACGCGGATGCAGCCGTGGCTGCTGTTGCGTCCCACGCCGGTTCCATAATGGATCAGATACCCATCCTGCAGGGTGATTTTGTATTTTCCCAGATACCCCGGTACCCGACGGACCCTCAGCTTATCGGTGGCGGATAAATGATTGTAATAGCGAACCGCTTGAGAATACGATAAATCTTCAGGAATTGTCAGGAATTCAGTCGGGATAGGCAAATTTTGCTCAGTCCAGAACCAATCGGGACGAACCCACCAGGGATTGGTCTCCTTTTTGGTAACGATGAATTCCCGACGGGGTGTTTTAAAATCTATTTTTTCGCCCTTGATACGGATTTGTCCTTTTCCGCTTCCAAAGTGGTCGGTATAGATGATCAGATTGCTTTTCATCAGGTAGAACCGATGATTGGTCAAATCCAGCAGTAGGTAGTAGTCTTTGGTGGAGAGGGCATCAATCTCCAATTCCATGGTTTGGATCTTGAAACGGAGACTGTCCTCTCGATTTTTGGCCTGACGAATCACCAGGTTTTGGCGGCTTAGTTTGTCCAGGGCCTTTTGGCGGAATTTCTGAGTATTGTCAAGGGTTTGGTTTAATTGAGCGTAGACCCAGTGCAGGATGAAAAACAATCCCATCAGGCTCGAAACCAAAACCAGGCTGAGAATGACCCGGATAACCTTCCGGCGGGTTGGAGAATCAGTTGGCATGGAAAATGCTTCTTTGGGTGACGGGACAATTCAGCGGTAAAAAGGAGAGAGCTATGAACGAGATTTTAGTGGTGGAGAAAAATCCTTTTTTTTCCAAAATTCTGGTTTCCCTGGTGGAGTATTATGGGTATAAAACCCGAAGTTGTTTTTATCCCGAATACCTGATGGAATTATTGGATGACCGGCCTCATGGGATCATGCTGGTCAACCTGCATGAGGATTACCAGGAATTGATACACAGCTTGAATTTGGTAGCGGATCGAAAAATCAACATCATCCTGTTGAGCGATTATTATGAAAAACAGTTTGAAGCAGAACCCTTCTATCAAAGGCTTTATGCCTATCTGATCAAACCCCGCGGCATTGTCTATCTGAAAGAGGTTCTGGAAAAGGTTGTTACCCAAGGAGATTCCGTTTCCAAAGCCCCCCATCTGACTCTCGACTATGATACCCGACAGCAGGAGTTAGAGGCAGATCCGGCTCCAAGCCGCAGCCAAAAGATTATCAATTACTGATTCTGTTCCGATTTCAAACGGTTTAACTCGGTTTCCAATTGCTGGATTCGCTGCCGCAGTTCATCAGTTTCCTTTTTGGTGGATAACGGCATCTTGGCAATGACGTCACGGATCTGGGTTTCGATTTTATCCTTCAAATCCCGGGCCGATTCTTCGGCTTTATCCAAGATTTCCCTG
The DNA here is from genome assembly GCA_017997825.1 of Candidatus Delongbacteria bacterium. Taxonomy (GTDB): domain Bacteria; phylum JAGOEH01; class JAGOEH01; order JAGOEH01; family JAGOEH01; genus JAGOEH01. The sequence goes on along the minus strand of JAGOEH010000185.1, from coordinate 814 downwards.
ACGGCTTTGCCTTTGTCGTTTTCGGCGATTTCACCCCGTTTGACCAGATCATCCACGATATCTTCCACTTTTTCCGTTGTCAAGGTCACCAGACCCAACCCCGCCAACATCGCTTTCTTGAGTATTCCGGTCATCGTGTATTGCCTCCTTGAAAAAGTTAAAACTCGAGCTGGACTTTGCCGTTCCCGGGAACAATGCGGCCGATCCTCCGGGCTTCGGGAATAGCCGCCAGCAGGTTCTGTTGATGTTGGGGAGCGGCGACCATCACCATCCCGATTCCCATGTTGAATACATCGTACATTTCCAGCCGATCGATTCGGCCTTTCTCCATTATAATCCGAAAAATCGGTAAAGGTTCCCATAATTTAGTATCGATGACGGCATCGACCGAGTTCGGAAGAATCCGGTTGATATTGCCCCGGAATCCGCCGCCGGTGATATGAGCCATTCCTTTGATAACGGTTTGATCGAGAAGGGGTCTGATTTCGTTCAGATAACACCGGTGGATCGTAAGCAGCACTTCCCCCAGACTGCCGCCGCATTCCGGCAGATCATGATCGGGTGTCCAGCCGAGCTGATCAAAAAAGACGCGTCGGGCCAGGGAATACCCGTTGGTGTGTAATCCGCTGGAGGGCAGTCCGATGATGACATCCCCGGGCGCAATATCCCGACCGGTGATGATCCGGTCGTAATCCACAATTCCCACAATCGATCCGGCTACATCATATTCCTTGTTCTGATAGAATCCCGGCATTTCGGCCGTTTCCCCACCCAGCAGAGCACAACCGTAGGTTTTGCAGCTATTCACTATCCC
>JAGOEH010000016.1 GCA_017997825.1 Candidatus Delongbacteria bacterium | reverse complement strand
GATGAGGAAGGTATGGATCGTTCTGATCGGACTGGTATTGACCGGGGTTGGTTTGGCCGGAGAGGATGCGGAACTGCAGAAGCTGCTGGAAAACCAGTTGAAGGGATTTCATGGGGTAGCCGGAGTGTATGTACGGAACCTGAAAACCGGGCAGACGGCGGCGCTGAATGCGGATACCCTGTTTCCTACCGCCAGTATGATCAAGGTCCCGATTCTGCTCAAAATATTTGACTGTATCGAGCAGGGCAGTCTGCATTATAATGAGGATTTGACCTGGTATGCCGATACGGTTCATTATGATCCGGATGATGGGATTCTATGCCAGTTCCAGGAAGGGAAAAAAATATCGCTTGGCAAGGTGATCTCCCTGATGATCACCTATAGCGACAACCATGCCAGTTTGTGGCTGCAGCATCTGGCCGGTGGGGGAGTCGCCATCAATCAATGGCTGGATGAGCATGGATTCAAGGATACTCGGGTTAATTCGAGGACGGAGGGGCGTCTGCCCATCCGGGAAATTTATGGCTGGGGCCAGACTACACCCCGCGAGATGGCCGAACTGGTGGCGCTTATTTACCGGCGCCAGGCGATCAGCCCGGCGGCTTCCGAGGAGATGGTCCGAGTACTGGGGAATATTTTTTGGGATGGTGAATCGTTGTCCCGAATACCGCCCGATATCAAAACCTGTTCCAAACAGGGAGCCGTCGATCAATCCCGATCTGAGGTCGTTCTGGTGAATGCCCCTTCCGGGCCTTATGTGTTCTGCCTGATCACCAAGAACCAGGCAGACACCAGCTGGAAATATGACAATGAGGGCTATGTTTTGCTCCGCAAGGTGTCAGGATTGCTCTGGAACTATTATGAACCCGGTCGGCCTTATACTCCGGCCACCGATGCCCGGTATTTCAAATCGGATGTCGTTCCGGATTGAGGATTCAGCTTCGTTAGCGAAGGATCATCAATTTGCGGTAGGATCCGGATCGGCAGAAATAGATCCCGCTGGGCAGAGGATATCCTCGGGATGATTGAAGGTTCCATTGGTAATAGACGGGATTTGATGAATGGCCGGACAACTCGGTCTGGAAGACTTCCCGCCCCAGAATATCGTAGATGGTGATGGAAATCGAGGCCGGGGTGGGGGGATGAAACAGGAACCGGATCGATGACGTGGCCGGATTCGGATAGAATTCCCATGAATTCGGATCCCCATTTTCGGTCTCGATAATCCCTACGGCGGCATTGGATTGCCCCGGGGTGGGTGTCAGCATCTGCCACGAACCATCCCCGTCCACAATACGTCCCCAACTTGAATTCTTGCCCTGAGCCGGAAACGTGACCGAGTCGATGAGTTTTCCACTCGGATCGGACAATCCCACATATTCCCCGTCCGCCGATAGCTTGATACCGGCATGCCACATCCCTTGCTGGGGTTCCTCATCGCACCAAACCAACTGATATACGCCGGCCGGGATAATACATCCCTCACCGAACTTCCATTTGGTAGGCTTGTCCGGATTGTCGCTCAGATAGTACCCGCTCAGATCGACCGCCTCTCCGCTGAGGTTGACCAGCTCAACCCAGTCATCGTATTGGCTGAATTCATCCTGGATCACCCCGTCATTCTTGGCCATCAGCTCGTTCAACCGGATCCCGTTCTTAGCCTGACCGGCCAATTCCCGGGTCAACATGCCGGATCGCGGATAGCGGATGGTTTGTCCTGCCTCATCCGTGACATGGAAATAGTAGCTGAAACGTTCCGGCAGGGAATGGGGTTCGAATTCGGCAGTCCATCGGTCGTGATCGATGATACGACTCGAGCTGTCAATGGGCTCTGAAACCAATATCGTGCTGTCTTCAGACTCGGCTGTTCCGGATTGCCGGATCATAACAATCGATTGGATTCGGTTGATGCCGTAAGCAGCCGTTTCGATCCGCAGTGCCTGATCGACCGAGGGAGTAGACGGGGTCCAGCGGTAGTGGTACAGGGCCGGAACCGCCTGAATCCGGTTCAATTGATTGACCAGGCTGGTCCGGCGTTCCCGGCAGAATTGCTTAATACTCATCGTGACATGCTGATTCGAGTAAGCACCATTAAGGTAAGAGCCGTTGAAATCGTCCAGGGTGAATCCGTAATCCTTAGTCCGGAAGGTATCCTGTTCGGCCCATGGCCTCAAGCGTTGCTGGATACTGTCCAGCTTCATCTCCCAGGTTGACGGATTCAACAAACTTCGGCTGTAAAAATCCAGGTAGTGGGTATACAGATTGCGCAGTTCGGGAATGATCAGGATCCGCTCGGCCAGCGGGCGGTCGCCCAAATGGATTTTGGGAGGATTATAGGGAAGAATCCGGCTCCAGTCATATCCGAAAAAATCGACCCCGAGCGAGTTGTCGCAATCGTAAGTGATGATGGTGAATCGGCCGTCTCGCGGCTGATGGTAAAGATAATAATTGTTCATCAGAGGCCAATAGGAATCCCATCCACCGTTCAGGATGCAGAACGAAAAATAGATCATCAGGCTATGAATATCCATCACATGCTCCAGCGAATCGACCATTTGTTCCAGCGGGGTGTTGTTGATGATATCGCATAGTCTGGCCAATTGGGTGTAATCATAAAGTGTTTCATTGGTTTTCAGCTCATAAGGGCGTAGGGTCGAAGGATCAGGATGGTATAAGACCGGATCGCGGGGATTGGGATTGCGATCCCTCAGGTCGGCCGGCCACAGGCATTTCCATAGATTACCGGTCGGATCATCGAAGCGTTTCTCAATGAACTCTTCATCGATATGTTCGACCGAAATATATAGACCGTAGTATCGATCATTGATGTAAACAGCCGCATGGGATGAACGGGATCCGATTCCCCCCATCCGCTGCAGCAATTCCCAGCTTACCTTGCTGCGCATGATGGACGGATCGTTGTGTTCCCCGTTCAGATTCAGTTTTTCCACATCACACAACTGGCGGCCCTTGATCCATTCATTGAATGAGATCTTGAAGGATTTTTTATGGGAGTGGCGGGAGGTATTGCCCCGCAGTCCGAACCCGACCGAATCGAGGGTGGTATCGATCCAGGCGTTGACAACGTGGACCCGGGCCGGGTAGAGGGTGTCCTTTTCGACATTTTCAGAGCGGTAGATCCACTCAACCCAAGCCGGATCGACCGTGATTTCGATGACGGCCGGCTGGCTCTCGTCATACAGCATCCAGCTCTGATCGGCCGAGAGAGCGGTCCGGGCGATCATGAGCTCGAAAAGTATCAATGAAAGGTAAAAAGCTGTTTTCTTCATGGAATGGATAATACGCGGTGATAGTGCTCGGCTGCCGAGCGAATGGTTTGTCCGTCATCCGGAAAAATGATTTTGCGGGATACGTTGATTACCGCCAGATTACGGTGTCGATCCGGACCATGGAGCAGGGTGCCGGCACTATCGCCGCCCTGGGATCCCACTCCGGGTATCAGGAAAATCCGTTCCGGAAAAGACTCTCTGAGCCGGATCAGCTCGGGCTGTTGGGTAGCCCCAACCACGAAACCCAGATGCTCGGAATCCCCCCAATCGCTGCATAAAGCCGCTACCCGTTCATACAGGGGCTCGCCGGTTTGCAGGATTGATCGCTGGATCGGATCGGAGCCGGCATTGGAGGTCCGGACTAGGGCGAAGACAAAACGGTCCTTCCATTCCAGGAAGGGCTGCAGGCTATCCTGACCCAGATACGGCGAGAGGGTGACGGCGTCGGCGTTAAAGTATCCGTAACAGGCCTGGGCATACATCCGTGCCGTATTGCCGATATCGCCCCGTTTGGCGTCCAGGATAACCGGAATCTCGGAGGGGATATACGCGAGGCTTTGTTTTAACTGAGCGATCCCGGAAGGTCCCTGGGCTTCATAAAACGCCAGGTTGGGCTTGTAAGCGCACACCAGATCCGAGGTGGCATCGATCACCAGTCGATTGTAATCGTAGAACGGGGTGGTTGATTTCCTGATAGACGGCGGTAGCTTGTCGAATTCCAAATCCAGGCCTACACACAAATAAGCGCTGGTTTTCCGACAGCGCTGACTCAGTTTTTCCACAAACGACATGGGTATCCCTTTCGTGTTTATTCGGATTGAAGATCTTTCAACAGTTGACGGCTGCGGGATACATAGGGGCTCCGGCTGAATTCAGCACTGACTCGGCGGAAGCATTGGACGGCCTGGGTGGAATCCCGGAGCTGCAGATAGCATTGCCCCAGATAAAAAATGATCTCGGCCTGTTGGGTGATGGGCAACGAGCTGTCGGCCGCCATCCCCCGCATCATCTCGATGGCCTGCTCCACCTCGTACCGCTGGGGGTAACGCTCTCCCCCTTTGTAATACATCTCCCGACTCAGACTCTCTTCCTGTACCTTGCCCCGGACTCCCGCCACCGCCTGAGGTTTTTCCATCTTATACTGCCGATACTCCTGGTTGACCTTCTGGACTTTTTTCCAGACATTCTTCATGAATTTTTTGTCCTTGATCAGGCTGTCCCGGATGTGAGTGGTATCGGGTTTAATATCGATCTTGGGATCAGCCTGAACCACCATGCTCAAACCGATCAGACATAGCGACAGTCTTAGCGCCAGTCGGATGCTCATATCGACCTCCATTGGCTTTTAGTATAAAGGGTTTTCATTCACTCGAAAGTTTTTTATAATATAATTTAATTCCGATGAAATGTCAACCCAATCGTTTATTCTCATCGAGGTCGAAAACAACGGATTTGATCATGGAATAGGGATCGGAGATGAGGAATTTTGATTCAGGCGTGGCCTGGAGTATCTCATCGAGATGGCCGGGGTGGAGGCCGAGATATTTTATATGAATCCTTCTATACCAGATTGAGTTAGCGCACGTTTGGAATGTCGGCCGCCTGGATTTGAATGATGAGGAATCAGGAGTGAAAATCGAGCAGTTCCTGGGGCAGTTCGCTCAGAAATCGGGAGGGCTCGTTATGATAGTAATCCTGGAAACGCCGGCGGGTATTGGCATAGCTCATATAGACCTTTTGGCGGGACCGAGTCAGTGCGACATAGAATAATCGCCGCTCCTCTTCCAGGGATTCGATTTCGTTCTGGTTGTAACGGAGCGGGAAGAGTCCCTCTTCCAGTCCGCAGATGAAAACCACCGGAAATTCCAATCCTTTGGCGCAATGGATGGTCATCATGGTGATCTGGTCCTGATCGATTCTCATCTGGTCGATATCCGACTGTAGGCGGATCTGGTTTAGAAAATCCTCCAGCTTGGCTTGGGGATTCCGGTCTTCGAACTCATAGGCGGCATTGATCAGTTCGTCGATATTATCCAGCCGGCTCTGGTTTTCGATGGTCAGCTCATTGCGGTATTGCCGGCTATATCCGCTTTCGGAATCGATATCGGTCAGGAGTTGGTGGATCGGGACCTGGTGCCGGATTGAATGAAAATGCTCGATCATGGAGACAAAGGAACGGGTTTTGGTCCGTAATCCGGAGCTGAAAGACTGAGAGGATTCCGGATCGCTCAGTACCTGATACAGGGAGGGCAGGCGGTCGGAGATCAGACTCATGCCTTTTTCGATGGTGCTGTCGCCGATGCCGCGTTTGGGATTATTGATGATCCGTTGCATGCTCAGGCTGTCATCCGGATTGTGGACGACACACAAGTAACTCAGGAGATCCTTGACTTCCTTGCGTTCATAGAACCGGAATCCCCCGATGATGCTGTAGGGGATAGGTTGTTGAAACCGGCGGCAATACTCTTCCAGGATCCGGGATTGGGCGTTGGTGCGGTAAAAAATGGCGATTTCGCTGAATGCCCGGTAATTGAAGGTGACTTCCCGGTAGATTTGCTCCACCACGAACCGAGCCTCCTCATGGTCGTCCACCGCATTGAATACTGTCAGTGGTTCCCCGTCTCCGGCTTCCGTCCACAGGGTTTTGGACATCCGGTCCTTGTTGCAGTTGACGACGGTGGAGGCGGCCGTCAGAATGTTCTGGGTCGATCGGTAATTCCGTTCCAGTTTGTATATGGCGGCATCGGGAAAATCGGTTTCAAAATCCAGAATGTTCCGGATATCGGCTCCCCGCCAACTGTAGATCGACTGGTCGTCATCTCCGACCACACAAATATTCCGATGCCGGTGGGAGAGCATTTTGACGATCAGGTACTGGGGGCGGTTGGTATCCTGGTATTCATCCACCAGTATGTAGCGGAACCGCTGCTGATAGTCGGCCAATATGCCCGGACAGCTTTGGAACAGCTCGATCAGGACTTTCAGCAGATCGTCAAAATCGAGGGCATTGTTGCGACGCAGCAGTTCGTCATAGTGCAGATAGATCTCTTGATACAGTTGGTTTTTTCGGTATGAAAACTCGTTACAGAAATCCAGCGGAGCGACCAATCTGGTTTTGGCCTGGCTGATGGCTTCGGCGGCAGTTTTCGGGTCGCTGTCGCCGGCATCAAGTTGATGGATTTTAATGATGGTTTTGATGGCAGCGGCTTTATCGGCCTCGTCATAGATGACAAAATGGCTCCGATAATCGGGATGGTGATGGATCTCCTGCTGCAGTACCCGGTTGGCAAAGGAGTGGAAGGTACTGATCCATAGCTGATGCCGCGGAATATGAAGCAGATCGGTGACCCGGGACTTCATCTCTTCGGCGGCTTTGTTGGTGAAGGTCAGCCCCAGAATCTCCTGGGGCCGGCAGATCGCCTCATGGATCAGATACGCTATTTTGTAAGTGATGACCCGGGTCTTGCCGCTGCCCGCCCCGGCCAGGATCAACTGGGGACCTGAATGAAAAAGGACGGCGGACTGCTGTTCCGGATTCAGTTCATCCAGCAGCTCCTTCATTGCATCAACCGCAGGATATCGTTAAAGGTGACCATGACCGTCACAATGATCAATAAGCCGAATCCGGTGTATTGGATAATGCTTTTCTGTTTGAGCGACAGCGGATGCCGGATTACGGCCTCGATGAGAAATACCAGGATATGGCCGCCGTCCAGGGCCGGGATCGGCAGCAGGTTCAGCAAGGCCAGATTCAGGCTGATCAGGGCGATGAAACTCAGCAGGCTTTCCAGTCCGGCCTGAGCCATCTTGCCGGAAAGCTGAATGATATAGACCGGCCCTCCCACATACTTGGCCGAAATCTGCCCGAAAATCAGCTGTTTGAGAAAGGTCAGCATCTGAGCCACCGTTTTATAGGATTGCTCGATGGCCATTATGAATGAACGCCCGAACGGCAATTCCTGCTGAGTAAACGGCAGATGCCCCATGATTCCGATGATCCCGACCACTTTGTGTGATCCGTTATCGCCGGGAACCTCCCGGCGCTGGGGGACAATGATGCCGGAATGGATGGAATCGTTCCGCATATACTGGAGATTGAGCGAATCATCGGGATGGCGGCTGATGATCTCCTTGAGCTGAGTATAGGTCTGGACAGGGGTATGATGGACCGAGATGATCATATCACCGGATCGCAAGCCGAATCGATCGGCCGGGGATCCCTTTTCCACCTCATCGACCTGAGGGGTCATCAGGGGGTAGATCCCCAGATTGCCGTCATTGATCGTTTTGATGATATCCCCGCCGGCTGAAAGATCCAGGGACTGGTCGCGGCGGATGACCCGCATGGTAAGCCCAGGGTGTCCGGCATTGGCCGGTAAAGCCTCCATAAAATCCTGCCAGTTATGGATCGGCTGATTATTGAGTGCGATGATCGAGTCCCCGGTTTCCAAAGCAAAAACCTCGCCCAGCCCGCTTCGGGGTTCCAGTACCTCGATCCGGCTGGTATTGATAATGGTCTGGCCGTTGAAATAGAGCAGACCCCAGAATATAACCACCGCCAACACCAGATTCATCATGGGGCCCGCCCCCACCACCATCAGCTTGGTGGGCAGCGATTGACTCTGAAATTCGTTGGGGGCTCCCGTGATCTGATCCATGGTCGGATCCTCCCCGGCCATCTTGACATAGCCGCCGATCGGAATCAGCGACAGGCTATACTCGGTTTCGCCGATTTTTTTACTGATCAGGGTCGGCGGAAATCCGAGTGAAAAACGTTCCACTTTGATACCGGAAAGCTTGGCCACTACAAAATGACCCAGTTCGTGTACAAATATCAAAACTCCCAACACAAAAACGGCGGCTAAAAGAGTCGTCAAAATAATCTCCTTGTCGTAATCTGTAAGGTTGATCCCTTGAAAAAATGTTCATATACTATACGATTATTTTTGTAAAATGTCAATATCATGAAACATTTTTTATTCGGTTTCGTATCCTTAACATAGTGAAATGGTCTAGGTCTGTCCGAGTGCTAACGTGATGCGCTTCAATACCGATCGAAGGTCGATCGGTGCTAACCCAAGGAGTTGTTCGGTGAGAATCTGGCTGGTTCTGATGATTTCATTATCGAGTGGGTTTGGGATCTGGGCGGATGATTCCTTTGTTCTGAAAAATCATCGGGATGGGACCGTGACATTCAAGATACTCCAGGTTTCACACAAATCCCGGATTGAACTGGATGGTATCCTGGGTATGCAGGCCAAAAAGTCGCATTATCTGACCTCCTGTTGGATTATGGATGCCAAAACCAGAAAAACCGTTTGGAAACCCTATCTGGATGATCTGGAGCTGATGCCGGGCCTAAAGTATTCCTATGAAATCGAGGATGAGATTATGCTCGATCCCGGCGTTTATTATATATTTTTCTCCAGAAATCAATCCTTTAAAATGATGATCAGTGGATTGGACGAACTGCGAACCTTTATTGAGGATGTCATTATCAAGATTTCCGATAAAGATTCACGCCTTCGGCAGGAGGAAAAACGCTGGTCGGTTGAAGTCGGGTTTTCATCGCCCGATGTGCGGGTAATCGATTCTTTTAATCCCTTTTGGGGGAAGCATTATTTCATCGATCTGTCGGACCTGACCAATAATATCTATCGTAAAATCAATTTCGAGATCCGTGATGTACCGGCCAATACCTCGATTCCTGTCCGGATCTATGCTCAAGGCGAAGGAGATCGTTCCGATCGTGAGATGTTCGATTATGGATGGATCAGCAATCGCCAGGGCGATCGGATCTGGGAAATGTCGACCCAGAATACCCGCTCGGCAGGGGGAGCAACCAAGAATCTAAGATATGAGGATGTCATCCGTTTACCCAATGGGGAATACACCCTGGTATGGAACACCGATGATTCCCATGCATTCAACAGTTGGAACGATCAGCCGCCGGCTGATCCTTTGTGCTGGGGTATTGTGATGGAACTGGTCAATCATTCGGATTCGGTTCATCTGAGAATTCTGGATCAGCATCGAAAGACTTCGGCCTTGGTCGATCTGACCAAAATCCGGGATAACCAGTTGATCAATAAAACCTTCATTCTGAATAAACCCTCCTCCGTCCGGATTATTGCCTATGGCGAGTACAGCTCATACTACAGTAAGATGGCGGATTATGCCTGGATCATCCGAAAAAAAGATCGGGTCAAGGTGTGGGAGATGACCTATCAGAACAGTGTTTGGGCCGGCGGGAGCCGTAAAAACCGCTTGTTTGACGATGTGATATTTTTAGATGATGGAATCTATGAGGTTTATTATGTGACCGACGATACCCATGCCTTTGATTCATGGAATGACAATCCACCTCCTAATCCCGATCAGTATGGTATTCAGGTATTTCTTTCCGAACGCTCCATACCGGGAACCCCCGCTGTTCCTAAAATCCACGGATCGGGAGGTGTTTCCGGAGCGCCGGGAATTCCATCAACTCCCGCGAATCCTAAAGCGGGTAAACCCCCATTCCCCGAGATGGTCGGCAAACCGGGCGACCCGATTGTACAGATCATCCGGGTCGGATCCAATAAGATGTTGCAGGAACGCTTTACGCTGCCTCAAGCGACCAGGATCCGAGTTATTGCCATCGGAGAGGGCGATCGGAACACGATGTACGATTATGGGTGGATTGCGGAAACCGGGACCGGCCGAATTGTCTGGAAAATGCTCTATGAAAACACCAGTAAAGCCGGCGGAGTGGAAAAAAACCGGCTGGTCGATGAACAGATTATTCTGGATAAAGGCTCCTATCGCCTCTACTACACAACCGATGACAGCCACGCCTTCGGTGACTGGAATGGAGAACCCCCGGATCATCCCTCCATGTACGGGATCCGGATCCTGATGGTGGAATCGATGAAGAATTAGCTTTCCCGCAGGAAAGCCGGGAGTACTTTATAGTATTCGGTAGGAGATATCAGCGGTTTGCGCCGATCAATATCGAACCCGGAACTTTTGAGTCGTATCTCCGACAAATTGACCGGATCCTGGGGTGTATTGAGGGTATTTCCCAACCGATCCGTAAACGGAATGATGATCGGTCCGCTACTATCAACAATATAGGCCAATTGGCCGTTTTGAAGCTGCACCACACTGCCGGGGGGATAAACACCGACCACTTTGACAAATGAGTGCAGGATAATCTGCAGGAATTGATCATGATTAGCATATTTCCTAAAGATCTCCGTGACGGCAACTACCGGATTGGCCGCTTCCTTGTAAGATCGTTTCGAGGTAATGGCATCAAATATATCCACTAGCTTGCATATCTTGACATACGCCGGAATCTCGATCGGAAGTTTCTCATTCGGATAGGCATTGGATTCTCCTGCAAACAGTGCTACATGGTGATGGGTAACAATATTCCGAATATAGATATTGTCGATTCCATTGCGTTTTAGGATTTGCAGCCCTTTAAGGTAGCTGTGCGTTTTGATCTCCTCATACTCCCCATCGGTCAGGCGGCTGCTCTTGTTCAGAATCCGTTCCGGGAGCAAAACTTTACCGATATCATGTAAAAAGAAACCGGTTGATATATCCTGGATCTCCTCGGCTTGAAGGTAGGTAAATCCATTTTTATGCTCTTTACCTTCGTTTATCCCCCCCTCTTCGATGGCCAATCCGCTTAGATAATTATTGATCATCTGGCTGAACTGATCGTTAAATTTCTTCAGAACCGCCGTCCCCAGGGTGCAGACATTGACGGAATGGTTGAACAGATAGTCATCGTATGAGAAAATCTCTTTGGCCAGATAGGAGAAGGAGTGCTCATTCTTTTCCAGAAAGGAAAAAATGGTGGTGACCGTGTCTTCTACTTCTTTGATCGAAAAAACACCATCCTGATCCTGAATATCATTCAAAACCTTCTTGATGTTCTTTTTGGCCGTATCATGAATCTGGGCCGCTTCCTGCTTAAGCTTCTTTATCTCGTTGATCTGCCGGTCCACTTCGCGCAGTGAGATCTTGGTACTGCTGTCGCTGACTTCTTTCAGGTAGTTCTTGCTGAGTACCTTTTTTCCGTCCTTATCCCAAATGCCGCCGTCCTGGGAGATGGAGATCGGAATGGAATTGATCCCGCTTTGTTTGATATGGAGCAGAATATTGATATTTTTGACCAGAACATCTTTTTCCAGCAACAGCAGTCGTTCTTTGTTATAGATGTCGACACCGGTTTTTACGATACCGCCCCCGCTGACGATTTCGATCAGTCGGTCAATATCGATTTTTAAATCACTCATCCTGCCCTCATGGCTGTTTAATATTGTCTCAGACTCTGAATGCCCTTTTAACCCGGAACGCGTCGCTTGAGTATCAAACTCTATGGCAAATCGGTGTTCATGATCCTTGTGCTCACTCTATGGATGATTGCTTGCAACGATTCGGGTTCGATGAATCGCCCCTGAACCAGTTTGGGTGTTCCTCCGCCCTTCCAGGTTTCCTGGGAGATCAGGGAACGGCCATCAATAGCCGGTTCGCAATTGGTAAGGAGTACAAAGGCTCCATCCCTATTATAGAGTAAAGCGATCATAGAGGGTGTTTCACTTAAAAAAAGACTGGTGCGTTTGAGATAATCCGCCGTTGCATCCAGGCAAGCGATGATGATTCGGGTACGGTTTTTAATCTGGGCTTCCCGAATCAAGGATTCGGTGCGTTGCCGGTAAACGTCATCGAGTAATCGATCGAGATCGCCTCGAAGTTTGGTTTTTTCCAAAAGAAGATTTTGAATGGTGAGGGGTAATTCAGAGAATGGTGAGGATGTTAAGCGGGTCAAATCCTGGATAATGGAATGTTCACGGCTGAAAAGCTGGAGCGCCCGGCGTCCAAAAACAAATCCCAGCCGATAACCCTTTTTGTAGGGCTCGATTGAAATGATCTTACCGATCTGGAGTTCCGAGGTGTTTCTGAGATGAGTTCCCCCGCAGGGTGAGGAATCGATGTCCCCGATGGTGACGATGCGGATGTTGCGTTCCACTTTGGGTGGTTTTCGCAGGGTGATATCCGGGATCTGTTCATGCTCCGCATAGAGTGTTGCGGTAATAGGAATGCCCATCAGGATATGACGGTTCAGTATATCCTCAATCTCATCGGGATTGACGGGGTTGGAAGCATGAATATCAATTGTTGACAGCTCACTGCCTAAATGAAAGCTGATTGTTGATGCCTGAAAATAGAGATTCAGCAGTCCCGATAGCAGATGCTGCCCGCTATGCTGCTGCATATGGTCAAACCGACGATCCCAGTCAATTTGACCGTGAACAGTCTGCCCGACCTGAAACTGATGGGGGTTTTTTATGGCATGAGCGATCCGGTCATCATTTTCCAAAATGACCTGGCGGACCATCTGATCATTGATCATACCCCAATCGGAGGGCTGCCCCCCCGATTCAGGATAAAAATAAGTATGGCTAAGGTAAAGCCGGTCAGGTTCGATATGGGAAACTAAAGCGTCAAATTCAACCGTATAAGAGTCTTCGTAATACCGCTTCATAGTTCTCCATTGATAACCGCCGGTCTATTTGTTGTGAGTCGTATCCAGGCTGCTGCGCCAACGATAATTGGTTTGTTTGATTTCCGATTTCGCTCCCTTAACCATTGCGGCCGATTGGATCGTAATCTCGATCTTTTTATCCCCGGGTTTGGCATTCGGAATGCGTTCGAAAACATCCTGCAGACGGTGGCCGCTGAATTTGGAATCATTGCTCAGCAACTGACCTAAGACTCCCTGAAAAGGCCCGGGAATGACCATCTCACCCTCTTCGGACTTCAATGTCAGGCGGGCGCTATTCTCGACTCGAATCATGCTCTCCAAGGTTAGATTCATTTTTTCCTGGGTCACTTCCCAACTCTGACTCTTTTCGTTATATACCTTCACATCTCCCTTGACGCTCTTGACGGGATAGGTTTCGGCCAATACCGGTATTGTCATACCGATACTCATGATTAGAATGATGGTTTTGATGCTTTTAATCATCGATGAACTTCCTTTCTTATTAGTAGTATAATCCATTTTGCCTAAAAGTCAACTCCTATTTAATGGAAACTAAAAATTTCTGGACCGCTTTATTGGCTCCGTAGCAGAGCATGACGCTCGCCGCCGATACGATGAATCCGGAAAAGACCACGACTATAAACATTGCATTCTCCTTTTAGGTTTCAGTCTTGTCATATAGAAATATTGCAGCATTCATGCCAAAACACTAAACGGCAAGGGCCAAATAAAGTATAAAACGTGGAAGTCTTGGAATTGTAAGCATAAAAAAGAATGAAGGGTTGGGGAATCCGGACTCGATCGAACCGATGATATCGAAATGAGATACTAACGACTCAGATTAGACAAGGTATTGTCAGGTAACCGGAAAGTCCGGATATACGGAATTCCCGCCGCAGTCGATGGCGACCAGTACCGGGAAGTGCCGAACCTGGATTTCGGCCAGGGCTTCCGGTCCCAGTTCCGGATAAAGTATTACTCTGTAATCGACGATATGGCGAGAAAGGAGAGCGGCGATTCCTCCGATGGCAACAAAATAGACAGCTTGCCATTGGCGTATGGCGGCCGTTACCTCCGGTGAGCGGCGCCCTTTACCGATCATTCCGCGTAATCCGGCTTCCAGAAGCGGGAGTGTCATGGGGTCCATCCGGGAAGAGGTGGTGGGGCCCGCCGATCCTATACAATGACCGGGGGGAGCCGGGGTGGGGCCCATATAGAATATGGTTTGGTTGTTCAGTGGCACCGGGGGTATCGACTGAGTCTTTATCGACTCAACCAGCCGTTGATGAGCCGCATCGCGTCCCACCAGCATAGAACCCGATAATTCAAGCATTTGACCGGCTCTCAGGCTCCGGATGACGGCCGGTGTCAACGGTAATGAGATGGCCGGCGGATTCGGATTCATGGTTTTTCCTTTCTGAGTTGCTGGAGTAAGTGCTGAATCTCGGCACTATCCGTAGGGGTAAGTTGGTAGCCTTGGCGGAGGCTGTCAACCGCCAGCACATGGCGGAACCAGCCGGGTTCGATCTTCATCCGTTGGGCGGTCCGATTGATGACGCGATTGATATTACTGATTTTACGGTCGGCATAAGCTCCAAAACCCAGGTTCAGGAGAAATTTCAGGAGATTTCGGGCAAACGGGTTGTTGGGGTATACCATGATTTCAGCCTCAAATCCGGTCCGATCAGCACCGGATGGAGCATATCGAACATGCATGCTCCCTTTCATCTTGTAGTCGTTCATCAAAAATCGAGCGCTTCCCTCGGCGTAAAACAAGATCTGCCGATCCCGGTTGGCCAAAAGATAAATGGTGCCTTTCAGAGCAATGTGATCATCGGCATAAAATGAACAGGAGTCGATTCGGGTGATCTCATAGTGCTTGTGGGTTCCGATATTGACCAGCTTGGCGGCTAACGGGAGGTTGTTGGTCAACTGATATAAGAGGGTTTCCGGAATCATCAGGCTGTCTGTAACATAGCGGGTCAGGCTGGTCGATTTCTTCAACCGGTTGATCCGATCAATGAATTCATGCTGCTGGAGTGGAGTCAGCCATGGATTGGATGTGATCAGGCGGGCATAGTCTGCCGGAGGAATGGGGGCCGGATCAGCCGCTAAAATAAGGGGAAGAAAGGGAAAAAAAAGGATTGCTATTTTCAGGCAAGTTGATATTTTTGGAATTATGATGGATGATACAATAAGACTTGAAAAGGAAATCATGGCCTTGGAGCCATTTATTACCCCGGAACGGAAAAACCGGATCGAGAGAGTTTTGGCCCGACGAACGGATAACGCGGGATTTATTCTGGACGGATTGATCGACTGGCATAACATCAGTGCCATTTTAAGAACCTCCGAGGCATTGGGGCTTGGCCGTCTCTATATCATTCCCGGTGAAATCGAGAAAAACATGCCCAGCCGGGCGGTATCCAAAAATTCCCACAAATGGCTGGATATCGAGAATGTCATGGTGCCGCCGGATTTTCTGATTCGAAAAAAGCAGGAAGGATTCGAGATATGGCTGGCTGACGGGGGGCCGGAGAGTCTTGATCTGGGTACGATCTCTATACCGGATCGTGTGTTGGTGGTGATGGGCAATGAACATCGGGGAGGCGGGCCGGAAATCCGAGCGTTGGCCGACCACCGGGTTGCGATCCCCATCCTGGGATTTATGGAAAGCTACAATGTGTCGGTAGCGGCTGCCATCATGGCGTATCATTTGCGTGATCATCACTCGTTTGAGGGGCTTAGCCGTAATCGCTACCTTGAATTGAAACATCGTTTCTACCGGCAATCGGTTCGCCATGCGGATCTACTGATCCGAAACCGGCGGTGAAATCCGTCCCGGATAAGGTTCGGCGGGGTTTTTATCAAAATAATCCGGAAAATATTTCTCCAGTTTAAGATAGAGATTACTGCGCTGCATCCGGATACTCTTGGCGGTCTGACTAATCTGCCAGTTGTTTTGTTCCAGATGATAGCGTAAATATGATTTTTCCGCTTCATCTTTAAACCGGGTGAAATCGTCGATCCGAATCATGCGGTTCCAGGGATCTGAGGCATCACTGCCGGTCTGGATCGGGATCAGTGAAATATCGTCCGGTTGAATGATCATCCGGGGTGTCAGAATGACGGTGCGTTCGATGGTGTTGCGTAATTCCCTGATATTTCCGGGCCAATAATGGTTTTGCAGCCGGATCATGGCGGCCGACTCGATCGTTTTGAGAGGCATGCTCTCGCGTTCACAGAATTCATGAATAAAATGCTCGGCCAGCAAGGGAATATCCTGCTTCCGGTCCCGTAGCGGGGGTAGATGGATCGGCACCACATTCAGCCTGAAATAGAGATCTTCGCGAAACCGTTTTTCCTGGATGGCTTTTTCCAATTGCTGATTGGTAGCGGATATGAGGCGTACGTTGACCGGGATGGGCTGGTGACCTCCAATCCGGAAAATTACGCCTTCCTCGATGGCCCTTAGCATCTTGGCCTGGGCTGAAAGACTCATATCTCCAATCTCATCAAAGAAGAGGGTTCCTTGATCGGCGACCTCGAACTTGCCGGCCTTTTTCTGATAAGCCCCGGTAAAACTTCCCTTTTCATGCCCGAATAATTCGCTTTCCAGCAGCTCACTCGGAATGGCGGCACAATTCAATTCGACCCATCGGCTGCGGCTTCGCTTGCTCAAACGGTGGATTTGACGAGCCACCAACTCCTTGCCGGTTCCGTTTTCACCGGTGATCAGCACCCGGGCATCGGTCGGAGCCACCCGCTCGATCAGGCTCAGGATTTTCTGAATGGCTGAGCTTTCTCCCTTAATCTCATATTTCCGCTCGATACTTTCCCGGATTCGGGTGTTCTCCTGCCGTAATTGGTGCTCACTGATGGCATTCCTCAAGGCGACCAACACCCGGTCCTTGTCCAGCGGTTTCTCGATCAGATCATAAGCCCCCCGCTTGATGGCGGTCATGGCGATTTGGACCGTGGCCATGCCGGATATCATGATAACCGGCAACTGTGCATTGATCTGCTTGATCTTCTCCAGACAGGTGATCCCATCCATTCCCTCCATCCTGACGTCCAATAGCACCGCCTGGATATCCCGGGTTTTAACTAACTCAATGCCGGCCGCTCCATGGCTTGCCGTTATACACTGGTATCCGGCATAAGTCAGAATCATATCAAGACTTTCCAAAATCGCGGCCTGATCGTCGATGACCAGCACCAGATGCTGTTCCTTATTCATCTGCACTATCCTCGGTTTTCGGGGTGATTCCGGATTCTAATTTACTTCTTTTGGATATAAAGTCAAGTCTTTTATAATCAAAATGATCGGAGTATTCGGACTGATCGGCCGAATTATTAGTCCCCATGGCATTAAATGGACAAATTGCCGAAAATACGGCCAGTCTAAATTTACTATCCACTTGAATGGTGTCGGACATTATACTTGGAATGGATGTTTGATGGTAACGGAGAGAGAGGGATTCGAACCCTCGAAAAGGCTTTTGACCCTTTAACCGCTTAGCAGGCGGTTGCCTTCAGCCACTCGGCCATCTCTCCAGATCCTGACGGAGGAAGAGGGATTTGAACCCCCAAGGGCGCGAGCCCGGTGGATTTCAAGTCCACTGCCTTACCGTTAGGACTATTCCTCCAAAAACGCCATAATATAAAAAAATGAAGTCTTAATGTCAAGTCATTTTTCGCAGAATAGTTCCTTACTTCCAAAATGTTTGTTCTTGACTTGATCGGCAAAATGATTTATATATTAAAGGAATAGTGCCGGTTTGATAATTGCTAATCGAAAGGATACAGTATGAGTGAATTGGAAGGACTCGACCCGATCCGGGTCCGCCGGGAGAAGCTGAATCAACTCCAGGAAATGAAAATAGAAGCCTTCGGATATCAATTTGATGTGAGCCATACCACCCGGGAGCTTGAAACGGGTCAAGCCGAGTTGATCCAAGCCGAACAAACGGTTCGGATTGCCGGCCGCATGATGTCGCTCCGTGAAATGGGCAAAACCAAGTTTGCCCACCTTCAGGATGCCGCCGGTCGCATTCAGATTTATCTCCGTAAGGATACATTAGGGGAAGAAGCCTTCGGGTTATTCAAATACTATGATATCGGTGATATCTTCGGCGTCAGCGGCAAGCTCTTTGTCACGCATGCCGGCGAATTGACGGTGGCGGTCGACAAACTGGTTTTGTTGAGTAAGTCGCTGCTCCCGTTGCCCGAAAAATGGCATGGATTGAAGGATGTCGAAATGCGGTTTCGTCAGCGTTATGTCGACCTTATTGTCAATCCTGATGTCAAGAGGGTATTCGAAGTCAGAAGCCGGATGATCTCCTCGATCCGGGAATTTCTGAACCGGAACCGGTTTCTGGAGGTTGAAACCCCGATTCTTCAGCCGATTTACGGCGGAGCGAACGCCCGTCCCTTCAAAACCCATCATAATGCCCTGGATATCGATCTGTATTTACGGATCGCCAATGAACTCTATCTGAAACGCCTGATCGTAGGCGGCATGGAACGAGTTTATGAATTCGCCAAGGATTTTAGAAACGAGGGCATGGATAAGTTTCATAACCCGGAATTCACTCTGCTGGAGTTCTACTATGCCTATGTCGATTATCTCTTTTTAATGGATTTTGTCGAGCAGATGGTTGTCCATGCCGCCCGGCAATCGATCGGGACCCTGGTCGTCGATCATCCCAAGGGACAGATCGATCTGACCCCCCCCTGGCAGCGCCTGACCATGGAGGATGCCATCGCTCAGTATGCCGGAATCCAGCTCGAGGAGCATGATCGCGATCGTCTTTATCAACTCTGCAAAACCCGCGGCATCGATGTCGAACCTAACGCCAACCGGGGTCAACTGATCGACGCCCTTTTCGGTGAATTGGTGGAACCTCACCTGATCCAACCGACCTTTATCTATGATTACCCGCTGGAGATGTCCCCGCTGGCCAAAATGCATCGCCATAAACCCGGCATGACCGAACGCTTTGAATTGTTTGTCGGTGCCAAGGAACTGGCCAATGCCTTCTCCGAGTTGAATGATCCGATCGACCAGAAGGAACGATTCCTCAAACAAATGGAATTGCGCCGGCTCGGAGATGATGAGGCTCAGGTCATGGATGAAGATTTTGTCAGGGCCCTGGAATATGGGATGCCCCCGACCGGCGGCGTGGGAATCGGAATCGATCGCCTGGCCATGCTGCTGACCCAAACCGAATCGATCCGTGAAGTCATTCTCTTTCCCCAGATGCGCCCGGAAAACTGACCATGTCCGCCAATTTCGAGTTGTTTATTGCCCGCCGCTATTATCTGAGCAAACGAAAAATCGGGTTCATCTCTGTGATTACCTATATCGCCACCTTGGGAATTATCCTGGGTGTCGCGGTTCTGAACATCGTTCTTTCGGTCATGAACGGCTTTGAGGAGATCGTCAAAGAGAAGATTGTGGGCGCCATTTCCCATATCCAGGTTACCTCGTATCACAATGAGGGAATCGGGAATTATCTGGCCCTGACCGACAGTATCCTAAAATTTCCCGAGGTCATCGGCGCCGCTCCCCTGGTTTTCGAACGGGCCGCCGTCCAGTCCGAGGAAGGGTTGGATGCCCTGATCGTCAATGGCATCGATACTGCACGTATCGATCAGGTAGCGGATATCCGGAAATACCTGTATGGAGGATATCTGGATCTGGGTGATCAGATCGAACCCGTCAGCGGTGACACCCTTCCCGGGATTGTCCTGGGCTATGATCTGGCGGAACGACTTAGGGTGGTAGTGGGTGGAAAGGTTCTGATTGCCGGCTTCAAGGAGGCAAATCTTACCTCCCGAATGATGCCGAAACTAAAACGATGCTTGGTGACTGGGATT
Organism: Candidatus Delongbacteria bacterium; assembly: GCA_017997825.1. Classification (GTDB taxonomy): domain Bacteria; phylum JAGOEH01; class JAGOEH01; order JAGOEH01; family JAGOEH01; genus JAGOEH01. Next base: position 10,077 of record JAGOEH010000016.1, on the reverse strand, counting down.
TTTAAAAGCGGATTCTATGATTATGACGCCGCTTTCGGTTATGTCTCCATTCCCACCGCCCAGGACCTTTTCCATCTTGAGGGAAAGGTCAACCAGATCGATATCCGGATCCGGGATATGTATCAGGCCCAATCGGTCGCCAAGCGGTTGGAGGATTCCCTCAAGTATCCCTACTATACCATGAACTGGATTGAGCGCAATCAAAAACTCTTCACCTGGATCAAGCTGGAAAAAAGTATGATGTTTGTCATCCTGAACCTGATCGTGGTGGTGGCGGTTTTCAATATCATTTCGGCCCTGATTATGCTGGTGTTGAACAAAACCCGGGAAATCGGGATTATGAGAGCCATGGGCGCCACCCGCCGCAATATCATGAAGATATTCATTCTGGACGGGATTACAGCCGGCCTGATCGGAGCATTCGGCGGCACACTGCTGAGTCTGCTGGTCTGCTGGATTCAAATGAGATATAAACTGATCACCATCCCGGCCGATCTCTATACCATCGATTCACTGCCGATCCGGATCGTTGGCTGGGATTTTTTGATTGTCGGGCTTTCCGCCCTCTTTTTGAGTTTCCTGGCTACCCTGTATCCTTCTTTGAAAGCCGCCAACCAGAATACGGTGGAGGCGCTGGTGTATGAATGATCAAATCCTGCTGAGCGTGGAAGGGCTTTCTAAATCATATCATACCGGGAATGAAGAACTTAAGATTTTACAGGATGTCGATTTTGAACTGAATGCCGGCAGTATTTGCGCCCTGTATGGGGCCTCCGGTTCGGGCAAGAGTACCTTTCTTCATCTGCTGGGTGGTCTGGACCAGCCCGATCAGGGTCGTATCCGTCTGAATGGGATGGAGATCCATCACCTGTCCGATGAAGGGCTTTCAGAATTGCGACGAACCCGGATCAGCTATGTGTTTCAGTTTCATCATCTGCTGACGGATTTCACGGCCCTGGAAAATGTTCAGATTCCCCTCCTGATCCGGGGAGAATCGATCACCCAGAGTATTAAAAAATCGGAACAAATCATGGATATCGTCGGTATAATGGATAGAAAGGATCACAAGCCATCGGAACTATCGGGCGGTGAGAGACAACGCGTGGCCATCGCTCGTGCTCTGGTTACCCAACCCTGTCTGGTCTTGGCGGATGAACCGACCGGCAACCTGGATCAGGAAAATGCCGGCCGCCTTTTGAACCTGATCGTTGACCTCAATTCCCGCCTTAACCAGACCTTTCTGATCGCGACCCACGATCCTGAAGTCTCCTCGATTGCCCATCAGAAATACCAGATTAAACAGAAAACCATCCACAGGATGTCATGATGCTGTGCGAAAACTGTCGCCGTAACAAAGCAATCCTGGCCGTCAAAGAGATTCTGCTCGGCCAGGAAAAAAATGCCTTTTATTGTGAAAGCTGCGCCATCGAAAAGGGATTCAGCGATATCCTGTATGGCCGTCATTTCCATCTGGAATCGTTGATCACCAGCCTGCTGGAACAGGAATCTGCATCGCTCGAGGAATGGAAAGATAAAGCTTGCAGCTGCGGATTCACGTTTGACGAATTCATGAAAAAAGGGACTTTGGGTTGTCCCCAGTGTTATACTGCTTTTAAACCCGTGCTCACGTCGCTGTTCGACCAATTGTTCGGAACTCATGAGCACATCGGGAAAATTCCCAGCCGAATGAAACGGAATATTCAATTGATGAAGCAATTGGAACACTACAACCGCGAACTGGATGCGATGCTGAAAACGGAAAACTATGAGCGGGCTGCTTATCTGAGGGATCGCATCAAAGAACTCAAACACAGTCTCGATGCGGTAGAATGATCGGATGGAACCTATGGAATGGTCATATCGTATTCCTCCCTGGGTCGATTCCGATTCCAGGGTGGTCATTAGCCATCGCTTACGCTATAGTCGGAACCTGAACCGGATCCCGTTCGTGGACCGGGCTGAACCCGATCGATTGATTCAGGTCATGCAGGATCTTGATTATGCCATGAAACAAACCGGCCGGAGAGACGACTGGGATTGGATTCCCCTTAAACCCCTCACTTCCATGGCAATAAACGGTATCAAAGAGTTCTTTTATATTGATCGGTTGCCCTATCCGGATCCGAAAATCGGATTGTGGATCAATCCCGGAAGCTCGGAATTCATGATGCTGAATGCCACCGATCATATCAAACTGATCGGATTATATCCCGGCAAGGATACGCTTCAAAACATGATGGCGCTGAATCGACTGGATGACAGCCTAAGCCCCTATATGGAATATGCCTACCATCCCGATTTCGGCCATCTTTCTCCCTGCCCCACCAATACCGGAACCGGCTTCAAGGCCTCCTTTCTGCTGCATCTTCCGGCGGCTTCCATTACCGAACAGATTCGTAAAGTCTGCCGGATCGTTTCCGAAAAAAACTGCAGCCTCAAAAGCCTTAGCCTGATCGGCAAAAGCAACGTCGGAAATCTTTTCATTGTGGAAAACAACCTGAGTTTTGGACTGAACGAAGAAACCATTATGTATGAACTGATTAAAACGGTGGATGAAGTGGAACAGATGGAGCTGCAATCGGAAGAATTTCTGAAGGAAAAATTACTGATCCATACCCAGGATAAGGTGTTCCGGGCATGGGGAATTTTGACGAATGCGGCTGTTTTATCGCTTCACGAAACCGTCAATCTCCTTTCCGCCGTCCGGTTGGGCGTGCGCCTCCATCTCCTGCGGGAGGATCTGATCCGTATCATCAATCAACTCTTTGTTTCCATTATGCCCGCGCATCTGCGTTACCGCTTTGGAATGCCGGATGCCACCGAGGAGGCCGTGGATCAATTCCGGGCATTATTGATCAAGGAAGCTCTTTTAAATCAGGCAGGTCATCATGAATGATATGTTTACCGATCGAGTCAGGCGAGTCATGGAAAATGCGGCCTTGGAAGCTCAGAAACAGAATAGTGAGTCGATCGATAGCGAACATCTGTTGCTGGGAATGTTGAATGACGGCGGGGGAGTCGCTATCGCCCTATTGAACAATCTGATGGTGGATCTGGATGAATTACGGACGGTATTGGAGGAAGCCATCGGGCGGTACACCAGTACCATGGTGCTGGGAACCATTCCGTTTTCCGATAATGTGAAACAGATTATCGCCAAAGCCCAGATGGAAGCCGAAAGTCTCAGTTATAAATATGTCGGTACGGAGCATCTGTTGCTGGCGATGCTGAAACTGAAAGAGAGTCCGATCTGTGATACGCTTCTCTCCTTTGGATTAAGCTATGAAAAAGTGAAGAAGGAATTGCTGAATATCAACAAGGAAAATACATCGCCCGGAAGAACCCAGCTCCATACCAAGACCCCCTCTCTGGAAAAATTCGGGCGTGATCTGACCCAACTGGCTCGGGAGAACCTGCTGGATCCGGTGATCGGCCGGGATGATGAGATCCATCGGGTCACCTTGATTCTGAGCCGCCGTAAAAAGAACAATCCCATTCTGCTGGGGGAACCCGGAGTCGGAAAAACCGCGATTGTGGAGGGAGTCGCCCAGCGAATCATTCAGCATGATGTATCGGAGAATCTTAAGAATAAACGGATTATCTCGCTGGATATGGGCTCAATCGTGGCCGGTACCAAATTCAGAGGGCAATTTGAAGAGCGGATCAAGAGTATTCTGACCGAAATCGTTAATTCCGGCAATATTATCGTGTTTCTGGATGAGATTCATACCCTGATCGGGGCCGGCGGATCGGAAGGATCGTTGGATGCCGCCAATATGCTCAAACCCATGCTGGCCCGGGGCGAGATGCAGTGTATCGGCGCTACCACCGCCGATGAATTCAAACGGTTCATCGAAAAAGACGGGGCTCTGGAACGGCGCTTCCAGCCTATCATGATCGATCCGCCTTCGGTCGATGATACGGTCAGAATCCTGGAAGGATTAGTCGGCCGTTACGAGTCGTTTCATCAGGTCCGCTACGATAACGAAAGCCTTAAAGCCGCCGCTATCCTATCCGACCGCTACATCAACGACCGTTTCCTGCCGGATAAAGCCCTGGATGTCATCGATGAGGCCGGCGCTCTTCTTCATATCCGTTCTCAGCAGCTTCCCCCGGAAATGGAAGAATTGGAAAAAAAACTGGTCGAGGTCGAACAACACAAACAGCAAGCCATTCACCACCAAGACTATGAACAGGCCGCCAGGCTGCGGGATTCCGAACGGACTCTCCGCCATGAAATCGAAACCTCGCGCAAAGAATGGAATAAATACTATACCCGTGAAAACTCGATGGTCACTCAAGAGGTTGTCCGGGAAGTGGTCAGTCAGATCACCAGTATCCCGGTTCAGCAGCTTAGCGAGAACAGTTCCAACCGCCTGCTTTTGCTTGAAAAAGAACTGAATCGGATGATTGTCGGGCAATCCGAAGCCGTCAAATCGATCGTCAATACCCTGAAACGCTCTCAAGCCGGATTCCGTGACCGGTTGAGGCCCATCGGATCCTTTATATTCCTGGGGCCTTCCGGGGTGGGAAAAACCTATACCGCCGTCACCCTGGCCCGATTACTGTTCGGTAAAGAAGAGGCTATTGTCCGGCTTGATATGACCGAGTATATGGAGAAGTTCAACGTATCACGCCTGATCGGGGCTCCTCCCGGATATGTCGGATTCCAGGAGGGGGGACAACTGACTGAACGGATCCGTAAAAAACCGCATTCGATTGTTTTATTCGACGAAATTGAAAAGGCTCATCCCGATATTCATAATATCCTGCTGCAGGTATTGGATACCGGAATCCTAAGTGATGCCAACGGCCGAAAGGTCAATTTCCGTAATACCATCATCATTTTAACCTCCAATATCGGTATGGCGGAATTGGCGTCAACGACCCGGATGGGCTTCAATAAATCGGATGGACTTTCCCAGCGGACTCTGGACAGTTATCTCCGGAAAGAACTGAAAAAAACCTTCAAACCGGAATTGCTGAATCGTTTTGACGACATTATTGTATTCAACCGGCTCAGCCGACAAAATATGGAAACTATCGCCGATCTCCTGTTTGACGAGATCAGACAGCGGGCGGCGGAAAAAGCGATCCGCTTGAACCTTTCTGAAAAAGCCCGACAATTTCTGGCCCATCTGGAAGCTGATGAAGAAGGTGGTGCCCGGTATATCAAGCATTCCATCCAGAGTATGGTGGAAGATCTCCTATCCGAAAAGTTTCTGAAAGGCGAAATCAAACAAGGGGATTCTATCCAGGTTGACGTGGAACGGGATCATATTACCATCGGCAAGACCTGATGCCGATCCTCCGATTCCCCCCTTGTCTCCGGCTCGTTTCATCCCTCTTCTAATCCGGTATTATGCATAGACGAAAAGATCTGATCGTTCTATTTTTTTCACTGGCCTTGACCGGCCTGATTTTTCTCCATCTCTATTATGAAATTAGACACTCCCTGCTGCTGCAATCCCTGATGTCGCTGGTTCTTCCTCAAGCCCGGCAACTCAGGGTCGAGTGCGGCGATATAACGCTGACCACCAGTTATATCCAGATCGATCGACTCCAACTCCATCTTTCCGATCATTTCGAGGCCTCCTCCGATAAGATTTCCCTCAATTACAGTCCGGTTAATATCGTGGCCTATTATTTACACCTCGGCGACTTGGAGCTTTCGCTCCATCTTGAACGACCCCAGCTTGATTTCTATCAGTCCGGGGCGGATTCTATTTCCGATCGAATGGATACACTCTGGCTCCAGAAGATTCATCAATGGTCTCAGTTTTGGTTTGAAGGGGACATTTTTTTTAATCAGGCCTCCATCAACCTGTATGCTTCCGATCGGATCACCCTGCTCAATCGATGGGAATTCGAGGCCTGGATTCATTCGGTAAAACCCCCGATCATTCAATCGGAAATTCAGTTTCTTCAACCGGTTCGGTCCAATCTGCGGATGGAATTGAATACCCAGTTTCATCGCCTGACCTGTCAGACCCGGATGGATACCCCATTTTCGCTGGATCGTTTTTTCAAAGGTCTGATTCCGGAGGCGTATGCCGTTTCCGGCGATCTGGATCAGATGAACTGGCAAGTCGATTTTCCCAAAAACCGCCACCCGGTTTGGAATGGCGAATTGGATTGTGTTTCCGGCCTGCGCTTCAACTTCAACCAAACTGAAATTCGGGCGGACAGTGTTCGGCTGCTGATTCGGGATAACCAAATCACCATCCCTCCGGTGCGCTTCCTTTACCGGGATCATGCTTTCCATTGCGGATTCGTGCTGCCCGATCTCTATCATCTCAATCAAGTGAAGATTCAACTGCTCTCTTATGATCATCCTATCCTTCACCAGTCCTGGCTATCGGCCGGGGTAAACGGCGAAATGATGCTTACCCTGGACCCGGCCGGTGTCGATGGTCAGGGGCTGCTCCATTTACACCTCAATCAAACCCCCATCAGTTATCAGCTCAGCGGTAACTATCAGTTTGATTCACACCGATTACAGCTCCAGATCAGTCAGGCGGGAACCACCCGATTCCCGCTCCAGGCCACAGGAACTGCCACGCTGGGACATCAAAAAAACTTTGATCTGAATCTCTCAACATCCGGCAGTATGGCAATCCTGAAGGGGATTCCGGATTGGATCCGGGACCTCTCCTATTCGATTGACGGGCGAGTTTATGGGGCTTGGAATACTCCCCAACTGGATCTTACAGTCAAGGTCAATCATCACTACCTGGATCAGCTTAATCTGGGTGAAATCCAAGCCGATTTTCTGGGACCGATCGACCATCTTAAGATTTCAGCCGCTAATAATCGTAATTTCAGATTAAACGGTTCGGTCAGGCTTGGAAACAAGTGGTGCCTTGATCCGGATCTTCGAATCTATCTGAGCCACTATCCTCTGCCCGTCAAGCTGGACAAAATCGGATATCCGACCATCAATGGGGTATTCTCCCTGACTCGTTCCTCCTCCTACCAGTTGACCGGCGACTTTTTTCTGACCACCCCGGATGAGTTGAATGGAGCCGCCCGCGCCGTGATGCAGTTTTCCCCCTCCCTGGATACGATATCGGCCTCGATCCAATCCGAGTACTTCCATTTCAAACATGAGAACTATCGGTGGGATATTCGCCTAAAACGCATCAACGACAGCCTCGATCTTCAGGCTTATCTCGACAGTTCAAGTTTTGCCTGGAGCATGAAGGGAGAAGATTATCAGGGATCCATTTCGTTGCACTATCTCCCGTTCCGAAAAATCCTGAATGTGTGGAGCCGGATTGCGTTTCTGAACGGAGTGGACGGATCCACCCAGGGAGAGTTTAAAATCAACCGGGACAATGGACGATTCAACCTGAGCGGACAATGTGAATTGCTCGATATGTCGTATCAGTATGCTCGAAATCTGTATCTTAGGACCGGGATCCGCTACCACCATAAAACCATCTCCTTCCATCAGGTGGAATTATCCACCGAAAATACGGTCCTGGCCAAAACCGATTCCGTCATTATTGCCCCGGATACACTGATCGGGGAAATCGCCGGCCAGGGGATCGATGCCTATTATGCCCCCTTGGCATTCAATTGGCTGAAAGATCGGATCAAAGGCAACCTTTCGTATACCATGACCCTGGCCGGAAATTACAAACGCCCGATTATCGAATGGAATGTCCAGGCCATCAATGGCGATTTCTGGTTTATGTATTTCGATCTGATCGAGCTTACCATCGTCTATCGGAATTTTACCCTGGAGTTCCCGCACATGCATCTGGAGAAGGAAAACCAATATCAATTGAGTGGTAACGGAGTTGTCTACCATGTGTTTGGGACAAGAAAGGACTTACCGGAGGATCTGGAACACAATTTCAGGTTTAAATTCGGTTTGGAGGGTAACCTGCTGTCCATAACCCCGCGATTACTGCCGAATATTGTTCGTCGTGCCGATAGCCGGGGCGAGGCGAATTTCTGCTTTGCCGGCAGAGCCGATTCACTCTGGTTTGAAGAGTTTTCAGCCGATATCACCCACGGAACACTCTATCCGGTGATGCTGATCGATAAGGTGGCGGATGTTCAGGGAAAGGTGACCCTGAATCCTCAAACCCGCTTTTTTTCACTCGAGTACCTGTCGGGTAAAGTGGATCAGACCTCAATTTTTGTATATAATACCGATAGTCTGAGGCAGGAGGACAAATCAACCCGGGATCTCCCGCCATTTTTCTTTCTGACTGGGGTCATCCCCTATTCGCTGGGGTATATGTGGATTCGGACCGACTGGATCAGAGTCAATATTCCGGGAATCATGCCGCGCTACGATCATTGTGATGTAAAACTGGGACCTTCCCCCGGACTGCCTGATTTTCTAATTGCCGGCCCCTATCCGGATGCCCATGTGTTGGGAATGATTCATGGTCGAAACCTGGAATTCTTCTACCCCCCGGTCTATGATGAACCCGCTTCTGATAGCTCCATCCTGGACATCATGCGCTATCATATCGCCCTGGTTGCCAACCAAAATGTCTGGTTCAGAAATAATGTCGCTCAGATCCGGATCGAGGACAATACCCGTCTCAACCTGGTCGGACAACTGATCGACAGCAATTTTACTCTGAATGGATCCATCGTATTTCCTGAGGGCAAGATCAATTATATGGGGAAAAGTTTCGATCTGCAAAACAGTTCCCTGGAGTTCAGCGGCCAGGATATCTTGACTACGGTCAGCGGGAAAGCCATTCACCAGTATTATGATCCGGAGTTGGGCAAAGACCAGGTCCTTGAAATCAAACCCTATTTCATCGATCCGATCTCCCATCAGCCGGTAAACCGCGGACGGATCGAAGATATAAGGTGGAAACTCAGTTCGGATCGCCTGATCCAAATGACTTACGATGATCAGCTCAACGACAATCAGATTCTGTCGGAACAGTTCGGGCCGCAGAATAACTATGGAGAGTACGCAACCCAACTGGTGTTTAACAGCGTAAACACCTACTTTGTGCAGCAATATCTCCAGTTTCTGGAATCCCGCATCAAACACAATCTGCCCTTTGTGGATTTTTTGAGGATCAATCCGGGCGTTTTCGGTAATCTTACTTCCGGCGCCAATGGAGATCAACAGCTTTCCTACTGGACACTCCTCTCCAATTCGCGGGTGACCCTGGGGAAATATATCACCAATCGCTTGTTCGCAACCTATACCGGAACATTCCTTTCCCGCGAGCTCCCGTATGACAATCGGAATTCTCTGGATATGAGGCACAATTTTAGTATCGAATTTCGTTTGTACAAAACTCTGTTTCTGAATTACAGCTATTACTACGATACGGAAACCCGGGAAAAAGATCGGCGTCTCCAGGTTTCCTGGCATTACCTGTTGCCGTTCTGATGGCCGGATAGACGCCAAACGGACGAACGGCAGAGGATTGCAAGCAAGGCCCTACCTTGGGAATGGCTTCAGGGATTGACCGGAACCGACCTGGCTCAATGATAACGAATAAGAATGGGGGGTTTTAAAGGAAATTTTACAAAAATGCTTGACAAAGATAATGAATTTTATTAAATTACAATTGAAATGGTGTTAGCTATGAAGAGAGTGAGTATCTTAAAAGACACAAGGAGTATGTCGATGAGAATTGCGCTGTTGCTTGGTTGGGTGTTGTGGTTGGCAGTATCCAGTTTTGCGGGTGATATCTGTCCGGAAAAAGTACAATCAGTACTATTGGTCAAGGTGCTTTCGTATACCCGTGAAATCAGTGGGGCACCCAAAGGAGAAGTGAGTCTTGGGGTACTCAATGGTGGTCCGATGTTGGATTTTCTGAAAGGTGCAGTTGCCAGTTCAACCGATAAGATCAATGTCAAATCGGTAGGCTTGGACAATCTGGCCGGTATCAATGTATTGTACATTCCCAAAGGGACCAGCTCGGATCAGGTCACTCAGGCCAAGACCAAATGTAAGAGTCAGAAGATCATGTCGGTAGGCGGCGATCCGAACTATGTAGTGGCTTATAATCTGACACTGACCTTTCAGCTGGTCGAGGGGAAGCCCCGTATGTTGGTGTGTATCGAATCAGCCGATGAAGAGGG
>JAGOEH010000184.1 GCA_017997825.1 Candidatus Delongbacteria bacterium | reverse complement strand
TTACTGGCGGTATGTCATGGTTGTCTGATCACTGCAGGGGAACTAGGTTCCATATCGGGCCGGGTAGTGGATCAGAGTACCAATGAGGAGTTGATCGGAGTCAACATCATGATCGAGGGAACGATGTTGGGGACCACGACCGATCTGGATGGCCGGTTTCGTTTGGACAAGCTGCCTCCCGGGATCTATCAGTTGCGATTCAATTATATCTCCTATCAGTCAATGGTGGTAAAGGATATTCATGTTCAGGCCGGACGCGATGTACCGTTGTCGGTAAGCCTGGTGCCGTCCGCCATCGATATTAATGAAGTGGAAGTGACGGCAGAGGCCTTAAGCAATACCGAGGTCTCGATGATCAAGCTCCAGAAGAATTCACTGACGATTATTGAGGGGGTTAGTTCGGAGCTGATCAAGAAAAACAGCAGCTCGGATGCGGTGGACGTGTTGAAACGGATGACCGGAGTCAATCTGGCGGATGGAAAGTTTGTGTATATCCGGGGTGTCGGCGATCGCTACAATAATACTCAGTTGAATGGGGCCAATCTTCCCAGTACGGATCCGGAAAAGAAGAGTTTTTCCTATGATATTTTTTCGGCTGATCTGATTGAGCAGGTGATAACCACCAAAGCCTTTACACCGGACAAGCCGGCCGATTATTCCGGCGGGTTGGTGGAAATCAATACCATTGAGTTTCCCTCCAAGATGATTCTGACCTTTTCGACTTCCGCCGGCTTCGATTCTGATGTATCGCTGCGGAACTATACCCATTATCAGGGGAGTTCCTCCGATTGGCTGGGATATGATAACGGAACCCGTCAATTGCCTGATCTGATTACGGATACCAAGGTGGTTAGAGGAAACTACACGGATGCGGAGCTACAGCAGATCGGACTCTCATTTAAAAACAACTGGGCCACCCGTTCCGACAAGGCCCCCTTCAATGGTAGTTATAAACTAAGTTTCGGCAACAAACATGATTTCAACTCTATGGTTTGGGGATATGTGGGCTCGCTAAATTATTCCAATTCCTATCACCACAAAGATTCGGATAAAGCCTTTTATACCAGTGGGACCGATGAACTGCAATACCAATACCAATCATCGTCCTACACCCGTTCGGTGTTGATCGGGTCGTTGCTGAACACCAGTCTCAAGATCGGGGATCATCATAAACTGAGCCTGAAGAACACCTTTAATCGAACGATGGATGATGAAACCGCATCCTTTGCCGGATTTTACAATTATACCTCGCAGTATCGGGACAACACCTCACTGAAATTCGTTTCTCAGTCCATGAGTTCTCATCAGCTGATCGGCGAACACTATTTTCGTGTCCGGTCAGGGCTCGATTTGAACTGGAATCTGAATTATAGTCGATCGGAACGGGATGAACCGGATTCACGACGCTATGCCTACTCACGGGATATTGACAATCCGGATGAACCGCTCCGATTTTTGCTGGATCAATCCTTGAATTTCAGGTTTTTTAGTCAATTGGAAGACGAGAACTATGGATCAGCATTGAATTTGAAACTGAAACCCTTCCAGGATGCCACTATGCCCACGGTGAGAATCGGGATGATGAGTGACAGCAAATCTCGTGATTTTAGTGCCCGGTTCTTCGGTTTCCGGAATATCCCCGGGGGAAATTTTATGACGGAAGACAGTATTCTACAGCTTCCGATCTCCGACATCTTCAGCGCGCAAAATATCAATTCCAAATTCATTGAAGTGGTCGAGCAGACCAAGGGGGCTGACAGTTACACCTCCGATCAGATGATATGGGCCTTTTACGCCATGACCGATTTTACGGTTCATCATAATCTGACGATAACGGGTGGATTGCGTTATGAACACTCCGAGCAGAATTTGGATTCCAAAACCTTGACCAATGAACCGGTCCGCGTCGAGCATGATTATCGGGATTTGCTGCCTAGTCTGAATATGATTTATCGGCTTTCGTCGAGTACCAATTTGAGGGGATCCTATGGGCGAACCCTGGCCAGACCGGAATTCCGCGAAATGGCTCCCTTCAGTTATTACGATTTTATCAATAATGAGAATGTTCAGGGCAATACGGAGCTGGTCCGAAGTTTGATCGATAACTTCGATCTGCGGTATGAATGGTTTCTTTCGGGTAATGAAATGATTTCGCTGAGCTTGTTTTACAAGTATTTCAAGAATCCGATCGAACAGACCCTGATCCCGACCGGGGCTAACGCGCCGACCCGGACCTTCAAGAATGCCGATCATGCCAAAGTCTATGGATTTGAAATCGAATTGAAAAAGAATCTGGCATTTCTGAGTCCTGTGATGCGCCACCTTTCCATGGTCAGTAATTTGAGTTTGATTCACTCCAAAATCGATCTGGGAGATGAAATCGGGTTCCAGAAAAAGGACCGGGCTTTGCAAGGGCAAGCGGCCTATATCATCAACACCGGTCTATACTATGATGATTATGAAAAAGGACTGGCCGTATCGATAGTCTATAATCGGGTCGGAGCCAAGATTGCCAAGGTCGGTTCCTATGACACCGGGGATATAGTGGAAAAACCGCGGGACGTGATTGATATCTCGCTCAGTAAGAGATTGTTCAGCCGGGTTTCAGTCAAAGCCAATGCCAAGGATATCCTGGGACAGAATCAGAAGTATATCCAGGAAGTTCCGGGGTTAGGTGATCGGATCAGTGAACTGGTGCGCCGCAATCCTTCCTATTCGATAGGATTCTCATATAGTTATTGAAATGGCGAGGACACTGACGGGTTTTGAAAATGACTGCGGTGGGTTGATGGAGTGATACGCTTTTTCGGGCTGTGACGGATGCGGACTTATGACGCTATTTAAGAAAATGTGATGTAAAAAGAAACGACAGCGCCGGCCGAGCTCGAATGAGCGGTGAAATGATGGAATTGATGCTCCGGCCGGGGAATCCGCCGGAAGATTCATACAGGGTTTCATCCCGGATCATTCCGGGTGAAATTGATCCAACCTTAACCAGGAGATAGCATGAAACGAATTTTATTAACGCTGGTAACGATGATCGCCATGCACTGGTGCATGGAAGCTCAGGTGGTCATTCAGGGCACGCTTTCGGCCAATACCCGGCTGAGTGCTGAAAACACCTATTTGTTGAAAGGGTTTGTCCGGGTGGACAGCGGAGTGACGCTGACAATCGAACCCGGAACCATGATTTTAGGCGAAAATGCTTCTCAGGGTAGTCTGATTGTATTGCCTGGAGGAAAAATTATCGCTCAGGGAACGCCGGAAAAACCGATCGTCTTTACCAGTGAATTTGCGGTTTATGGATCCTCGCGTACCCCGACCTATGGGGATTGGGGCGGGATCATTCTGCTGGGGCGGGCCCCGATCAATGTGCCGGGAGGAACGGCGTCGATCGAGGGTCCGGGCGACAGTTACGGCGGGAGCGATCCGCAGGACAGCAGCGGAGTGATGCAGTATGTCCGGATCGAATATCCCGGGATCGCCTTTTCACCTAATAACGAGATCAACGGCCTGACCTTCGGCGGAGTGGGAAGTCGGACGGTGATCGATCATATTCAGGTCAGCTACAGCGGAGACGATTCCTATGAGTGGTTCGGAGGATCGGTCAACTGTAAATACCTGATTGCCTATCGGGGCTGGGATGATGATTTTGACAGTGATTTTGGTTATAGCGGCAAATTACAGTACCTGGTATCGTTGCGGGATCCGGCGGTGGCCGATCAATCCAGTTCCAACGGATTTGAGTCGGACAATGACGGTACGGGTTCTTTCAACCAGCCGATCACCTCGCCGACCTGGAGTAATGTAACATTGATCGGGCCGAAGGACGGAACGGGTTCGGCGATCAATTCCAACTATAAACGAGGCATGCATCTGCGGCGCAACTCGCACAACCGGATTTACAACGCGCTGATCGTGGGCTGGCCGACCGGGGTTTACCTGGACGGATCGGGCACGGGAGCGGGTGCCGATTCCAATAGCTGTTTTTTGAAGAACAGCATCATTGCCGGCTGCGACAAGGGTGTGGACAGCACCAAGACGGGACTGGTGAAAGACTGGGGCGCCTGGTTTACCGGTACGCATCAGGGACGGATACTGAGTACGGCAGGCGAGGTGAAGTTGAACCGGGCCTTTGATCTGTCGAACCCGGATGTTATGCCGACCACCGGATCGCCGGTACTGAGCGGCGCAGCGGTCCCTCCGGCCAATGGATTTTTCGACACGACGGCGGTCTTTGTGGGCGCTTTCGGCTATACCGACTGGACCGCCGGATGGGCTAATTGGAATCCGATGGGATATCCGGTGGGTACGGATTATAATAATCCGGTTTCCATCGAAGGTACCATCAGTGGAACAATGACCCTGACACCCGATAAATCCTATATTCTAAAAGGATTTGTCCGGATTGTTGACGGGGGTGTGTTGACAATTTTACCGGGAACGGTGATTTATGGTGAGAACTCTTCCCAGGGCAGCCTGATCGTGCAACCCGGTGGGAAGATCATCGCTCAGGGGACGCAGAATTACCCGATCGTATTTACCAGTGAATTCAAGAAACCGAATTCTGTCCAAACTCCGACCTATGGGGATTGGGGCGGGATCATTCTGCTGGGGCGGGCCCCGATCAATGTGCCGGGAGGAACGGCGTCGATCGAGGGTCCGGGCGACAGTTACGGCGGGAGCGATCCGCAGGACAGCAGCGGAGTGATGCAGTATGTCCGGATCGAATATCCCGGGATCGCCTTTTCACCTAATAACGAGATCAACGGCCTGACCTTCGGCGGAGTGGGAAGTCGGACGGTGATCGATCATATTCAGGTCAGCTACAGCGGAGACGATTCCTATGAGTGGTTCGGAGGATCGGTCAACTGTAAATACCTGATTGCCTATCGGGGCTGGGATGATGATTTTGACAGTGATTTTGGTTATAGCGGCAAATTACAGTACCTGGTATCGTTGCGGGATCCGGCGGTGGCCGATCAATCCAGTTCCAACGGATTTGAGTCGGACAATGACGGTACGGGTTCTTTCAACCAGCCGATCACCTCGCCGACCTGGAGTAATGTAACATTGATCGGGCCGAAGGACGGAACGGGTTCGGCGATCAATTCCAACTATAAACGAGGCATGCATCTGCGGCGCAACTCGCACAACCGGATTTACAACGCGCTGATCGTGGGCTGGCCGACCGGGGTTTACCTGGACGGATCGGGCACGGGAGCGGGTGCCGATTCCAATAGCTGTTTTTTGAAGAACAGCATCATTGCCGGCTGCGACAAGGGTGTGGACAGCACCAAGACGGGACTGGTGAAAGACTGGGGCGCCTGGTTTACCGGTACGCATCAGGGACGGATACTGAGTACGGCAGGCGAGGTGAAGTTGAACCGGGCCTTTGATCTGTCGAACCCGGATGTTATGCCGACCACCGGATCGCCGGTACTGAGCGGCGCAGCAGTCCCTCCGTCCAATGGATTCTTTGATACGACGGCGGTCTTTGTGGGCGCTTTCGGCTATACCGACTGGACCGCCGGATGGGCTGATTTCTCAGGATCCGGAGGAACCAGTGGAATGGATGATGGTGAACAGGTGATCGATAAATCGATGAATCTGCTGCAGAATTATCCCAATCCCTTCAACCCGACTACGACGATCCGTTACAGTCTGGAACGGGCGGGACATATTAACCTGAGTATTTACAATATTACCGGACAGAAGGTAGCCGAACTGGTGAATGATTACCAGCCGGCCGGCAGTTACGTTGTCGAATGGAATGCCGAACAGGTTTCCACCGGGCTCTATTTTTACCGGCTTGATAGCGATCACCGTAAGATTTCCCGTAAGATGATGTTGATTAGGTAACATTCCTTCCTCATAAATCCCCCCTTAACGGTTTAATCCGAAAAACGGCAGGGTTGCGAGCTGGGCGGCTCAAGATCCTGCCGTTTTTTATTATGGGCTTAATTTATTTCCCTGCTTTCTATCGGTGTACCATTGAAGCTGATGAGATTATAAGAGTTGGCTTCCCAGTCCGGAATATTCGTATAACTTCAATGCTGTCCAAAATAGTTTTTAGTCGAGAAAGAGCATGTTGAATTTCCAAGGGTTACGTGGTTAAAAATTGAAAAACGGAAACCAGGTTGGCAATTATGCTGTCCAAGAAAAATCACAACAGAG
>JAGOEH010000183.1 GCA_017997825.1 Candidatus Delongbacteria bacterium | reverse complement strand
CGCTATGAGCAATTGAAACTGGGTATGGCGTGGATACCACTAAGGTTCACATCCCAATTTCTGAACTCGCTATGAGCAATTGAAACACGTGTTTCCAGGTAGACAAAGAAATTTCCCTTTGATTTCTGAACTCGCTATGAGCAATTGAAACCGCTTTGGTGTTTTTGAAACCCCAAATAACACGCAAAATTTCTGAACTCGCTATGAGCAATTGAAACATCGTTATAGATTAGCGATTAGCAAGCGGGTACAAATTTCTGAACTCGCTATGAGCAATTGAAACAGGGCATCAATTCGTATCGATCCGTGGTGGACCTGATTTCTGAACTCGCTATGAGCAATTGAAACCTTGAAATATCTAACGCGATCCAGGACGAGAAGATTAATTTCTGAACTCGCTATGAGCAATTGAAACTCTGCTATGTCTTTTGACTGGTTGCCTGGAGTATTCATTTCTGAACTCGCTATGAGCAATTGAAACGCGAATATTTTGATCATTGCGAACATCAGCAAGAGAATTTCTGAATGGAGAATCCGGGCGAAGCTGACCCTCCAATCCGGATGATATTGACCCCCTGATCCGGAACAAACTGACCCCTAAATCCGGATGAAACTGACCCCCAAGCGGTTGAAAAACCGGATAGGGGGGTCAGAATGAACCGGATTTGGGCGTGTTGATTTTGTAAACCATTATTATTACTATCACTTTTGGAAGCTGAATCTGAAAGGAGATAGTGATAATGTCTGGCAAAAGGATATCGATGAGAAAGATCAAAGAGATCTTCCAGTTATCAGAGCAAAGGAAAATCATATCGTGAGTAAGCCTAAACTACCTGAAAGAATGGATTCGTATAGATATTGACAATATTATGCCGAACATGAAACTCATGCATAAACAGCAAATGGATAGAAAATCTCCGAAACCTGAAGGGTATCTCATATCGTGCTAAAGCTGTTGCTCGAATATTTTCCAGTACCAACGGATCGGAACCTTTCCGGCGGCAATCCGATTCTGAGCAATATATCTTAAAGCTGACTTACATTCTGGATAATAGTATTTTCTATAGTATTTTTTGATATTCTTTACCATCTTGTCCGCGATCGGTTTCATCTCTTTCTCGATTCGCTGTTCGTCTTCTACGGATTCAGCGGCCCAGTTATCAAATTCCCCGAACAAATTGATCAATTCTCCATAATCGACCTCATCGTCCGACATAGTCCTTATCCCCCATTCGAGCAGATCCTCAATAGATTTCAACCATGCTCTTTTTACCATAAATTTCCCCCTCTGTGATCAATCCTGCAAAATTGATTTTTTATCTCAATAGTAGCGCAAACTAAAATCCATTTTCAACGTTTACTATCACCTAAGATTTAACAGAACTGAAAACAAGATTGTTCCCTCTTTGATAGAGCAGAATTTGATTGTAGTCTGATAGAATACTAATCACTACAAGTTAAATATATTGTGTCCAAACTGTGCGATTAGCTGATAAACCCATGT
Source organism: Candidatus Delongbacteria bacterium (assembly GCA_017997825.1). Taxonomy (GTDB): domain Bacteria; phylum JAGOEH01; class JAGOEH01; order JAGOEH01; family JAGOEH01; genus JAGOEH01. The sequence goes on along the minus strand of JAGOEH010000183.1, from coordinate 4,686 downwards.
GAGTATTTTACATGGGAGACGGAATGATCCTTGGCACCAACGAATCCGACTCTAGCATGATCATTCATGGGTCAATCATACCGGTCGAGACCCGGACGAAACGGCGGAAAATCCTGGGCTGGAATGATAAGCCATTGATTAAGCTTTCAATTATGGGATTTAATGAAAAGAATAAAGATGAGGAAAATAATTGACAATTTTGGATTATATGGTTATTATCCGATTGACGAACCATTTAACTGATACTATATCAATTGAATCAATATAAATGGGGGTTTCTATGAAAGCGATGGTCAAAGCAATACTGGTCGGATTGCTCATGATGTCCTTTTGCGCAACATACACCATGTTAGGGCTGTCTGAAGCGGAAAAGGATTACTATCGGGTTGTCATGAAATTCCCCACCACATTCCGGGTACCGAAAGAAGCCGATAAAGAAGCCTGGATGAGGGCTCACAAATGGATTACCAATTACAGCCGTCGCCCGATCATCGTCGCCAACGAGCGGGTAATTCAGACAACAATTCCAAAACCCAGCGATCCGAATACCGATCGGGGATATATAGTCTACCGGAATGATGATGAGGATTCTACTGTTTACAGTGTCGACTGCTATTCCATGGATTTGTTTACAGAACCCGGGATAAGGGCTGCTCATATTCTGGCTTATTATATCGCGACTGGTGGGATGGTGGAGAAGGTTTTTCGGCAATAAAAATGCAGCTAAGAAAAGATTCCGAATTAAGAGAAATGACAGAGATCTATATAGAAGGGATCAATGAAGACAATGAACCAGTACGTTGGTACTGGCAGATGCTTGTGGGAGAAGTGCTATGGGAAAAATCGCAAGACTAAAAACGATCGATGATTTGATCGAATGGGGGAAAAGTATCATGTCAGATGATGATGTAGATATTGCTGAAGCAATCAATGTCTATATTGAATTCGATCAGTGGGCAGATGAATCACTTGAAAACGAGCAACGAATAGAAACAGAAGTCAAAGATGTTGCTGAAAAGATGGTGAAGGATATCCAAGAAGAGTGTCACGATTACTACCTGGATGGGCGGAATGCAATGCGAACGATCATTAAAGAGTTTAAAGCCAAAAACCGTCCTGTCCGCTGGTACTGGAAAATTTTTGAGCGTTAACCCGATCTTGCGATTCCTTCGATGGCTCGGAGTCTGTCAATCAACTGCTGAATCGCATTCCTCGCGGGTGGGTGGATGTGATAGAGCTATTAACATAAACTCAATATATTTCACTTGTTTTATTAAAAAAAAGTGTTTTATTGAAATCAAAATGATCTTTTTGTATGGTATTCAAATGCAGATCTATTTTGTTTTTGAAGTAACAGGGAGATAAAATGATAAAAAGAATAAGAATAAATAACTATAAATCATTTAATGATTTTGAGCTTGAACTTAATTCTCTATCCGTAATTTTCGGCCCAAACGCCTCCGGTAAAAGCAACTTTCTTGATGCCTTACAGCTTCTGTCCAGAATGGCTACCACTAAACCGCTAAAAAATGCTTTTGATTCTCCCTACCGCGGGAGACCACTTGAATCATTTACATTTCCCGATAAGGGTATAGAAGGATTACTCAAAAGAGATTCGGTTGACTTTTCATTTTCAGTGGATATCGAATTGTCGGATTTCATTGTCAATGAAGTCAATAATGAGATTGTTAACATGAGAAAAGGACTATCACCCCTTGACAACAATAAAGGTTTTATTAAGGAAAATTCCCTCCGATATGATCTTGAAGTCGAGTTTATACCACAGAAGGGATTTTTAAGGATAAAAAATGAGAAGATTTGTGCATTAAAGCAGGATCTGAATGTTAAAAACAGTCGTACTCCTTTTTTGGAAAAAAAAGATAATCGACTGAGTCTCCGAATGGAAGGACAAGCCCATCCGACTTTTTATGAAATTGGACTTGATTATACTATTCTATCCTTGCCTCTATATCCGCCACATTACCCCCATCTTACTGCCTTGAAACGTGAGATGGAGAATTGGATGTTTTACTATTTCGAGCCACGTGAAAGAATGAGAGCTGCTAATCCAACTCGAGAGGTCATTCATATTGGTATGATGGGTGAAGATTTGGCTGCATTCCTCCATACTCTTAAAAACAATAAACCTGAAAAATTCAAAGCGATTGAACGGGCAATGCATAGTATCATCCCAACAATCGATCATATCGAAACTATAATCGATAATAAAACAGGCGAGGTCGAACTCTCACTCATTGAAAACAATGTCAAAATTCCTTCCCGACTTCTCTCAGAAGGTACTCTTCGTCTGCTTGGCTTGCTATCTATCAGTGGTGGTCAAACTAAACCTTCTTTAATCTGTTTTGAAGAACCTGAGAATGGTATTCATCCCAGGCGAATTGAATTGATTGCGGAATACCTGAAAACTATCGCTGATAAAAATTCTCAAATCATCGTTACAACTCACTCTCCTGTTCTGCCGGATATGGTTGATAATGATTCATTGTATATTTGCAGTAAAAAAAACGGAAATACCGCAATCCATCGTTTTAATGAGACCGGCTTATTTCGGCACGATGGAATAGGCAATGCATTGAATAATGAATGTTCATCACTCTCCGAGATGATTATGAGAGGCGATCTGGATGTATAGTTTAGCTCTTTTTGGCGAGGATTATGGCCATCAGGTTGTTATCAGTAACCTGATCAGTCGAATGGCTCCCGCAGGTTCCATTACCATCAATGTACTCAGTGCAAAACATGGTAAAGGAAACGTTATTACAAGCTTTAAAAAGTACCTGCATGATGTCGAAAAAGGATTTAGTCGTCAACACGATGCTTTAATAATTGCTCTGGACTGCAATTGTAAAGGCTATTTCGCTAAGAAAAATGAAATTGATTGTTGTATTACTCCATTTTTTGATCCGATTCCTCTGATCCATGCTCTGCCGGATCCACATGTTGAAAGATGGTTACTTATTGATTTTCAAGCTTTTAAAGCAGTTTTTGGTAAAGGATGTAAAGCCCCAGATCAAAAATGTGAAAAATACCGATATAAAACCCTTTTACGTGAAGCTATCGAGAATGCTGGTGGGAATGTTTTATTAGGCGGCCTCGAACACGCTGAAGACTTGGTAAAGGCTATGAGTTTTGATACACTGAAAAACAGCGATAATTCAATCAAAAGATTTATTATTGAAACCGAGCAAGTTTTAAAATCATGGAAATTGATTTAAGATGGTCATAATCTGAGTTTTATATCGATAATCCATTATCACTTCTAAATCCTCATTGTTCATTATGCTACATTATTGTTTTTAATTCTATCTATAAAGCCAGGATTACTGAATAATCATGAAAAAATGACTGGATATTTTATCCTTTCCATTGTAATTTTGTTACATGAAACTCTCCACAATTCTTGAAGGCTTATCCTATCGGTTGAGCGGAAATCACTTGGTTTCCGATCTCAATATTCTTAAAATTACGGATGATTCCAATGATGTCGCCCCTGGATCCCTTTTCATCGCCCGGACAGGTACCCAATCGGACGGACGGCGCTTTATCCCTTCGGCGATCGAAAAAGGAGCGATCGCCGTCTTCTCTCTGCCGCTGGATGAATCCCTCCGATCCCGCTATCCTCATGTCCTGTTCATCGAATCCGATGATGTCAAACCAGGTATGTTTCTTTTGGCCCGGAATTTTTATCGATTCGATCGCTATCACCTGAATATGATCGGCGTTACCGGGACCGACGGTAAAACCTCATTCACCTATATCTGCGAATCTATCCTGAAATCATTGGGACATAAAACCGGTATTATCGGTACCATCAATAGCCGTTACCTGGATCAGGTCATTCCTGTCGCCAATACGACCCCTTCCTTCCTGAAACTGCATGAGATGCTTTCCACTATGGATCTGGCCGGAGTCGATTATGTAATCATGGAAGCCAGCTCTCATGCTCTGGACCAACAACGGGTCTACGGGATCGATTTCCAGGTGGCGGCATTCACCAATCTGAAACAGGACCATCTGGATTATCATCACGATATGGAAACTTATTTCCAGGCTAAAAAACGACTCTTTACTCACTATTGCCATGGACATTCCATTATCAATATCGATGACGAATATGGAACCCGATTGGAGAAAGAACTATCCGATGTGTGGAGCATCGGATTCTCACCGGATGCAGAATTCCGGATTGCCGATTGTATCTATGAAACCGGGATGACCCGTTTTCACCTCCACAACATCCCGGTGACCACCAACCTGATCGGGTTGTTCAATGTCTATAATGTCGCTCAGGCCATGGTAGCCGTTCATGCCCTGGGATTCCCCCTGGCCGATATCGCCCGGGCTGTATCGTCTGCCGAGATCGTAGTTCCCGGGCGCCTGCAGAAGGTCGGCTCCAATGTTTATGTGGATTACGCCCATACCCCCAACGCCCTCGAAAAGGCTATCCAGTCGTTGTATAAAATCGGCTGGAAAAATGTGATCACCATTTTCGGCTGCGGAGGGGATCGTGACCGGACCAAACGGCCGATCATGGGAAAAATTGCGGCCGAGCTGTCATCCAAATGCATCGTGACCAGCGATAATCCCCGCACCGAAGATCCCGATGCCATCATTGCCGATATTATGAAGGGAATCACCACCAGCCGGGCCATCACCATTCCCAAT
>JAGOEH010000182.1 GCA_017997825.1 Candidatus Delongbacteria bacterium | reverse complement strand
CCGATTATCCGCTCAGGCTTCAGCAGGCCTTTTACATTGGAGAAAGCCGGGAATTCGTGCCGATTCCCCCCGGGGCCGATACCCTGTACCTGGGATTTGCCCTCAACCGCTTTGATGATCCCTGGTTTGACGACAGTCTGTCGCAAGACGACAGCCTGAAAGGATACTTTCTGTTTTCTTCCGATTCGGTCGATTACGGTCTGTTTCCCCGCATCCCCCGATCGGGTGAATCCTCAGCCGCATTGTGCCATACCCGCGATACACTGTTCCAATTGGAACTGAACAGCCGATCTCTGATGCGGCCGGTCTATGACACCCTGACCGCCATTCGGACCCTGCCGGATTTTCTGGAATGGGGCGGGCTAAGTTATGGGGAACTTCAGCCTGGCGCTCCTCTGAATGCCCCGGATCAAGCCCTGGATCGAACCGACAGTCTCCGCCTGCAGTTCCGGCATCGCGGCTGGCGCGATACCACCTACCAGGGTACCGTCAGGCTGCCCTACCTGCAATCGACGCATAAACACCTCTATTATGAACATACCTATTCGCCTCCCAATCAGGATTTATTATTGATCGATACCTTGGCTATCCTTCAGCCCAGCCTGGAACCCGACTGGATCGATGATAGCCTGTATGACACCCTGCAGTTCCCATTCACCATTCAAACTCTTGGTCTGCTCATTCCGGAGAAAGAACTGCATTTCGGCCCGGTGTTGGTGAGCCGTTCCGAAATCCGTGAATTGGAGATAATCAATACCTGCCGCGAGCCGGTGACCATCGATAGCGTGGGATTTCTGGATCCGAAAGGGACGGCGGTTTTCCGTCCGGTACACTCTTCCGGGCCCTATTCTGTTTTTCCGGACAGTTCCCTGCGCCTGCCGATCGTGTTCACTCCCATCGACAGCGGGTATTGCGAAGATTGGCTGATTCTGTCTAACAAGGACCGCCGGGATACCCTGATTGTTTATGTCGATGGCATCGGCGGCCGACGCGATATCGAGGTCACACCCACCTCGATGGTCATCGATTCGGTCTGTTATCCCGATACCTTTGACATCGTGTTGACCATCCGCAATACGGGGAATCTGTCGCTCCAGATCGACAGCCTGGCTGAAACCGGAATAGCCGGAAATCTGAAATGGATTACCTGTTCACCGCTGCTTCCGGTGTCGCTTAAGGCAATGGAATCCATTCAATTAAGCCTTGGGCTGGTCTTGGTTTCCTCCACGCCCCTGTCTCCCATGCCCGATATCCTGATGCTCTATTCGGATGCCGGAAATGCCCCCAAGCTGCCGGTTCCGATAACGATCGCCAAGGTTGAGACTCCACGCCCTGAATTAATCACTCTCTCCCACGATTTCGGTTCGATCGAGGTCGGGAAGGAGACGGGATTTGGGGAATGCCATATCATCAATCAGGGCTGCGATAAGGTCCGGATTGAAAACTGGTATTTTACCGGTCAGGATCAGGCCTTTATTCTGACCACTCCGGCCGATTCTATGAGATCCCCTTTTTTTGAGCATAAATACTTTGCCGTAACCTTTAAACCGCTCAAAAACGGATGGATGACCGATACCTTGATCCTGGAGTACGATTCGGTTTCCGGTGGGAGAGATACCATGGCACTGGAAGGGAAGGGAATATCGCCCGAGCTGAGTATCGATAGCGCTCAGCTTCATATCGGCGATTCGACACTCTGCAATCATGTGCCGATGATCGACTGGCTGGATATCGCCAATAGCGGCACGGCCGGATTGAGAATTTATAGGATCGAGGTGGATGAGGATCTTCCGATGAGTTTCGAGATCAGCCGAGGGGATACCCTTCATTTTTCAACCATCATTCAGGATACAGTTTTATTGACCTCCGGCGGACATATAAAACTTAAACTTTATATCCGGTATATCCCTCCCGGAATCGGTCCTGATTCGGCCCGTCTGATCTTTCATACCAATCATTACTATCATCCGGTCGATACCTATTGGATCCGAACCGACAGTGTCCGCAGTCAAAATATCAGGGTGACCCATTCCAGCGGCCTGAGTGAATCGGATACCCTTCGGTTTGCCCAGGGAGGAATCGGGAATCGGGTTTATCAGACGCTCCGGGTTGACAATCCCGGCTGCTATCCCTTGACGCTCGATCGAATGATGACCCATGATCCCTTTTATCTGGACATGCTCCAGCTTGGCCGGACTTTTCCGTTGGCGGTTGAACCCGGTGGGAGTCTCGATATCCCGGTCTATTTCCTGCCGATGGACACCAGTCTCCATATCGAATCCTTTCGGATCTATTCCGATGATCCCCTGATCGGCCGCAATCCGGTCACGATTACCATGCGGGGGAGTTCCGGGTATCCGGTGATGGGGATTTCCAGTCCGGTAGTGATGTTCGATTCGGTCTGTATCCGGAATGATTCCGATTATCAAATCCTGACGATAAACAACAACGGCAGTATTCCGCTCTGGCTGGACAGTGTCGTCAGCCGATATCCCCAGGTTTTCCGGGTGGATTTCCAACCGATGGATTCGATCCCTCCCGGTCAATCGGGAACGGTCGGGCTGGTATTCAATCCTCACACCCATCCCGACAGCATCAAAATTTACACAACGACTCTCCAGATTTCCAGCAATGATCCGGGATCGCCCGATACCTGTATCCTGATTGGGCGGAGCCATGGTCAGCGAATGGATGTTATTACCGATACGGTGGAATTTGCTTTGCGGGATTTGGGTGTTTCCAGTCCGGCGGAAGCGCGGCTGTGGAATCCGGGATGTTATCCGTTGACGGTGGTGAATCTGCAATCCAATCATCCCTATTTTACCTGGCAAACCCCCTTGCCGGTCGAGATTGAGGCCGGGTCGATCGATACGATAGCACTGAGCTTTCTGCCGACCGTCACCCAGGATACCGGAAAGATAATCCGGGCTATCCTGACCGTTGACGGCAATGATCCCTATCAGCCGCAGCAAACAATCGTGATGCAGGCCCGGGTCGGTTATGCCCTGACCGCCTATTCCGCCCTTTCGATCGATTTTGATTCGACCTGTATCCATGATAGCTCCGATATGGATTTGGAACTGGTCAACCAAGGGATTGTGCCGCTGGTGATCGACAGTCTGAAATGGCTGAACGGTAATCTGTTCAGTTATCGGCCTCCCGATTCTGTTAGACTTAATCCCCAGGCTTCGCTTTTCATTACCCTACAAAGCAAGCCGGTTCAGATCGGGGATTGGTCGGATCGACTGGTGATTTACAGTAACTCGGTTTCATCTCCGGATACCATCCGGGTGCGGGTTTCGGCCAAAGGCCAATCCTTCCATCTGCCGGTTACCCGGATCGAATTTGAAGAATACAGTATCGTTAAGGATAACACCCAGACGGCTGAACTTCACAATATCGGTTGTTATCCCCTTGAAATCAATGACGTGATCCTGCGGGATACCACCAATTTCAATTTTTCTCTTCCCCCCGGTCTGCCCTTCACAATCCTTCCCGGGGGGATCTATACTACGCCATCCATCCACTATCATCCCGATTCGATCGAACAATCCACGGCCTGGCTGGTCATCACGACCAACGACCCGAGGCGGGAGCGGGACAGTATTCTGCTGGTCGCTTCGGTAACCCGGGAAGAGTTCCAGCGGGTCAGAGTCTATCCCTTGGTTTGCACACCGAATGAGGATGGCTTCAATGAACAGATTGATTTTAATTTTCTGGATAATGCCTATCTGAACTCGGAGGTTTTGATCTTTGATAAAAACGGGAAACAGGTCCGGCATTTGACGCATTATCCCTTTTTCTGGAAGGGACGGGATGAGAATGAAAAATTGGTGGCGCCCGGTGTCTATTTGTATTTCATCAAGGCTCCCGAGGCAGGGATTTATCAGAAGGGGAGTGTGGTGATTGTTTACTGAGCGCCGGATTAGGGCGGATCGACAGTCAATGGAAAGAGAACCAGGTAGAGAATGATGATGAATCGTATACAATTCCGATGGTTCCGGTTTCGGATTCAGACCGAAATGGGACTGTTCATCTTATTGGTCATTTTGATTACCGGCGGCGGCCATTCGGATTGGCTACATTCTATCCGCGAGTTTCCCGGATTGGAAACCTGTCTGATGGCATCTCCTCCGACCGAGATACCCCTGCTGAACCCGGCCGGTGCCAATGCCCTGACCTTATTGAGTAATCCCTCGGCTTATTCTCGGCCTGCTCCGGCGGTGATTCTGGGTTACCAAAAGCTGTTCGGGGGATTCGTGGATGACATGAACCAGCAGCAGGCCGCCCTTTTTATCCCGTTGAACCGTTATTTCGGAGCGGTTGATTATCAGCAGTACCATCATAAGTTTTTGACCGAAGGCCGACTGAGCCTTTCTCTGGGGTATTCATTCGGATTATGGCGAACCGCGCTCCAGGCAGGCTATCATTTTTCACGGTTCAACTATCCCGAAGGCGGCTACGATCCGGCTGATCCGATTACCCGGATGAAGGATTTATCCTGTTTCAGTCTCTCCTGGCAGCAGGCTTTGCAGTGGAGGATGATCAATCTGGGCGTCGTTCTGCATAATCTGAACCGCCCCGATTATTCTATGGATTATGAACGGGGAGAGGATTATCGGCTGCCCTTTCAGATTTCAGTCGAAGCTGCTATCCGTCATTCACTGAATTGGATTACCCTTCAGGCCGGTGGCGGAGTATTGTTCCGGAACGAATGGGTGGCCCGCGGCGGCGGATCGATTCTGGAAGATCGGTTTGGGTTGGAATTGCTTTATAGCCGGACCAATTGGCAGTTTATGGCTAATCTGATGAGAATTTCTCCAGCCTTCCCGATTTCGATTCACTATTTCTATTCCACGCCCCATAATGAGTTTTCCGATATCGGAATCCGACATCATGGCATATACCTGGCTTATAGCTTCGATCCAACCCCTGGTATGGTTCAGACTTCCAGCGTTCCCCCTCCCGCTGAGACTCCCCGGTTTGATCTGAGGATCAGTCCGGCCGACAGCATTCGGGTCACCCAGTTGCTGAAGGTGGAGGAACTCAATCCGGTGGTTCCCTATCTGTTTTTTCACCGCAACAGTGACTCGCTGATCTACCCCGATTCGGTCTATTATGCCAGGCATCCATTTTTTGAAAACTATAACCGCAGCGTACTTAAATCCGTATCCGATTTTCTGAAAAGCAGTCCGAACGATACCTTGATTATCCAGGGTGTACAGGGGAAAGATGAAATTCCGAACGATCTGTTTCTGCGCCGGGCCAATAAAATTGCATGGGTACTCAGCCGGGAGTATGGGATTCCCACAACTCAGCTTTCCATCGAGCCGAATCCATCCTCCCTGATCAATCCATCCGATCGGCCGGACGTTCAGGCCGAAAACTATGCGGTACGGATCGGGTTCAAGGATCGGGATATCTATTCGGTTCGCCTGGAGTATCTGTTTATGGAAAAAATGGATGAACCTTTGTTGATGCGCTTGTTTACCCAGGAACGTGATCTGGGGGCCAATCTGAAACTGATCAATGAGAATAAGGAAGAACTGGCGTCAGTTTATCTTGACAAACAGAATCCGGCGGCTGAATACACCTTTCAGCCTGAGAGCGGGAATCTACTGTCGCTGACTCCCAATCTATATATCCAGGGAACGGTTTATGCCCAGAATCGGCTGCTATCCAAGGTTCACTACCCGGTTCGGGTTTCCACATCCCGGAGTCTCAGAAAGGAAGAAAAGCGGTTCCGGATCTTTCTTTTTGATTTTGATGCGTATAGCGATCACAGCCTGAGTTATAAACAAAAAATCGATTATCTGTATGGAGAATTGATCAAACGCAGTCCCAAGCATATTCTGGTGGCCGGTTTCACTGACGATATCGGGAGCGAGGCTTACAACCGCGATCTGGCATTAAAACGGGCCGGATTCATCAAGGATGAACTGATTAAACGTGGGTTTAAAGAGGAACAGATTTTCATTCAGGCGGTCGGTCCCCGCCAGCCTTTGGTGGATAATCAATTACCCTGGGGCCGGATTCTTAATCGCCGGGTAGAAATAATCTTTACCGATTCCTGACAATATCAATGTTTCATCCCTCAGCAGGTCAATGGGGATAATCCCGCTCCAGTATACCGGATGGATAAACGCCCCCCCCCCCCCAAAACCACTCACTAAATAAAGATCACCAAAAAACGAACGAGGGATGAAGGCCGACCTTGCCT
>JAGOEH010000181.1 GCA_017997825.1 Candidatus Delongbacteria bacterium | reverse complement strand
AGTGGTTTGGCACGGCGTCGATAAATCGGGCCGTCCGACCCCGACCGGCATGTATTTCTATCAGATGACCACCCAGAATCAGACCATCACCAAACGGATGATGTACCTGAAGTAAATGAAAAGGAAAGCTCCATCGGAACCCGTGCCGGGAACCATGGAATCGCAACGTGGTGTGACGACAGCCTCTGAATCGACAGCTTTTTAAAATCCAGCCGCCTTCAATCATCTAAACCATGATGAAGGCGGCTTTTTTATTGTGCGCCCGGCAGGTCGCACCTACTTGTCCATCCTTGATGAAACCTTCTCAATCTCCGTGCGTATTTTTATGAACAATGGTCCGTTTTATCCTTTGCGGGTGTTCATTCGAAATCATCCCCGGGGATAGGGTGAATCCATCGATTGTTTGATTGTAATACATAAACCGGAGATGACAGGAATGAAAAAATATGTGCACGGATATTCAGAGAAGGAAAGCCAACGACTTCACGATCAGGCCGGGGTATTGGATGACCTCCTGCACTCCGATTCCATTTTTCCTCCTCATTCGAGGGTGTTGGAAGCCGGATGCGGGGTCGGTTCACAGACCCGGATAATGGCTTTAAAAAATCCCGATTGCCGGTTTGTCTCGATCGATATCGCCGACGAATCGCTTCGACGTGCCGAAGCGTTGATCGATCGCCTGGGAATCGACAATGTTTGTTTTCAGCCGGGCGATATCAATGATCTGGATTTTCCGGACGGATACTTTGATGATGTTGTCGTATGCTTTGTACTGGAACACCTGGCTGATCCAGTGACAGCATTGAAAAACCTAAAGCGGGTTTTAAAAAAGAATGGAAGCATCATGGTGATCGAGGGCGACCATGGTTCAACCTATTTTCATCCCGACAGTCAGGCGGCACGGAATGCCATCGATTGCCAGGTGCGTTTGCAGGCGGCTCATGGCGGAAATGCTTTGATCGGCCGTCAGTTATATCCACTGCTTTGCCGTTCCGGTTTTTCAGCATGCCGGATTTCCCCCCGCATGGTTTACGTTGATTCAAGCCGCCCGGAATGGGTGGACGGATTTACCCGAAAAACCTTTACCGCTATGATTGAAGGTGTCGAGAAGGAAGCTCTCCAATCGCGATTGATTACCCCTCAAGAGTGGAAACTGGGGATACAAGATCTTTACAGAACGACCCAGGATGATGGGGTTTTTTGCTACACCTTTTTTAAAGCCACGGCTATTCATTGATCACCCGATCACATCATACAAACTGAGGTACCGGAATCGCCTAAAAGCGGCAGGGTCTTGATTCCAAAATGCTTACCCTGCCGGCTTGATCAGTAACGACTCATCCCGACAATTTTCTGATTGATATTTTATCTTGCCAAAATCTATTTATTCGTTATATTTTTATTAGGAAATGACTGTTTTCTTTTGATTTTATGGCTGGATTAGTCTATGATAAGTATAAAAGAATCAAGATTATTGGATTGATTGTCACGTCAGTCAATATGGTGAGCCTGGAAAATTCAGGGCCGGATTCAACCTATTCCGGAAGGATGATGGTATGAGATTTGAAAAAGTGTGGTTGGTTTTAATCTGGAGTTTGGGGATACTAAGTCTGACATGGGGTGGGGTACCTGAATTGATTTTTGCTCCCGATGTCCGTTTGTTCCATCCGGCTGTTGGCGATACCCTGAAGGTTGTAGCCATCCAGGGAAAAACGATTGAAGATCAGACCCAGATCTTGTCCGGCGGGAAGAAGGCTTTTTTACGAGTATCACCCGGCCAGATCATCGAGATGCTGCCTGGTTCCCGGATGCGGATTTCGTTGACGGATACCAGTCTTTATTTGTTTGAGGGGCGTGTGATCATTCATTGTGAACCGGGAGTGAAGCGATTAACCTATGCCCTCAATGTGGAGAAGGGGGGAGTCGGCAACCTGGGGCAAACCCCGGTCGATATCCGTCTCAATCACGATATCCGGACAATTCCGGTTAATACATTCATTATGACCCCATCGGAGACCATGCCGAACCGGAAAACCATCGATCAATCCGTTCGGGATGGAGCGTATATGCTGAATTGGCTGAAACGATACCCGGTAGGGGATACCATTCATCCCATCCTGCTTCCCAGTATGCAGCCCAAATCATTTCGGTTTTCCACCTCGTCCAAAGCCGGGATGGCAACCTATGAGAAAGAACGCTACTATTATGCCGGTGCCTTGCTCAAATTCCGCTACCAAGAGTTTTATTTTGTGTATAATATCTGGTTGGCAGTCTCCAATAAAGGAACATTTTATAATGATAACTGGGATGAATGGAGAGATCTGATCAATAATATCTATTTTGTTCAGCTTTATAAACCGGAATCTCCCTTTTATCTGAGAATCGGGTTGATCGAGAATCTGACCTTCGGGCGGGGATTTTTGGTCGACAATTATGATAATACCGTGATGCTGCCGTTTGAACACCTCAACGGCTTGGAGATCAAACTGAACGGCAAAGACCGGAAACTCTCTCTGATGGTGAATGATATCGGCAAGCCCAGGGTGTTCGGGACCTATTTTTCCTGGATGAAATCGGACGACTGGATGATGGATTTTACTTACATCGGAGATATCGATCAGTATTCGAATATCAAAGATCGGGATGCCGATCATTATCCTGATTTGATTGACCCTGAACCGAAACATTTCAACCACGCTACCGATAGTATTATTCTGGCAACTCAGCCTCAGCGCCTGGATAAAATGAAAGATCGAAGTTTTCATGCCGTATCGTTGGGGAGTGAGTATGTCTGGATGAGGATGATGAAAGGACAGATGGTGGTCAGCGGCGATATCGCCGCTTTCAGCAAGATCGGCACCGGATTTACCTTTCCCAATGTCAGCTACCGGAATCAATGGATTACCATTGGGATCGGTGCGGATTTTCAGAGTCCGAACTTCATCTCGTCGATCTTTGACCGGAGTTACGAATACAATAAGGCCCGTTTTATCAGTGACACCGCGGGAAATCTGACGTTGGTATCGCGCGCCAGAGAGGTCAATGACACCAAAGACTGGTTGTACGGCTGGAATAGTTTTTTCCAATTACGAATGCCGGGTTATCTCAATCTGCAGAGCCGATACCGTGATGTTCAGCGTGGATCGATCGAGGATCGGCTTTTCTCTTTCGCTATTCAGTGGAATTATCACTTGGTTCGCTATCTGGAGAAGTTTTCGTTTTTTATCGAACATAAAAATTTTGAGAAAATCCTGGACCGAAAACGAGATGGAGAGATCTGGGGATTCCAATTCGTGATTACTCCGCATAAAACCATCGATATCAGTGTGCGTTATCGTGAGCAGTATCAGGATAAGGATGGAAATACCATGATTTCCAGCTCGGAAGCCAAGCGGAATTTTTCGTTGAATGCCAATGTTGATATTGATTATTGGTATAAGAAATGGCGGAAATCGCGCCATTCGTCTAAAAAGTAGGAGAGGAGCTGTCCCGGCCGCCCATACCGGACGACGTTATGGAGCTGATGGGGGAGATGAAGAATGGGAGCGGCGATACTCGTTGAGGAACCGAAGGATTTTTTCTTCCAGACCGCGCTGGGTTGGATGATAGTATATTCTGTCTGCAATTTCTTCGGGCAGATGAGCCTGCCGGATAATCTGGTCCGGATGATCATGAGCATAGATATAATCTTTTCCATACCCTACCGATTTCATGAAGGAGGTGGGGGCGTTCCGGATGACCATCGGAACAGGAAGAGGGCCGTACTGTTCGATATCCTGCCGGATTAGTTTTTCAGCTTTGTATAGTGCGTTGCTTTTGGGAGCGCAAGCCAGATAAGCCGTGATCTGCAGGATGGCCAGGAAGCCCTCGGGAGGGCCCAGGAAGGTATAAGCGTCTTTGGCATTGATAGCCAGTCCAAGGGCTTTGGGATCGGCCAAACCGACATCCTCGGAGGCAAAACGGACCAGCCGGCGTAACACAAAGAGCGGATTCTCTCCGGAATCCAGCATCCGCATCGCCCAATACAGGGCGGCATCCACGTCGGAATCCCGTAGCGATTTATGGAGGGCTGAAATCAGATTATAATGCTCCTCCCCGTTTTTATCATAGCGAAGCGGATTCCGTTGCAGTACTTTTCTGACTGTCTGATCCGTGATTTGATGGGAATCCTGGGCCAATAAAGCCGAGGCCTCCAAAATATTCAGGGCGACCCGGGCATCTCCATAAGCCAGCTCTGCAATATGACGCAGGGTTTTATCCTCAATCTCCATCGCGGCCATACCTAATCCCTGATCCGGATCCTGTAAGGCCCGTTTCAGAATGATAATGATATCCTCGGTTTCAAGACTTTTGAGAATAAATACCTTTAGACGGGACAGCAAGGCTGAATTGATGGAAAAAGAGGGATTTTCGGTCGTTGCCCCGATGAATATCACCTTGCCCTGCTCAATATAGGGTAAAAATGCATCCTGTTGGGATTTGTTGAAATGGTGGATTTCATCCACAAAGATGATGGTGCGTTGTTGATGGAAATTCCAGCGGTCTTCCGCGTCATGGATGATTTTCTTCAGCTCGGTGATGCTGGATGTAACAGCACTGAAAAGCTGATAATAGGAGGCGGTGTAGTGGGCCACCAGATGAGCAATGGTGGTTTTGCCTGTGCCGGGAGGGCCCCACAGCAAAAACGATATCAGCCGGTCTTTTTCGATCATCCGGCGTAAAATCCCATCCTCACCCAACAAATTTTCCTGGCCGACAAAATCATCCATTCGGCGCGGCCTGATTCGGTCCGCCAATGGTCCCGGCCGGGTTCCGGCGGTCTCACTGAAAAGATTGTCGGATTTCATGGCGCTCTACCATACCGTCAGAGTATTATTGACCAGTTCCTCGGACAGCTTTTTAACGGTTTCCTGAATCGCCCGATCCTCATTCTCTTCCTGGTGGTTATAGTTGGTAAAATCCGATAACCCGGACCGGCTCCAGAGATTGTTGTTTTCTTTGACATTTTTACAGGTCACATTTAGAGATAGTGTGACCCGGTACTCTCTGACCTCTTCTTGTTGTCCGAAGGTGTACGGCTTATTATCGTATTGGATGACCTGGACTTGAAGGATCAGATCAGCCTGGTCCGGATCGTTGATCAGTTTTAGTCGTCCATTGTCGATAAAGGCCTGGGTGATCCGGTTGGTGAGCATCTCGCTCAAATCGAACTGAGCGGTTTTATTCTCGACGGTTCGGATGTGAATGGTTTTCAGATTGGGGGGCAGACTGTCGGAAGTGCTGTAATACCAGCATCCCGGCAGGAACAGGATTGGGAAGAGACCCAGAAATAATCTCAATAACCGGTTGATCATCGTAACATGAATCTCCTTCGATTAAAATGATTTGATTTGGAGGTAAGATACATCGGATTCATTAAAAGATCAAGGTTAAAATGCAGGATTTTCATCCATGGAACGATAGCGGCGGATGAAACCGGATTCGACTTCCGCCATGCTCTGCGGAGCATGCTCGAAGAGCTCCCGCCATAGATAATGGCTTTCCATACATAAATAGATAAAGAGCCGGGGATCAATCCGGTGAAGCCATTGGATCATGTTCCGGTAAATCTGATAGCGGATGGAGATATGGAGGCGCTGTTTTCCGTCTATTCCCTGAATGAATTCATCATAGATAATGGGATTGTCGGGAGTCTGTTGAAAGATTTTCTGACGGAGATCCGGCTGGAAGCGGAATATGCCCAGCGAGATCCAGGCGATGCGCCGGGGATCCAAATACTGAAAGACCAGAGAGATCAAGTGCTGATAATCATGTTCCCAATCAGGATAATGGAAGATCGGGTCGAAATGCAGAGCCAGCTTATATCCCCGCCGCATCAGGATTCGGGCTGCCTCGAGCCGCTGCCGGAGATCGGCGGTTCCCGGCTCCTGTTGATGTACCACTGATTCGGGATTCAATGACCACCCGATCACCAGATTGGGTAAAACCCGAGGATGACGGGAAAGAAGCCCGATCTGATCCGATTTGGTTTTCAGCTCGAATATGATTTGCGGCATCGACTCCACATGCTCGATCACCTGATCGGAAAATCCGGTGTAGGCATCCAACGCCAGACTGTCGGTGAATTCTCCGGTCCCCACCCGGATCATCCGGCCTGGGCCAAGGCGGGTATGAATATGCGCCAGTTCACGGAAGAGATCGTCCGTATTGACATAGATGAAGGTATCAGGATTGTTAAGGTAAAATCGCAGA
>JAGOEH010000180.1 GCA_017997825.1 Candidatus Delongbacteria bacterium | reverse complement strand
AGACGATTCAGCGCACTCTTCTAAAGTAGCTTTTTAAGGCTGTGAATCATCGGAGTGTCAGGGCGGGCAATCGGAAATAACTTCCACTCCATTTGATGGCTTTGAAGTTTGCCCAATTGAACGCATTCCAGACCTTTTTGCAGAGTATCCATCAAACCGTCGTCAGTCAGATCGATTGCCTTCTGATACTCTTCCAGGGCTTTTTCATACGTCTGATTCAAAAATAAAAAATAGCCATAATTAATATGGATATCGCGATTCAGCGGAGCAATCTGAATGGCCTTTTTAAATTCAGTTTCGGCCGCGAGTAGTATCGCCATTTTAATATAACAGACTGCCAAATTATTGTGTGCTTCCAGAAAATAGGGATCAATCTCAAGGGCCTGTTTGAAATAATCAATAGCTTTTTTATACTCACCGCAGTCGAAGTAGTGACAGCCAAGATTATAATAACCATCTAAAAAATATGGATTGTAGCTGATGGTTTTTTCGTAATGACGGATCGCTTGGGTTTCATCCTTGATTTCATGATAAGCGACAGCCAGATTGAAATGAACATCCACCAACCGTTTGTCAATGGTAAGAGCCTTTTCATAATTTACGATCGCAGCTTCCAGATTCTCATAGTAATGCTCTATCAGTCCGCGGGTATAGTAAAAAGTTGCACTCTCGTCTGGCTTTGATATTAAAAGGGTGGCTTGCTCTGCCAGCTGGGCCTGATTGTAAATCATCAAATTGATAGTATACAACACCCAGAAATAATCCGGGCTGATCTGGAGCGACCGGGAAAAAAAAGCCATTTTTTCTTCCATATCATCGGCCATCAATCCCTGAATATAGAAGGTGACTTCATTGTCTTCTTTGCTCAGCGATTTTTTGTAGAGAGAAAGCTTTTCCTCCTCATTGTTTTGCTTAAGAAGATCAAGTAACAAAAGATGAGCGGGTACAAACCGTGGATAATACTTGATCGCACTTTTCAAAGAATGAAGAGCGGCATCGAATCGCTCCTGGCTGATCAAATCCCATGCCTTATAAAAACTGACACGAGCTTTCTGACGGTTAAATTCACTGATTTTCATTGAAATTTGACCTTTCAAGCTTCTCCAAATAGGCAGCCGCCAGCTTACTATAGCGAATATCTTGGTTCAGCAGGGTGAAGTGATTTCTGGATTGCTCAATGTCTTTCATCTGAAAATAGCATCGTCCTATCAGGTAATGATAATATGAAACGAATAATGGATAGTCCTGAACGGTAATGCAGGTGAAGCATTGTATGGCATCTTCCGGAAGCTTCATGGAGAGCAGTATCTCAGACTTTAACATGGTAAACCGCAAGCTGTCGATCCCGCTGGTCGCTTTGCTGAGCCCCGCATTGGTGTACTGCAGGGCTTTCGCAAACGATTTATTCTTGAAATTCAACAATCCCAATGAATAATAAGGTAATAGCTGACTTGAATCCTGTTGAAGCTGGGCAATCAGTTCCGACTCAGCCTGCATCGAGTGTTCAAAGCTATCCAGCACCATCAGTCTTCCGAGTATTTCGATATTCTTTACTGTATCGATGGGTTGATTCTGTCCATAGCACAGTTCCAGACAGATCGACAAAAGGAAGAGTAGTAAACGATTGACTCGGATCATTTTTCTTTCTTAATCTTCTCAACCCATTGTTTGGCGCTCGGTACATTTTGACCGGCTAATCCCTGAAACACCGCCAGGGCTTCCTGTTTCTTACCCAGCCGATACAGGGCTTCCCCGTAGTACAAGCCGGAATTCTTATTCTTTTTATTCACCGGATCCTGATTATAAACACTGATCACATCGTCATACTGCCCGGCATCCAGATTGGTCCGGATCAGTAGTCCATAGATTTCACCTTTTTTGCCGGCCGGAACCTTCTTCATTCCCAAGGTCTTTTTGAAACCTGCGGCCGCATTGTCGTAATTCCCACCAAAAAAAGCTGCTTTAGCCATACTGAGTGCATATTTGTATTCGGTTGTGTCGATCTGAGAGGCTTTCTGATAAGCACTATAGGCATCCGAAAAGCGCTTGGAATCCATGTAGATGGATCCCAATAGGTTGAACGCCTTGTCGTAGTTAGTGTTAGCCGCTACCGCCGCATTCGCTGATTCGATCGCTTTGGCGGTATTGCCCAGCTTTTTATAAGACAGGGCCATGGCATACAATACTTTGGGATTATTAGGAACGTGCTGATTGGATTTTTGATACGCCTCCAGGGCTTTGGCAATCTCATTCTTGCTGTAGTGATCATTGCCCAATCGATAAGCCTCAGCTGCCTCAATATTTCCCTTAAATGTCGGATCCTGGACTTCCTTGACGACTTTGCTTTGCTGTGCCATGATCGATATGGTCAAAGCTAAAATTAAAGTCAAAGTTTTAAACATTCTAGACATGGTTCCTCCATAATTGTGTTAAGGGCTGCTCTATTTCCATTGCTCATTTCGGCATTAAAAATAGAATAGTGATAAAGATTTAGACACATCAATTTATTTTATAATAAAATCCTAATTTTGTCAAGTGAAAAAAGAGGAATTGCCAATTCTTTTCATTTCTTTTGGTTTGGATAATCAATTCATGAGCGTGCTTATGGTCCGGAACCGAATCTCTCCATAGTCGGAATCAAAGCAGTAGACTGAAAAATCTTGCCTGATCCTCCGGGCCGATCCGGAGAAGATCGATAGCCGGTATTGACAAATCCTGATGGAATGCGGTTTGCAGATCATGTGTATCGATTGATCCTTTTCGATATGAGGCGTATACCGGTTGGGGGTAAAAGGGATTGAGTGTTACCAGCATAACGCGGGTGATCTTTCGGGCCAGAAGTGTGATGGCAGATGAGGCTTTGACCAGCCGCTCAACTGGAAATGCCCGAATTTCCCCCATGATACAAAAGGGATGGTCCAGCAGGATGGAAAGCGTGGTGGAACCCCAGGCGGGAGATAGAATAGATTGCAGACTATCCCAAAAAATCAGACGGTTCCAGGACAGGCTATAGTGATCCGGGCACTCCTGCATGATTTCGAGTAATCGGTGAATGGTTCTCTCCTCCAGATTGGGGGTGTGGGAGGAATCGAGCGGATGAACCAACTGGTTACGGCGATATAATCCGGGGGGGATGAGGGAATCCGGGGGGGAGATCAGGGAAAAGCTATTGATCCAGTGGGTCAGGGATCGGATTTCATCGGCTAAAAGCGCGGGGTTGAGATTGCGGGCGGCTCCGGTGGTTAAAACCAGTTTGTGACAAAGAGAAAGCGGAAACAGTCGGTTAAGGGCCCCATCTACCAGTACATAATCGATGGTTGAATCGCTGAGGGAATCCAGGATGGTCTGAAGTTTCCCGGCCGTAGAGGGGCCTGCTACCAGTATATCACCATGGCCGGTGATCTCCAGTAATGCCGGTTCACCCAAAGGGGTGTGGATAGGGAACGTCTGATGACGGCGATAAGGGACATGGGAATGAGAATAACACTCCGAGGCGGTGATGACCCAATCCCCCGGATAGACTTCGATCCGAGGTTTTGGAAGATAAGTCAATTGATCGTAAGCCTCTCCGTCAAGTCCGATCGAGGTCAGCAAGCACCGATAGCCCTGCTGTCTGAGAAAATGGTGGAATGCGTTTAGACTGGTCGTCTTACCGGTATTCTTGGCTGTTCCGGCAAATCCGATTGCTGTCATGTGCCGGGATACCTGAGCATCAGGAGAGGGACCGGACACTGTTTTTTCCGTTTCGTCCGGGGTAAACGCCCTCTTTTGAATCTCCCAATACGCCGCTATGAATGATTTCAGTCAGATGGCTGTATTGAACAGCGGATTGGAGGACACCCAGGATCTGTTCGATCAATTGATCGGCAAATTCCGACATGCGTGGAGTCGGCTGCAGATTGGCCGTGCCGCTGTCCCGGAAAATTTCACGCAATCCGCTCAAGGTGTCGGTTTTTGCCGGGATGGTGATTGGGCCCCGGGAATAGGCTTCATCGGTGGATGCGACCGTAACGGCATCTACCCCGGCTCCGGCTGCGATCAGGGCATGCATTGAGGTCGTGGTCGAAGATTGGATCCGTTCCTCCTGATGGGTAATAAACCCGATCGGTTCACCCGGCCAGACCGGGCAATCGATGATGTGCCTCAGCGCCGCTATCTTGGCCATATTGTAATCCACATAGTTCCGATCGGCTTGACCATTGATCATCACCTCCGGAGAGATACAGAAGAGGGGCTTTAGAATCGGCTGGGCCTCGAGTTTCATTCCCAGATAGGCGACAATCAGCATCCCGGCATAGGCCTTATAGGCCGGGACTCCACACAGTTCATCATTGGTGGGGATGTCATACGGCAGTTTATATTCCGCGGCGTATCGCAGACACTCCAGCCCATCCACAACCAGCCGCTCCGGATCGGTTCCGGCACCCAGGGCTCCATAGACCAGATTAATTTTAGTCAGATCAGCGCCCAGCTCGCCGGCCAACATGGCCGTTTCGGGCGTGTTCAGCCCACGGTGGGCCCGAATTGACCACAAGGTATAGGGCTCGAGAACCTTGGAAATCAGATCCAGATTCTCAAAGGTCATGACCGTTCCATCCTCCTGGTGCGTAATATGACCGGCTAAAAAACCCTCGGTCCGGGCACCCCAGGAGGGATCGAAATGCAGTACACCATCCGAACCCCACGCTTCGCTGGTTTTAATATGCATAATATCCATCAGCGGGCAGCCGGTTCCATATTGGGTGAATACGGCCGGACGGTTTCGATAATGACGGAGATTGACCGGGGCGAAGCTTCCCTTGATTCTATCGGCCAGTCTCTGAATCCTCTTAAGTTCCAACTCGGATAAAAACCGGGTTTTGGCCGGCAGTCGCCCCTCCTCATAAAAAGCTCGGATGGTAGCATCAGAATGTTCAAGATAAGAACGGATCATGGATTGCGAATCAAACTGATTGCCTCCGGACATCCGTTTTCTCCGGATCCATTCCCGCCGAATCCTGGCCCGTTCAATACCGGGAGAGGTATAAGATCGGTAAGCCTGGATGGTTTTGTCGGCGATCTCCTCCAACAACGGCTGAAAACGAGTATCATTAATCGTGAAACCATAACCCTCCGTCAGATCGATCTTGTTCTTTTCCGGTCTGATCCTGGACAAATCCGGCTCCCGTTCCTCGACATAAGCCAGCAGGGTTTCGATCGGATCATCCTTGGTGAATCCCATATCAAATCCAAGTTCGGCCGCCAGCGACCGGGTGACGGCCATGCCTCCGATGGCAATTTTCATGGTGTCACGCAGCCCCGCTCCATCCAGTATGTCCAGAAAACGGGTCAACAATTCCGCCACACCATACCCCAGCGTGCGGCTCAGGAGCAGATACTCAGGCTGAAAAGCCGTAATCTCTTTTAAAATATCTTCATTTTTTAAATCGGGAGGCAACAGCCGGGTGGGATGCCCCCGTTTTTCCAATTCCTGCTTGATGACCTTCAGTCCTACATCATGGACCGGATCATAGGGGACCATTAGGATTCGTCTGGGTGTCATTCTCTGTTTCCTCCCTCTTGATTGACTGGGTCCTGCAACCAGGTATAGTCAGCCCCGGGACGATTGACATAAACCCGGGCCCGTAACCGGGATCCAAATCCTCGGAAATCATTCGAAACCACATCGATATCTTCAAACCCCAGCCGACGCAAAAAATCCAGCATCAGGGATTTCCCTTCCTCCTGGGTCTCACACAACATAAAGGTTTCGATGTCAAACGCATCAACAATCGAAGCGAATGGGTCGGTCATCATCTTTCTCCTCTTTATGTTAGAACATCTTGATTTCTTCTACCCCTACCTTTTTGGGGTACTCAAAAAAAGAACGTTCCAACTTGATATTCTCTTTGAATTCTTTGATCTCAATCCGGGTAACAGTCTGGTTGGAATCTTCCAGCGTGATCAGCACCGGCTGGTTTTTCTTCTTGCCGATGTAAACCTTGATGGCAGTGAACGGATACGCGACCGCCATCTCCGTTTTTAGAAAATGATACTCCCGGGTATCATGCTTACCGATTTTGATTGACTCAACGGAGACCAATTCATACAGGTCCATAAATTGCTTGTTGAATATCAACAACTCCATCGGATTGGCCCCGGGCTGGCGCTTTTGAATGATGGTCTGTTTGTTCTTCTTATCGTAGTTCCAAACCTGAAACTCATTGGCATAAACATCCAATTCCTTACTCTCCACCCGGTACAGATTGGGAGCCATAAAATACATGGTCCCTTCCGATGAATTGGTCTTATCCACCACCTTGTAGCTGGTGCTTTCCTTATAGG
>JAGOEH010000179.1 GCA_017997825.1 Candidatus Delongbacteria bacterium | reverse complement strand
GGTTGGATTGATGACCATTTCCATAAAATCTCCCTATTGAAATCGATGTGGATTGCCGGATCGGATCGAGCGGATCGTCTTAGTGAAATGAAAGGGCTATCATATCCGTTCAACTTCACTTTACCAATCACTCACTCGATTGGGATACCCTTATTGGGATATTTTTCACGGCATGAGATGCTGTGAATCCCTGATTTTCACTGTTTTTGAAATCGGTGGAATAGGGGGTGGGAATGGAAGGAAAAGTTGTGGGACTATCGTCGGGGTCCGGATCAGGTTTCGGGAGTCACTCGGCTTTGGATTTCGCCCTTTTGCAGAATGGTTTGGATAAGCTGTCCTTCGGATACCTGATCGGGGGAGGTAATGACATGATGGGTGATGGGATCCCGGGTGATACTGTACCCCCGTTGCAGGATATGGCGGGGATTGAGCGAATTGAGATGGCGTTCCACCAGCTCCAGACGCTGGCGCGACTGGTTCAGGCGGTAATGGAGGTTGGTTTGGAGACGGCCGGTCAGGTCGTCGATATAGCGGGCGTGTTGCTGAATAAAATCCATGGGGCGGTCGAACGCGATACTGCGGTTGATCCGGTTGATTCGTTCCCGATACAGTTTGAGTTTGAAGGCCAGGTTGTTGATCATTTTTTGGATATGGCGGTGGATCAGATCACGAAGTTCGTTGACATCGCGGACAGCCAGTTCGGCGGCGGCGGAGGGTGTGGGGGCGCGCAGATCAGCCGCAAAATCGGCTATGGTAAAGTCGATTTCATGGCCGACGGCTGAAATGATGGGAATCGATGAACCATAAATGGCGCGGGCTACTATCTCTTCGTTGAACGCCCATAAATCCTCCAGCGAACCGCCTCCGCGTCCCACAATCAATAGATCGATACCCTCTTCCATAATCCCCGGTTGGTTCATGGCCGCAATGGCGGCGGCAATCTCTTCGGCGGCGCCTTCACCCTGGACTTTGACCGGATATAGAATGATCTCGACGCCCGGATTGCGCCGGTTAATAATCTGAATAATATCCCGGATGGCGGCTCCGGTCCGCGAGGTGATAACACCGATGCGGGCCGGATAAGACGGGATCGGTTTCTTGTGCTCTGTCCGGAATAATCCTTCCTCGTTCAGCCGGCGTTTGAGCTGTTCAAATCGGAGCTGCAGATCGCCCAGTCCGGCATGGTGCAGGGATCGGACATTGATCTGATAGCTTCCTCCCCGTTCATAGACCGTGATACCGCCCCAGATGATCACCTGAAGTCCATTTTCAAGATTGAATTTCAGTTCGGCGGCTTTGGAACGCCACAAAGTACAATTGATCTGACTCTTATCGTCTTTTAGGGTGAAATAGATATGACCGGAAGAATGGAGTTTATAATTGGAAACCTCGCCGATGACCACAATGTTGGTAAATTCGGTCTCCAGGCGGGATTTGATGCGGGTGGTCAGTTCGAAGACAGTGATGGGGGATTCGGGGCGGGCGATTTCCATGGATGACCGCCGTTCAACCGGAGTGATGGTTGAGATGGAAGGCCAGCAGGGTCTGTACCATCAGCAGGCTGGTGGTGATGCTGCCGACACCGCCGGGAACCGGGGTAATACCCCGAACATGATCATACAATCCATGATAGTCGGCATCGCCAGTGATCTTAGATTCTCCGTCAATTTGAACCGAATTGATGCCGATGTCGATTATAATCGCACCCGTTTTGACCATTTCACGAGTCAGAAAACCGGCCCGGCCGACCGCAATGATTAGGATGTCGGCCGATCGGGTATAGTCGATCAGATGGGGGGTTCTAGAGTGGCATAGCGAGAGGGTGGCGTTTCCGGTATCGGATTTATCCAGCAGCATCATAGCCAACGGCTTGCCGACCACGGTGGATCGGTTCAGAATAACGGTATGAACGCCGGTCGGATCAATCCGGTAATACTGTAGGATCAATCTGGCCGCCAGGGCGGTATTGGGAAAGAAGACCGGCCGATTCCCGCTCATAATCTTGCCCAGGCTAAGGCTGGACTGGGCATCGACATCCTTTTCGGGATGGATGGTATCCAGGATAGATTGGGTATCCAATTCACGGGGAAGAGGAAGCTGAACCTGGATTCCATGGATGGCCGGATCCGAATTCAATTGACGGATCAGGATCTGGAATTCCGGGGTGGTAATTCCAGCTGGGGGTACAATCTCGGTAATTTTCAATCGATGAGATGAAAAGAGCTTTTGCTGAGATTGGACGTAATAATTGGAGGCCTGGTCGATTCGGGTGTTGATAACGGCCAGGGTAGGTACTCCGGATTCAGGGGATATACCGGGCATGGAATCCTGAATGATTCGTTTGAGCTGATCGGCAATCGGTTTACCCTTGATGGGATTGGGCAGACCGGGATCGGGGGAGGCCAGCCGGCTGAGGGAAAGGATCAGGTTATCCGCTGAAGGTGATATTGGTCAACTCCTTGATATACTGGTAACGTCGGATGGATACCGGTTTGGAGGTTTGGCTGTCGATGCTGATGATAACGCCTTCGATCCGGGGATCTTCCCTGGCAGGATTGAGTTTGGCCGGCATCTGAGTCAGGAAGCGATAGATGCTGCTGGGGATTTCGAATCCGATCACGGATTTGTGGGCACCGGTCATACCGGCATCGGTGATATAGGCAGTTCCGCCGGGTAAGAGTTGCTCATCGGCGGTCTGGACATGGGTATGGGTTCCGATGATAGCGGTGACCTGGCCGTCGAAGTAGTAGGCGAAACTCTTTTTTTCGGCGGTGCATTCGGCGTGGAAATCGATCAGGATGACATCGGTTTTCTTTTTTATAATGGGAAGCAGTCGCTCGAGGGCCTGGAAGGGGCATTCGATGGTCCGCATAAAGGTTCGGCCTTCCAGATTGATGACGGCCAGGGTCATGCAGGTACGTTCGATAAAGCTATAGCCATGGCCGAGAACCCGTTCCGGATAGTTATAGGGACGCAGCAGCCGGGCTTCCTTTTCGAGTACGGGGTAGATGTCGTGTTTTTCCCAGATGTGATTTCCGCTGGTGATGATATCGACGCCGGCCTGGAATAGGTGATAGGCAATGTCGGAAGTCAATCCGATGCCGCCGGCGGCATTTTCGCCGTTGGCAATCACGAAGGTGATATTCTCTTCTTTTTTGATGCTTTCCAGTTTTTCCACGATCAGACGTCGGCCGATTCGGCCGACAATATCCGCGATAAACAAGACATTGATGATATTACTTGGCATATTCTACCGCCCTGGTTTCCCGAATTACGGTGACTTTGATCTGGCCCGGGAATTCCATTTCCTGTTTGATGCGGCCGGCAATATTATTGGCCATCTGCTGAGCGCCCAGGTCATCCACGGTTTTGGGTTCCACGATCACCCGGATTTCTCGGCC
Organism: Candidatus Delongbacteria bacterium; assembly: GCA_017997825.1. Classification (GTDB taxonomy): domain Bacteria; phylum JAGOEH01; class JAGOEH01; order JAGOEH01; family JAGOEH01; genus JAGOEH01. The sequence continues at coordinate 2,926 of JAGOEH010000179.1, read as the reverse complement.
GGCTTGAATAGCATAGGTCTTTTCCACACCCTGAAAGGAGTCGGCCAGTTTCTCCAGGGTTTCCAACCGTTTCACATAGTGTTCAAGGCTTTCGCGCCGAGCTCCGGGACGGGCACCCGAGATGGCATCGGCGGCCTGCACCAGTACGGTGATGGGGCTGATCGGCTCGACATCCTCATGATGGCCCTGAATGGCATTCAGTACAAACTCATTCTCCCCATACTTGCGGGCAATCTCAAATCCAATTTCGGTATGGGTGCCTTCAAGGGTCTGATCGATGGCTTTACCGATATCATGCAGTAGGGCGGCCCGCTTGGCCAGATGGACATCGAGCTTGAGTTCCGCTGCCATCAATCCGCTCAGAATTGCGACCTCCTGAGAGTGTTTCAGTACATTTTGTCCGTAAGAAGTACGGAATTTCAGTTTACCCAGTAACTTCACGATTTCAGGGTGGATATCGTGCAGACCCAGATCGAATAACACCTTTTCGGCTTCTTCGATCATACTCTGTTCGACTTCCTTTTGGACCTTCTCTACGATTTCTTCGATGCGTCCCGGATGGATCCGGCCGTCGACCACCAAGCGTTCCATGGAGATGCGGGCAATTTCGCGGTTCATGGGATTAAATCCGGACAGAATGATGGCTTCCGGGGTATCGTCCACTATTACATCAACGCCGGTGGCATTTTCAAAGGAGCGGATATTCCGGCCCTCGCGTCCGATGATCCGTCCCTTCATTTCATCATTCGGCAGGGACACCACCGAAACGGTGGTTTCGACGGTATAATCGGCGGCACAGCGCTGAATGGCGGAAATGATGGTTTCACGGGCTTCCTTCTCGGCATTCCGGATCGCAGTTTCGCGAATCTCTTTGGCCATCTGCGAGGCTTCATGCCGTACCGTGTTTTCAAGATTTTTCAAGAGCAGCTTTTTGGCTTCCTCGCCGGTCATTCCCGAAATCTGCTCCAGTTTGCGGTTCTCTTCGTCAATAATCCTCTGGACTCCCCGGCCTTTTTCCTCAATCTGGGTTTCCCGTTCATTCAGCAGTTTATCTTTCTTGTCCGATTCCTCTTCCTTTTTGTTGATCAGATCCGCTTTACGATCCAGACTCGATTCACGCTGGGAGAGTTTTTTTTCATACTGTTGAAGTTCTTGCTTTTTGTTCTTGGTTTCTTCATCAAATTTATTCTTGATACGGTACCATTCCTCCTTGGCTTCCAGGGAGGCGGTTTTCTTTTGAAGCTTGGCCTCTTTTTCGGCTTCTTCCAATATTTTCTGTGCTTTGAGTTCAGCCGATCTGACTTTGGAAAGGGAAAGCTTTTTTGAAATAAAGAATCCTGAAAATCCGGCTATGGCAAAAAAAACTATGGAAAGGATAATTACAATCGTAAGCGGCATTATTCCTCCTGAGGGTCAAGGTTTGTGGTGAATATCAGCATCTTGGGCATAGACAATAAAAAAACCCCGCTTTGCCGTGTAGAGAGGAGATTTGAACCTTTAGGTTCAAGTAGGGAGAATCCATTAACCGGTTGCCCGGATCAGAACTCTTCCTCATTTGAGTTTGTTGGCTCAAATATTTCCGACTATCACGAACAAAGCAGGGTTCATTTTTCAAGCATTGATTTCATTCGATCTTCAATGCCGGCTAATTTCTTTTCCTGTTCTCTTTTGTATGTAAAAAATTCGTCGGCTATGAAAAAAGCGGCCAACAGGGCTACTTTTTCTGTCGATTTAAATGGTAGGCGGACTTCAATTTCTTTCATCTTGGCGGTCACATATTCCGATAATTTGTTGACATATTCCTGATCGACATCGGTCCGCAGATTAAAAATATTTCCATATATTTCGACATTAACCAATCGTTTCATACAGGGTCGGGGTTTGATAAAGGCGCTTCGTGATAGTCACTCATCGGCTTCAATTTTCCATCAGGGTCAGCATGTTTCGGATTCGATCCGAAATCACACTTTCCTTTTTCTGCAGTTCCTGGTATTTGATTTCAATTTCCAGCAACCGCATGGTTTCATCTTCCAAATTCTTTTTTTCAGTATTCAACGATTCGACCTGAGCGGTCAGTTCATCGCGAGATTGTCTAAGTCCGGCGGCATCGGATTTAAACTGATCAACTTCCTTCTTCAGATCATTGATTTTGTTTTCCAACTGGTCCAACAGGGATAGTTCGGTAGTATCCATGGTATCTTCCTGGATTAACGTAAAATAATATTAAACTTTTCCATTAATGTCAATCGAATTTTTTCAGTAATTTTATTTATTTCCTGATCGGTCAGGGTTCGGTCAGGGGCACGAAATACCAGACGCAGTGTAACGGCTTTTTGCTGAGTTTGGTCGGATTGGCCGGTATAAATATCCTTGACGATGATATCATCCATTATTTTGGATGAAAGCTGACGAATGGTGGTCTCAATATCCTGTAATGGAACCGCTATGCCGGCCATGAAAGAGATATCGCGTTCGATGGCGGGGAATTTGCTCAGGGTCGAGAAAAAGGTTTCCTTTCCGATGGCAAGGGTTTTCAGGGTTTCCAGGTTCAAATCGGCCACATACACGTTTTTACGGATGGAATAGGATTGGGTGATAGTGTCAGTGATTAGGCCGATGCAGCCTATTTCCTGGTCGACAACCCGGATTCCGGCTTGAATTTCAGGGTGAAAGCCCGGAAATTTCGATACGGAAAATTGAGGGGGATTCAAGCCGAGATACTGGAAAAGACTGGTAACCATCCCCTTCAGATAGTAAAAATCGATGATGGAATCGGTAGTCCGCCACCAGATGGAGTTTTCAAATTCGCTGACCGCCAGAGTCAGATGTTCGATTTCCGAGGGAAGCTGTCCGGGGGAGGTGTGGCGATAGACTTTTCCGGTTTGATATATTTTGGTCAGCGGCTGATTGTGGTTGATGTTATAGC
>JAGOEH010000178.1 GCA_017997825.1 Candidatus Delongbacteria bacterium | reverse complement strand
ATACGGCAAAATTTAAACTAAAAAGATTCCAATTAAAAATCAAATAAAAAATTAGGCAATGAAACCCGAATTTTTCCCCCCCCCCCCGGCCCAATCAGTCTCCGGTTTTAACTCTGATTTTATTGGATGTTGCGATTACATAGAGGCACGGCATCAGAAAGAGGGAAACCAGCATTTCCATTCCCAGTCCGCCGATTGCGGCGATGGCCATCGGCTGCAGCATATCCCCACCCTCTTCCAGATTAAGGGCCAGAGGCAGAAAACCGATCATGGTGGTTACCGTAGTCATCACACGGGGACGCAGGCGAATCTTGGCGGCCTCCAAAACAGCCCGATCCGGGAGCCAGGCATGCTGTTCCTGAAGTTCTCCCGCAAAGGTCAGCAGCAGAACACCATCATTAACTGTTGCCGCTATCACCACCAAAACCCCGATGATGACGGTCGCACCCATGGGTGCACCACTGATGAGCATCAATACCACCACTCCCGTCATACAGAAAGGAACGCTTCCCAGAATCAAGCCCGGCAGCTTGAGACTGTTGAACTGAACGGCCAGGACAACAAACGAGAAGAACATGGCGAAGGCCAGCACGACCAGCACCGTCTCCTTCATATCGTTCATCATTTCCGCCCTGCCCCCGATTTCAAAAGAGTACCCCGTCGAACGTTCAATTCCGGCCGGCACCGGCTGCAACTGGCGCAAGGCACCCGCCAGATCACCATCGGTGATATCCATCTCCACGGTAATCTGTTTGATCTGATTTTCCCGGATAATCTCCACCGGGCCGGCACCGGAAACGACGGTCGCGATATCCCGAAGCCTGAGTATATCGCCACGAGCCGACGCCAACGTCAGATTCTCAATATCTTGCCGAGATGTCAGTCGTTTTTCGGGAACAATCAGACGAATATCATAGTAATCTCCTCCATCCCGATATCGAGTAGCCACTGTTCCGGTAATCATCGAACGCAGCATGGCAGCGACATCCGCCATCGTCACACCCAGTTCGCCTGCCTTTACCCGGTCAACCTGAATCTGGTACTCCGGTTTGGACAAATCCATGGAAACCGATACATTCTGGAATTGATCCAGCTCGCTGATTTTCTTTACGGTTCGGCTTGCCAGTTCAGCCAGAGTCTCCATATCCTGGCCCCTGATCTTCAAAACGACATCCGTTCCCTGCATAGCCGGTATCCCCTTGATCGGCATCTGTCTAACCATAATCCGGCCACCGGGAGGTTGAAGTGCTCCAACCATCCGGCGTAAGCGATCGACATATTCACGGGTACTGGTATCCCGTTTGGATTTGGGAACAAGCTGAATATCGACCTCACCCTCATTAGCCACTTCAAAGGTAAAGGCGCGTTGTACATATCCCCCTACCAAGGTGAATGTACTTTGAATCAGGGGATCACCCTGGATCTGATCTTCAATTTTCTGCAACACCCGGTTGGTCTCAGCCACCGAGGCTCCGGTCGGCATCCTGACTTTGACCATGATCCGGCCGTCATCGATCAACGGTAGAAATTCAGCGCTGAGATATCGCACTACAATGACCGCCAAAAGACCCGCTATCAAAAACGAAATCATTACAAACCATCGCTTGGTGATCACCCCATCGAGCAAATACCCATATCGCAAAGTGACCTGATCGAACAGGCGTTCAAACCATCTGGGTTGGCGGACTGGACGGTTCCCGCCGAAAAGCAGGGCGGTGATCATTGGGGTCACGGTGATAGCTACAGCCAGGCTGATCACCACCAACCCGGCAATAATCAGAATCAATTCACGAAAAAGCAGACTTGTTAATCCGGGAACAATTAAAAAAGGAAGGAACAGAGCCAGAAAGGAGAGGGTAGCGGCCACCAATGCCGGCCCGACCTCCGTTGTTCCGTCAACGGCATGCCCGGCGGCTTCCTGACCGGGCCGATCCCGCCGCAACCGGGATATCGTTTCCACTACCACAATCGAGTTATCGACGACCACTCCGATGGCTACGACCAATCCGCCCAAAGAAAATATATTGAGTGAGAATCCAGCTAATTTCATCAGCCCGAAACTGATAACCAGGGTCAGCGGTAGCGCGATAACCATCACCAAGACCTGGCGTAGACTCCCCAAAAACAGGTATACTACTAATATTAGCAGCAGAGCGGCGGCAATAGCGGCGTTACGCACCCCATTCAGCGCCAGCTTGATGTAAAGTGCCTGATCCTCCACATAATCCAACTGAAGCCCCGCCGGGAGTTCCTCTTTCAATTCACTCAAAAGGCGGACAACCGCTTCAGCAGTTGTCACCGTATTGGCCTCGGCTTCCTTCAGAACAGAAACCTTGACACTTTCGTTTCCGTTAAACCGGGTTATCACTCTAACATCTTCATGGCCATCGATCACATCGGCTATATCACGCAGATAAACTTTTTGATAGCTATCGCCGGCGACAACTACCCTACCGATATCATCAAGGCTCGAAAACTCACCCATACTCCGAGCGACTACCTCTTTGGATCCCACCGTGACCCGGCCGCCGCTCTGCTTGACATTTTCGGCAGCCAGTTTTCTGATCACTTCATTCAAAGAAAGGCGGTATTTTTCCATAGCCCCAGGATCGAGCTGAACCCGGATCTCCCGTTTGAGTCCACCGACCACCTCGCTCCCGGCAACGCCCTTGACGGCCAAAATACGATCCTGAAGCCAGTTTTCCGCCCAATCTCTCAATTGTACCGGACTCCATCGATCGGAACTGACAGTCAACTGAATAATCGGAAGCTGGGAGGGATCAGCCTTCAATACATGCGGAGTTTCTGAATCCTTGGGCAAATAGGGTTGGGCCCGGGTCATCGCTGCCAGAACATCCTGGAAGGCAACATCGACATCCGCACCGTATTCAAAGTTCACATACAGGGCATAAAGCCCCTCGATCGAGGAGGACTCGAGATAATCCAGATGATCGACCGTCGACATGATTCGCTCAACATGCTCGGCAATATCCGTTTCGATCTCTTCCGGAGTTGCCCCGGACCATTTGATCTGGACTTTGATCAGTGGGTAGGTAATCGAGGGGAGATAATCCACCGGCAAATGCCGGAATCCGTATAACCCAAGGACAACAAGGGCCAAAATGATGACGCTGGAGGCCAGTTTCCGGTGGACGGCAAGGTGGGTTATTTTCATTGCTCAGAGCTGCCCCTGCCGGTTTGCTTACCCTGCAATTCAGTCGTTTTCTTTAAATCGCCGGAGCCCGATTCCATCTCTCCCACCGGCCGGATCGGAACACCATCCTTTAGTTTTTCATTCCCGGCTACAATGATCTTGTCCCCAGGCTGTATTCCGGAAATGATTTGAATCCGGTTATTGGCTTCGATCCCGGTTTTGATCGACCGCGCCATGGCTTTTCCATTTTCCGCCACAAATAGCATCCTGCCTTTCGGAGTCGTAACCAGAGCCTCCAGAGGCACCACAAGGACTGAATCGGCTCTTTTCAGAGATAAGACCAGCCTGGCGAACATACCGGGAAGCAGGCGGACTGATTGATCGAGTATGATTTCCACGGTGCGGGTTCGAAGGCGCGAATCGAGATAGGGATAGACCCGTTCGATCCGGCCGGGAATGGTGGTATCGGGGTAAGCGTCCAGGGCTACTTCCACATTCATTCCGGCAGATATGTCCGCCGCATGGATCTCCGGGATGGAGGCGCGGGTAATCAGGCTGGCCGGATCATAGATTTCCACCACTATAGCACGGGGAGCAATAAATTCACCTTCTTTAACATTCACCCGGGAAACCACTCCGGCCCATGGGGCTCTGATGATGTAGTCCTGGGCTGTCTCCTCGGCCTTAATCAACATGGCACGGACACGCTCATAGGCTGTTCGGGCCTGATCAAGCTGTTCACCCGGCAACGCTTGGCTGTCAACCAGCTGCCGGATCCGATTCAGATTGTCCTCCTCCTTTTTCAGTTCTTCCCGCAGGGAAACAATCTGAGCGTCCACCCCTTTTTTCCGTCCAATGGCAATCAATGGCTCTCCTTGGTTCACGCGGTCGGATTCACGGATAAGGAGATCGGCCACCGGGCCTTCAGCGGGAGAGGCCAGCCGGGCGATCCGGTGGGGTTCGACAGTACCGGTAATCTCTAACGTTTGAACAATGTTCGACCGGGTTGCCGGTTCCACCCGTACCCGCGGCGGCATTTTCTGCTTCCCGGGTTGATTGGCTGCCGCTTTACCGGTACTCTCGCCCGAAGAACCGTTATCCAGGAATCGGCTCCCGACGGTTACCAGGGTTCCCAGGACGACAATGATAATCAGAAGCTTTACTTTATTCATTCTTCTCCCATCGCCAGTCTCAATTGAGCCCTGGCAGTATGATAATCAGCTAAAACACGATAATAAGTCGTTTCCGTTTCGAGCAGAGCCGCTTGGGAATCGAGTACATCGACAATGGCACCCTTGCTGAGATTATATTTTTCCTGCTCGATGCGAAGGCTTTCCCGAGCCTGAGCCATCGATTTTTGAATGGCGGCAGCCCGTTTCACTGCGGACTCCACACTAAGCAGTGCGGTTTCAACTTCAAGCCGTATCAGCAGTTCCAAAGATCGAAGACGTTCTTGGGCCGCCGCTAGTCTGGCTTTTTGTTCACGAATTTGAGCGTTTATCGTTCCACCGCTGAAAATCGGCATTTCCACCATCAGCCCGATACGGCCAAGATCGCCGTGTTTATCACCGGATCCGATGGTCGGTTCGCCGGCCCAGCGTCCTCCGTAAGCCCCCACCATCGAAAGAACCGGCAGGTGACCGGATCGGGCAATATCTATCGATTTAGCCTGGACTTCAAGCGCCAACCGGGCAGCCCTAAAATCGCCCCGGTTCTTCCATGCCGCCTCGAAGGCAGAATCCAGTTTGGGAAGACCTTCCACCGAATCGATCGTCAGCATCCCCTGCAAAGAAACCGTATCGTCATGGCCGGTCATCCCGAGAAAATTTGCCAAAGCACGATGGTGAATCGATTGTATATTTTTCTCCCGGACCCATCGCTGTTCGATATCCGCCAAACGTACTTCCATTCGCAACCGATCCACATTGGCGGCTTTTTGTACCGCAATAAGGGCATTAATCCGGTTCAGATGCTCCTGTAGGGTTTCCCTGGAAAATTCCAGCGAGTGTATAACATGCTCCTGTGCCAGAATGGTATTGAACAGGCTGGTCACATTGAAAACAAGCTCTTCCCGGCTGCGAGCCAGACGCTGTTCAGCCGCTTGACGGATTAAATCCGCGGCCTTCATCTGGTTAATCAGCCGGCCCCCCGTAAATAAAGGAAGCGTCAAAACCACATCACCGGAAACAAGGGTGCGGCTTAAAATAGTCGGTTCACCGGGAACCCCTACCGGAAGGATCCGTTGGGGATCCAGGTGGCGGTAATAGCTGCCGGTCGCGTTAATCTTTGGCAACCATGCACCCCAAGCCTGATCATAACCGGCCTGGGCCGCCCGCTGTTCCCATCGTCGGGCCGCGACCTCAGGATTATTGGATAGCGCCGTCTCGATCGCCTGCGCAAGCGTCAAAGGCCCTTGGACAATCATGGAGTGTGATCGGTCCGGCCCGGTCTTGACCGGTATCACCCCTCCCCCATCGTTACACGGATAGGGATCGGTCGGCCGGATCATCACACACCCGCTCAGCCATCCCATCATCAACAGCATCATCCGTATTTTCATTGTGATTCTTTTCTCTCCTTATCCACAGTGGAATCAGGGTTCTTGTTCATCATGCAACCTGATTCGGCCCCGCTTCCCCCACCGTCATCATGACGGCATGACTCACCAAGCGATCGGATCAGTCGTTTGGCCTGCTCGGAGGAAAGTATCGCCTTCTCCTTAATCCAGTGATCGATCACCAAACGCTGCATTTGCCGCTGGCCATCCAAAATCTCTTCCTGTTTAGCCGTTATAGCGGATCCATCCACATCGGGTCTAGCCAGCAATTCCATCAGTTGGGACCGGAGTATACTAATCTTACGTCGTTGGATTGATGATTTTTCACGAAACTCCTGAACTAAGGGCTCGATTTTTTCCCACTGTTCATCCGTTACACCAACCTCTCGATGAATCGATGAAGAAACCGAACTTTTAACCGGGCCACAGGAATGCCCGGCATCTCGATCGGAAGCCGACATCGAATGAAGGATAAACATGGTAACGAATGCCAGATTCAGACCGATCGAAAGAGCGAAAAGCAGTTTACGCAGAATGTTCCACATGGTTCTCCTCATGGATGTTCATCCAGAAACGTCATAATGGCCGCCTCGATGGATCCTTGGGGTTCGGCGCCCA
>JAGOEH010000177.1 GCA_017997825.1 Candidatus Delongbacteria bacterium | reverse complement strand
CGGAACCGGGGCCAGAAAGGGTGAGTCCGTTTCGATCATCAGATGAGACAGGGGTATTTCAGGCAGGATATGGGGCAAGCGGCTGTTGGAAAAGGTAACGGGACCTGCAATTCCGACATAATAGTGGGATTCGATCACTTTTTCCAGTTCCGGGAGATCGCCGCTGAAACAGTGAAATACTACCGGGTAAAAGGGAGGCAGATGATCCTGCAGGATTTTCCAGGTATCCTCAAAGGCATTGCGGGAATGAATGATGATGGGCAACTGGTGGTCACGGGCGAGTTGGAGCTGCTGGATGAAACACCAACGCTGCTTTTCCGGCTTGGAATAATCACGATAATAATCCAGGCCAATCTCGCCAAGGGCTTTAATCGTGTGCTGATAGCGCCGAAGAATAGTTTCCAACTGGTCCAGTTCGGGCTGTCCGACAGCCTGGGTATTGTTGGGATGGATTCCGGCACTGGGAAAAATGATTCCGGGATAGCGTTCCGCTAATTGAATCGATTGGATTGAGCTTTCCAGGTCGATACCCACATTGACCATCCGGCTCAAATGGAGGTCACGGGTAGATTCTTCCATGACACTTTCGAGATCCGCTTTATAATCCTCCAATTGAAGATGGGCGTGTGAATCAAAAAATGAAAGGCTCATAGGGTTCGATGCCTCCAAAGGAATCAGTCAGTCAGCGCTTCGAACTGCCGCGAGGTTCCATTCCCGTTGCCATTGGTCATCAAATCATCGTCACCCTTGATTTCTTCCTCATCGAGGGTCGGCAATTCCTCGATCAGATTGGCGACGAACCCGCGGGCATGGTAATCCGATGCAATTTTCAGCAGTTTCTGATACTCAATCTCCGGCAATTGATCGACATTGATAACGTGACGTTCGCCGGAAGGGGCATACAGGATCATGGTATGTTTGAATATATTGATTTCCTGGATAGTTCCCCGGCAATTGCTGATCTCGATCTCTGCTCCCACCGGAGGATAGTTCTTGAGGGCTTCCTGGTATACCTGATGTTCGTAGGAGAGACAGCACATCAAGCGCCCGCAAATCCCGGAAATTTTGATGGGATTGAGTGAAAGATGTTGTTCACGGGCAATTTCCGTCGAAATCGGCTTGAAGGATTTCAGGAATTGGGAACAGCACAACGCCCGTCCACAGATTCCGTATCCCCCCAGCTTCTGAGCCTCATCCCGGACTCCGATCTGTCTCATCTCAATCCGGGTACGGTACATCGAGGCCAAATCCTTGACCAGTTCGCGAAAATCGATGCGATGTTCGGCTGTAAAAAAGAAGGTCAGTTTGTTTCCATCAAATTGGCTTTCCACATCAACCAGTTTCATGGCAATCTGTTTGTGTTTGATGTGCTCCTTAATCCGCCGGAAGATCGTTTTCTCTTTATCCCGCAGCTCGGATAGGGAAGCAATTTCCGTCATTTCAGCCTTGCGGATGACCGTCAGAATCTCTCTATGGAAACTGCTGGGATCAGCCAGCTTGCCTTTGGCCAGGATGATTCCCAGATCGATCCCGCGTTCGGCTTCGACAACGACATAGTCTTCAATCGATAACTCCAGACTATGGTGGTTATAATAGAAATTCTTCCGATTGTTCTTGAATTTTACCAGAAGCAATTCCGGAAGTTTTTTGACAGGTTTGGATTCCATAAGTATAACAGCCTTTATTAAAACGTTGAGCCGGAACCGGATGATTCGGTTACTAGGCGTTGTATATCATCCAATTTGTCTATATTAATCAAAATAGTGGTAAAAATCAATGACAAATTGAAGTTCCGGCGGATTAAATACTTCATTCGATCCAGGATGAACAAAAGCTTTTCCGAGACTTCATCGTCATTTAAAACCAGCGGGAAGGAAAACAGTTCCTGCTTTTCATCAGGGGGAAGGAGTTGACGGTGGAGATTGCGGCTGATATAAAACATCAGCATATCGATCACGATCTCTTTTTCCTCGTCGCTGAGCTTAAGGAATTGATCGGCCAGGATCACGGCCTGGGTATAACGGGGGGTTGAGTATGACTGAATGATTTGTCGGCAGAACCGTTCCAATTGAACTAAGTCAAATTGCCGAAGCCGATCGATTCTCCCAATCGATCCACGGGTCAATTCGACCATAAGCGGAAGAGAGATCGGAATGGGAATGGTTTGGTGGTGGATGTAGTCTGTGATTTGCTGTGGGTTCAGGGGATGGAATTGGATGATTCGGCTTCTGGATTTGATGGTGGGCAGGAGTTTCAAGGGTTCGTCGGAGGTTAAAATAAAAACGGTCCGTGAAGGCGGCTCTTCCAAGCTTTTTAAGAGGGCATTGGCGGATTCCCGGTTCATCCGTTCCGCCTGGGCCAGAATAACAATCTTGAATTGTCCCTCATGAAGGCCCATATTGATTTGGTGGATGATCTCTTTGATCTGGGCTATCTTATAATTGGCGTTGAAATCAGGGATCAGATTGGAAAATGGATTGGCAATCCGTTCGCTAAGGATTTCAAACCGATCGGTGTGAGTCGATTCGGGGAAATAAAAGAGCAGATCGGGATGTGAAAACTGAGCACTCTTCAGGCAGGAACGGCATATTCCGCAGGCGCCCTCGGGCAGGGGGGAGAGGCAATTCAGCCATTGGGCAAAGGCGAGAGCCGTTTGAGTCTTTCCGGTACCGGAAGGCCCGGTGAAGAGGTAACAATGAGAGATGGATTGCTGTTGAACATCATGACGGAGAGTAAGATCGACAATTTCCTGTCCAGGTATTCTATTCATAGGATCACGAACCTCATTTTCAAACTAATGCCGTTTTATCAGCCATTCCAGGGGATTCAGCGTTCGATCGCCCTGGTATATGGCAAAGAAGAGTTTTTCCTGAGACGAGACGCCGTTGGGGCCGATTCGGCCGACAATTTGAGACGATGTAACGCTTTGGCCGACAGCGACAAGAATCTTTTCCAGATAGCCATAGATGGAATAATATCCCTGGGAGTGTTCGATGATCATGAATCGTCCATAACTGCGGTGCCAGTCGGCAAAACGAACGATGCCGGCGGCAATGGCGGAAACATCCCGAACAGGGCCCGGCTCGATTTCAATCCCATTCATGAAGGTTTGAGTCTTATACTGTTGGTTGATTTGCCGTCCATACCCTGATAAAATCCGACCCGGCATCGGCCAGTTCAGTTTGCGTTTTAGTGCCTTAAAACTATAGTGGAGCGAGGGCGGGATCGAACCCTTCTTCTTTCGTTCGGCTTCATAATCCGTTAACCATTGCTCGATCTTGCGTTTATCTTGCAGCTTTTCCTGATAAGCGTTTGTCAGCCGATCGCGCTTTTGATCCAGATCCCTCATTGTCTTTTCCAGAGTCTCTTTTTCTTTGACCAGGCGGTTTTGGAGTCGGGTCTGACGTATTTTTTCGTCGGAGGTAACCCGGCGGGTTCTATCAACAGCGTAGATGCCATGTTGCAGGTTACTCAGGGTATCGATCATCGATTGAATCCGGCGGTAATAAAAATGGCTGAAATTCCGGAGGTAAACCATCGGCTGATGATTGTGATCAAGCTGAGGATTGGGAAAGCCCCGGCGGTTTTCATAATGGCGGGTGGCTTTATAATAAAGGGGTAAAATAGTACTGAGTTCGCGGCGGATGGAATCGGTTCGGTCGGTGGCAAGACCGGCCTGAGTTTTTAAGGCCGACAGCTTCGCATTGAGCTGGTTCAGTTCATTCAGCACCTGGTGATGAGATTTTTGGGATACCGAGATTCGCCTTTTCTGCTGATCCAGTTTGCCGGAAATATCCTGCCGTGATTTGATGACCTGATCAATTCTGGTTTTTTGGGTGAGGATGGCTTTTTCTAATGAATCCAGCAATTGCCTCTGTTTGGAAAATTCATCGGCATATAAACCGCCTGCGATCATGATGATCAACAGAATGCGGACCCGTATCATGAACGGAAGCTCCTTAGGGATGCCAGTACCGGAAAGATCGATAACAACATGGAAAACGCCAGGGTAAAAACAAAAAACCACTGATCGACCATCAGTAGGGATTGACTTTGATTGATGAAGATTATTCCGGCGAATACGATCCATCCGATTATCTGCGTCAGGCTGAAGGCGATGACGATATAGGGAATTGTCAGATCGGTCTTTCGAAACCCCATCTGGAGGAGGAGACGAATTGAATCTTGGTTTTTTTGCAGGATATGGTGATTTAACGCGGTCTGGGACAGAAAAAAGGTCATCATCAGACAGCCGAACAGAATCAGGAGAAGCATAGCGGCTGAGCGGAATATCGAATACCAGCGGGCATAGAGGGTAAAATCCTGAAAATCCGGCTGAAGGCCGGGATAATGATAGAGATGGCTGAGTAGGGAATCCAGTTGGTCCGGGTCGGACAGGTTCGGTTTGATGGTGATCCGGATTGAGGCCGGCAGGGGATTGATCGCCAAAACGTCGGCTATCCGGAATCCGAGCTGGTCTTCGATCCGGGCGGCGGCTTGTTCCTTCGATATGGTTTCGACCTGGTTCACCATGGGATGACGCTTCAGCCATACAATCAACTCCTCTATCCCGGATGAATCCTGTCCTGACTCGATAAATGCTTCCAATACCAGATTCCGGTGCCACTGCAAATAGTTTTGGTATCCCGTATAAGCGGATAAAAACAGCAGGTCGCACAGGATGAAATAGGCCAGCCCGGATAAGCCGAGCATTAAATAACTTAAGCAATGATGCCGGATGTGGTGAATACTTTCAGTAATCCAAAAGCTGATGCGCTTCATGGTGTCGGACTAATCCCTCTTCGGTCAGATGATAGATCTCGGTTTCCGGTCCCAGGCTGATAGGCGATTGGCTGGTAATGAGCCAACTGGTTCCCTGATTTCGGCTTTCCAGGACCAGATTCCTGAAATGCTCCAAACGATCGCGGTCCAGATTCAGAAACGGCTGATCAGCCAGGATCAGAGACGGGTGATGGATCAAGGCCCGGGTGAAAGCCAGCCGTTGTTGTTCGTTGAACGACAGTTCGTTCGGGTATTTGTTGCGAACCCCGAATAGTTGAGTTTTGTTCAGCCAGTAATCCGGATCCGATCGGCCGGTGGAGTGGGAAGACAGGTAATTCATGATAGTCAGATTGTGGTGGATGCTGCGGTCGTTTAAAAAGAGCGGCGGTTGAAGCATCAGGCCCATATCCGATTTAAGACGGATCGCCTCGGATCGTTTCAACCCGGGGAATACGCTCTGGTCGTTAAAAATGATCGAACCTTCACAGGGAGCTTCTTCCAGGTTGATTAAGCGGAGCAGGGTGGATTTGCCCCGGGATTCGGGAGTGTAAATAGTGATCAAACTTCCCGGAAGAATGATCAGATTCAGATGGCGGAATAACCAACAGCCGGGATTCAATCGGTGTCCGACCTGACGGAGCTCGACCTTCACTGGATTGCTCCCTGGGACTGGGATGGTGGTTTTTGCAGAATAAAGTGGATCCGTTCGCTGTTTTCCGATCCGGGTTTGAAGCTGAAATCTCCATAGTCTTTGATCGGAATCAGCCGGCTTTTCTTTATGGTATTCCGGAGGATACGGATCGGGTAAACCTGTTGGATATGGGTTTCCCGGATGACCTGATGCGGCAGGTTCAGAACAAAATGATTATACTGGATCATCGTTTGGCTGTCATAATGAGATTTCCGTTGATAGGCGATCGATCCAATGCTGGAGTTGTCAATTTCATTTTGAAAATAGCGGAGGCAGTTGGTGGATGTCGTGACATCGAAGATCAGAATCCCTTCGGGCTGAAGGGCTTGTTCGGCTGAATGAAGAAACAGCAGGATATCGTCGATTTTCAGCAGATAATTGAAGGAATCATATAGACAGAGGATCAGGTTAAAGCGGTGACGGAAGGGAAGGTCCATCATGTCGGCCCGGATCAGGGGGATTGGCGGCTTTTTGGTTTGGGCGATTCGGAGCATGTCCGGGGAGAGATCGGATCCGATCAGGAGCGGATCGGAAGCCTGATTCCATAAATTGAGAAACGATGCGGTCCCGCAACTGCAATCCAGTATTCGGTCGAAGATTTTTTCCGGATAGAGGGTCAATAGAATATCCTGAATGTAGTCAACCCATTGCGGGTAATCGACATGGATCATCAAATGGTCGTAGATTTCGGCCAGATGTCGGTAGATGGTCATGGTTCAATCCGGGGTCAACCGGTGGTTTCCGGATTGAAGATGAGCTGCAGATAGAGGGCCAGAGCATGGAAGAGACCCTCTTCGCTTAAACGGAACTGGGGATGGTGTCCCGGATAGATGGCCTGAATTTCCGGATCGCGGACGCCGAGGCGGAAGAAGAGGCC
>JAGOEH010000176.1 GCA_017997825.1 Candidatus Delongbacteria bacterium | reverse complement strand
TGCTGAAGCTGTTGGGCATTCTGCGGGAAGAAAGTGAAATCAATGAGTAATCAAGCTCCTCTCCCGTTATTTTTTGAATTTGGAATTTCTCAACTCATTAAACACGGTGAAGAACTGTGTGGTGATTCGATCGTATCCATACCGGATGTGGATGCGGCCACGCTGATACTGTCCGATGGACTGGGGAGCGGTGTCAAGGCCAATATTCTGGCCACCCTGACGACCCGGATTATTTCGGTCATGATTCAGAAGGGCTGCGCTTTGGACGATGTGGTTCATACCCTGACCGAGACCTTGCCGACCTGTTCGGTACGCAAACTGGCTTATAGTACCTTTTCGGTCGGCCAGTTAGATCGTGGGGGCAAGCTGCGTCTGGTGGAATATGACAATCCTCCGGCTATTCTGCTGCACAATAACCGGGTCGTCAAGATCGACTATCAGGTTCAGACGATTGACGATAAGAAGATCAAGGAAGCTGAAGTTCCGATCGAGAAGGGGGATTGGCTGATTTTCATCAGTGACGGTGAGGTCCATGCCGGAATCGGTGGGGTGTGGAATCTGGGGTGGTCCTGGGATCGAATTGCACGCTTTATCGAAACCCGTATCAATGAGAAAATGACGGCCGCCGAGCTGGCTGCCGAATTGACCGGCGTGGCGAATAAACTCTATGGCGAAAAGCCGGGAGATGATACTTCGGTTGCCGTGGTAAAGGTCAGGTATAAAAATGTGGCCACGGTGATGGTGGGAGCTCCCAAATCGATCCAGGATGACGACCGGGTTGTTAAACGCCTGATGGAGGCCCCCGGACGCAAAGTGGTGTGCGGTGGTACAACCGGTAATATTGTTAGCCGTGTCCTGCAGTGCCCCATTAAGGTCGATTTGCGAACCCTCACCGATAAAATACCGCCGATCGGCTATCTGGAGGGAATAGACCTTTGCACCGAAGGCATCTTCACTATCAGCCGCGTCCTCAAAATGATGAAAGAGGGAACCTCCCTCAAGGATTTGTACTACCGTCTGGAAGGCGCCAGTATGCTCCTGAAGGAACTCTATCAGGCAGACGACATCACCTTTCTGATCGGTCAGGCCATGAATCCGGCTCATCAGAATCCCAACATGCCGCCCGAGTTCGAGTTGAAGACCCAGATCATGGAAGAGATCGGGAATCGCTTGAGCCAAACGGGCAAAACCGTTGCGTTCGAATATTTTTAATGGAGGGAACATAATGTATAAAGAAGAACTGAAAGATCAACCCCTGCGTCGATTTCAGCGTGTTAATGAAATCATCAATGAACACGGGAAATCCCGCTCCGCTCTGATCCCTATTCTGCAGGCCGTCCAAGCTGAATTTCGGTACCTGCCGGAAGAGATGCTGTCGTTTATTGCGACCGCCATGGGATTGTCTCCGGCGACCGTGTATGGGGTTTCGACCTTTTATGCCCAGTTTTCAACCGAGCCCAAAGGCAAACACCTGATCCAGGTCTGTGACGGTACGGCCTGCCACGTCCGCGGATCGATGAACATCATCAAGCTGATCCGGGACATGCTCAAGCTTCCGGCCGGCAAAACTACCACCCCGGACCTGTCGGTAACCCTGGAAACCGTAGCCTGCATCGGTGCCTGCGCTCTGTCTCCCGCTATGATGGTGGATGGGAAAATATATGGTCAGCTCACTCCTGACAGTGTCGTGATTATTCTGGAAGAGCTACTGAAAGATGAAAGGAGCGCCACCCATGCTTAATTCCAAAGCCGATCTGAATCAGCTCAAACAGCAGCTGACCCATGCCTTCAAAAAGGAAAAATTCCGAATCAATATCTGCGCCGGCTTGGGTTGTGTGGCCAAGGGTTCACTGGATGTCTATGAGGAGTTTAAAAAAGTATTGGCCCAGGAAGGGTTGGATAAAAACGTGGATCTGTTCCTGCACCAGGAACAGGAGGGTGTCAACACCATCAAGACCGGTTGTATCGGATTGTGCGAAGCCGGTCCGGTGGTGATGATTACCCCGGGGGATATCCTCTACGTTAAGGTGACTCCGGCCGATGTGCCGGCGGTGGTCAATCTGACCATCAAACAGCACAAGCTGGTGGAATCGATTCTGCCGCAGACCTCGGACGGCAAGCTCTGCAAGACCATCAAAGAGGTTCCTTTTTATGCCAAGCAGCAGAAAATCGCCCTACGCAATTGCGGAAGTATCGATCCGACCGATATCCGGGACTACATTGCTCATGATGGATATCAGGCGTTGTCGAAGGTCCTGTTCGAAATGACCCCGGAAAGTCTGGTGGATATGATCAGCGAATCCAATTTGAGAGGCCGGGGCGGCGGCGGGTTTCCGACCGGACGCAAATGGAAGGCGGCTCAGATCGAGAAGGATCCGGTCAAATATATCGTGGTGAATGCCGATGAAGGGGATCCGGGCGCTTTTATGGATCGATCGGTACTGGAAGGTGATCCGCATACGGTGATCGAAGGGGCGGCCGTTGCGGCGTATGCCATCGGCGCCCGGGAAGCCTATGTTTACGTGCGGGCCGAGTATCCGCTGGCCGTGGAACGCTTGAAGATTGCCATTCAGCAGGCCACCGACTATAATCTGCTGGGCGATCATGTCCTGGGCAGCGATTTTGCGTTCCATCTGAAAATCAAGGAAGGCGCCGGGGCTTTTGTATGTGGTGAAGAGACAGCCTTGCTCTCCTCGATCGAGGGTGAACGCGGTATGCCCAAACCCAAGCCGCCGTTTCCGGCCCAGAAAGGCTTGTGGGGCCATCCTACTATTATCAATAACGTGGAAACCATGGCTTTCGTTTCTCCGATCGTATTGAACGGTGCGGCCTGGTTCAAATCCTTCGGGACTCCCAGTTCTCCCGGAACCAAAACCTTCGCTCTTTCCGGCAAGCTGAAAAATACCGGCCTGGTGGAAGTTCCCTTCGGAACAACCCTTCGCGAACTGGTATTCGATATGGGAGGCGGGATCATCGACAACAATCAGTTCAAAGCGGCCCAGATCGGCGGTCCATCGGGCGGATGCCTGACGGTTGAACATTTGGATATGCCGATGGATTATGACTCCCTGCAGAAGGCCGGTGCCATCGTCGGTTCGGGCGGTCTGGTGATTTGCGATGATAAAACCTGTATTGTCGAAATGGCCCGATTTTTTATGAACTTTACCCAGTCCGAATCCTGCGGAAAATGTATTCCCTGCCGTGAAGGCACCAACCGGATGCTGGAAATCATGGAACGGATCGTTCATGGTGAAGGAACGATGGAGGATCTGGATCTGCTGAAGGAAATCGCCGGCGTGGTCAAAGATGGCAGTCTGTGTGGTTTGGGGAAAACGGCTCCCAACCCGGTATTATCGACCCTGAAGTATTTCCCGGAAGAATATGAATCCCATATCAAGGATCAGGTTTGTCCGGCCAAGCAGTGTAAGGATCTGGAACACTATTATATCAAGCCGGAACTCTGCCGGGGCTGCATGAAGTGCGCCAAAGAATGCCCGAGCCGGGCCATTCTGGGCGTGATGAAGGAGCCTTTCGTGATCCTTCAGGATCGATGCACCAAGTGCGGACACTGTATTACGGTATGTCCGTTTAATGCCATCTATTTATCATAAACGGAGGAAATCAATCATGCAGAATTTCATAAAAATCAATAATAAAAGTGTACCGCTCAGCGGACAGGAAAAGAATCTGCTGGAAGTGATCCGATCAACCGGAATTGAGATTCCGACCTTCTGCTACCATTCGGAGCTGAGTGTTTATGGTGCCTGCCGAATGTGTCTGGTGGAGGATGAGAAGGGGATGTTGATGGCGGCGTGTTCGACCAAGCCGGCTCCCGGAATGTCGATCAAAACCCATTCGGCCCGTATTCTGAAGATTCGGCGGATGATCATCGAGCTGTTGTTGGCCAATCATCACCAGGATTGCACGGTTTGCGACAAAAGCGGGCACTGTAAGCTGCAGGATCTGGCCAATGATCTGGGGGTGGAGCAGGTGCGCTTCAAGCCCCGCCGTCCGGCCGAGGAGCTTGATTTGTCCTCGCTGTCGCTGGTTCGTAATCCAAACAAGTGTATTTTATGCGGCGATTGCGTGCGGATGTGCGCTGAGGCTCAGGGGATCGGGGTGCTGGGATTTGTACGTCGCGGTCCCAATATTACCATTGCTCCGGCTTTTGAAAAACCGATTGCCGAAGTGGAATGTATCAATTGCGGCCAGTGTGTGGCCGTATGTCCGACCGGTGCCCTGGTGGTCAAAGAGGATATCGAACCGGTTTGGAAAGCACTCAATGATCCCGGTAAAACCGTGATCGTTCAGATTGCCCCGGCTATCCGGGTTGCCATCAATGAGGAATTCGGGATCAAAGACGGCGAAAATGCGCTGTACCGCACCGCGGCGGCCCTCAAGCTGATGGGATTCAACAAGGTGTTTGACACCTGCTTTACCGCCGACCTGACCGTGGTGGAAGAGACCTATGAATTTCTGAATCGGGTGGAAAAAGGGATCAAGCTTCCCCAGTTTACCTCCTGTTGTCCGGGATGGGTGACCTTTGCCGAGCGCAGTTGTCCCGATCTACTGGATAACCTGTCATCCTGCCGGTCTCCCCAGCAGATGTTCGGCTCCCTGGCCAAGAAACATTATGCCAAACAGTTGGGGATCAAACCGGAAGACATGATTGTGGTTTCGATCATGCCCTGTACGGCCAAAAAATTTGAAGCCAAACGTCCGGAATTTACCACCGAAAATGCTCCCGATGTCGATTATGTACTGACGACGGTTGAGTTGGCCAAGATGATCCGCCAGATGGGGATTCGGTATGACGAACTGGAACCGGAATCACTGGATATGCCCTTTGGATTTTTCAGCGGTGCCGGTGTTATTTTTGCCAGCAGCGGTGGAGTGGCCGAAGCGGCCTTGCGCCTGGCCGCAGAGAAAATTACCGGCCAGACCTTGGAGGCCGTCGATTTCTATGATGTCCGCGGAATGCAGGGCATCAAGGAGGCTTCCATCAAACTGGGCAATCTTGATGTCAAAGTGGCCGTGGTATCCGGTCTGGCTAATGCCCAGAAAATTATCGACAAGGTTCGTAACAAGGAAGTGGATTATCATCTGATCGAAGTGATGGCCTGTCCCGGCGGATGCGTCGGCGGCGGCGGTCAGCCGGTGCCCAATGATATGGAACATCGGGCCAAACGATCCAAAGCCATTTACAATATTGATGCCACCATGCCTCTCAAAAAATCTCAGGATAATCCGATCATTACCCAGATTTACAATGACTGGCTGAAAGCCCCCAACAGCCATGAAGCTCACGAAGCCCTGCATACCCATTACGGACACCGTAAACGGATCCGGGGAATGGAAATCGCGGAGGATTCGGGAGCCAAAGGCGGCGCCCGCCTGACGGTTTCGGTGTGCGTGGGAACCAACTGCTATCTCAAGGGTTCCTATGACGTGCTGCAGAAGTTGATTCAGCTCAGCCGCCGACATGATATCGAGGGTAAGGTCGAGTTCAAGGGGACCTTCTGCATGGAAAACTGCGCCCATGGTCCTTCGGTCAAAATCAGTCTGGAAAACAAGAAATTTGGTGTCCAGAGTGATGAGGTCGAGTCCTTTTTCGAGAACGAGATCCTGACCCGGGTTAAAGCCGCGGTCAAGGCCTGATCCCGGCCGCCGGTTCGGCACCGGGCCTTAAAATAAAAAGAGGTGAAGAATGATATGATTCTTCACCTCTTTTTTATTGGGGGTGTGAAAGGAAGCGATTTTCAGGAGAAAAAGATCTGGGGCTGACGGATTCGCTCTCGATTGGCTGTAGGCTCCGGAGTTACCGGGTAGTTTCCGGTGAAGCAGGCCGTGCAGAAGTTTTCCGGTTTGAGGTGGGTGATAGCCTTGAACATTCCGTCCATGGAGAGGTATCCGAGGGATTCGGCACCGAGGAATTTGCGGATCTCCTCGATCGAGTAGGAGGAGGCAATCAGTTTGTCACGATCCGGGGTATCGACACCATAGAAGCAGGGATTGTTGAAGGGAGGGGATGAGATTCGGAAATGGACTTCCTGGGCGCCGGCTTCTTTGACCATCCGGATAATTTTTTTGCTGGTGGTGCCGCGCACAATCGAATCGTCGACCATCACGACGCGTTTGCCTTTCAGGACCGGGACCAGGGGATTGAATTTGATTTTAACGCCGAATTCTCGTTTGGTCTGAGTCGGATGGATAAAGGTGCGGCCGACATAATGGTTGCGGATCAATCCGAATTCGAAGGGAATACCCAGCTCTTGGGCGTATCCGAGGGCGGCGCTGTTGCTGGAATCGGGGACCGACATGACGATATCGGCCTCGGCCGGGTGATCGATGGCCAGCTGACGCCCCAGCCGCCGGCGGACCACATCGACATACTCGCCGAAAACCAGGCTGTCGGGCCGGGCAAA
>JAGOEH010000175.1 GCA_017997825.1 Candidatus Delongbacteria bacterium | reverse complement strand
CGGCGGATAACTCCATCCAGATGGCTGGAAACCTAGACTTTACCCCCCATCGATTTATTGTCTCCCAGGGCAACATGAACGGTGCCCATCACTTTTTCATCTTCCAGCAAAATCCCGCTGATTTTAGCCTTATCATTGGTACCAATTCCAAATTCAGCCACATTTCGAGCCTCGATCCCATGCTGATCGAGCAACCGCTTGAGCTTGCGGGCCGAAGGGCCGCCCTGGATACGAACAGCATAGCCATCCTTAATCTCAATCCAGATTTTATCATTCTGAACACACCCAACCCCGGCCATGGATCCGTCTACCACCAGAATACCCTGAGTGGTCCCTTCCAAGGGAGCCAGAAAGGTTTCTCCGGTGGGCAGATTCCCGCTTTCTCCTTTGGCATGAAACAATCCCTTACTGGCATACGCTGTCCGGCCGGTTATGTCCATTGACAATTCCGTTCCGGAGGGAGATGTCAAGCGAATCGAATGTCCCTTTTCAAGGATAGCTTTCAGCTGTAAACATAGCTGAGATATTTTAAAATAATCGGCATTCAATCCCCGGATCATCACCTCACGTGTAATGCCGGGAAGAGTCGCAATTCTTACGCCCTGCGCGGAAGCATTTCGTCTGGCTTCGGTATGAGTCAATGACCGCCGGGTAGGACAAAGGACAACATCGAACTTTTTCATCAATTCAGCGACTTCAGTTGGGGGTTCCTCACCATTGAATTGTCTTGATTTCATCTCGACCAGTAAGGCTTCAAGACCCAGGTGCTGGGCCTGATGATAAAGCGACAGACCAATCTCACGGGCCCATTCATCCGTAATCACCAAGATTTTTTCGCCCGGTTTGGCCCCCATACAATCCCGAATCGCGATCCGGGAAGCCTGATCCAATCGATTGACAGCCATTTTGATCCTCCTTGTCACCGTTAAAATACCGTTTTAACATACAACACCATTTCATCCATTGTGATTTGTCCGGGGAATGCCAGCCGGATCTGGGTCCATCGATTCGAAGATTGAATCGGAATCATCAGGTTGATCCCCCAATCATCCAGCATGCGGGCTGAAGAGTCGCCATCATTCACATAAGCCCTTTCATACCAAATCCCGAGACGGCCGGAATCTCCCCATCGAAGAAACAGTTCACCGTATCCATACCCGATCCGCCACACCCTGAAAAATTCGGCCGGATACGCCATCATCCATTCCGCACCCCCTACCGGGATCAAATAGTCATCCTCCAATAACAGACTTTTTCGGGTAAATCCACACCACCGGGCTTTCCATTCCGCACCCCAGACCGAAGACGGAATCATCAGATTCAGACTGGCGGCATCCAGCTGTTCCAGGGTCAATGATTCATTCTGTCCTCGGTAATGCTTAACTTGATAAGTCAGTTCCCATTTCATTCCGGAATAGGATTGAAGGGGACTGGAATAGGTATCTCTCCATAAGCGGACTCCACCTTCCAGTTGATCATAAACCGAATAGGGTGTGATCCATTCCTTATCCGGCTGAGTCCATTCACCGGCCCCCTGAATTCCGAACCGCCAGAAGGATTGGGGGTTAAGATAGGATAAGGCCGATGAAAGCCTCAAGCGTTGATATTCCATCTCTTTTCTCCGTTGACCGACCGATATCCGGGCTTCGATCGGCCAATTGAACGGAAAAGGGTAATTCAATGAGCATTCCAGCTGCGATAATCCGGATTGCATCCGTTCATAATTCAGATTCAATTCGGCGGCCTGAGAGAGAAAGTCCAGTTGTTTAAAACGAATGAATCCCAGCCATCGTTTATCCTGGTAGGATAAAAGACACTGCAGATCGGATCGTTTTGTTTCCTGAACCTGAAAAACAGCGGTCATTCGATCCGAGGTTGAATGGAGGATCAGGGAATCGAAGCGAATGGAGCGTATGAAACTATAGCCGAGCAAAACCCGGGAACGGGTTTGGATCTCGCTCCAATTGTAGCGGCGATGGCGCAGCGGGTTAAAAACCCGGGAATAGATTCGGGAACGGACACCGTTAAACCGAAAAGCCTCCCAGCGCATGAGAGGTCCCGGTTCAACATCGATTAAATATCCCGATTCCGACCGGCTGTTTATCGCTAACCGGGCAGCCGGGAAACCCCGATTTTCCAAACGATACAGCAATGACTTCAATTGAAGCACCAAACTATCCCACTGGAGAGAATCCACCTCCGGGTAATTCCGTGCCAACTGCCGGAACTCCTCCAATTCCTCGCCGGGGGGAATCCGAAACTCGAGAGGGAGGCGCTGTGCACCTGCCAAACGCCAACTCCCCATAACCACTATAATCAGAATTGCTTTTAAAAACAAGTGTTTCATCCGATTATCCTCAAAAATAGCTTTTCCAACTGAGACGAACAAAGGTTTGCGAGGGTTGAGCCGCATAGTTTCTTAACGTCAGATCGAGCGATACTTCGGTTTTCTGAGAAACATTCTGCGAGAGATTCAGGTGAAACTCCCCGTTTGATCCGGCTTGCTTTCCCGATGCGATATAATAATGGATCGGTACTTGATCGTTTGCGGATGAAAGATGATCCCACTGGAATTGAATAGTGACGAAAATCGATCGGTATAGCCGGGTTGATAGACTCTCTTGAATACTATAATGCCGGATCGTTCCGGAAGGGTCCAACGAATACCGAGTCATACCCAAGCTGGTCTGAAACGATGTAGCGGCAGAGAGGGTAAAGTTCCACTTCAGTTCCGAATGGAAATAATCATAGCGGAGGGCTTGAATCGAAATCCACCGCTGATCTTTTTCTCCCTTTTCGATTGAAGTTTCAACCCGGTGAGCGTTCAATGAACCGATCCATTTGATTCCCAGCGCCTGCTGATCTTCCGACTGATAATAATCCTGATAATAGGCCTGAATGGCCGTCCTGGAGGATCCCATCAGGCGGAGCTGATGAGTGAAAAGAGATGGAATCGAATCGGTGGTAGAACTCAGGTTGATAATCAACTCGCTTTGCCAGTCATGCTGTTTTTTATGGATCTCTCCCATAAATCCGGCCATGGGATAAACCAATCCCCTCCACAGTGAATTCGGTTGTTTGACCTTGATATCCAGGGCGTGGCGATAAGAAAATTCCAGGCGTTTCAGCCTATCCAACCAATAACCGGGTCTGAGGCTAAGGCTGAGGTTTTCCTGGGCCCCGGCCAATGTCTGACTGCTTTTCAGAATCTCTTTGATCAGAATATAATCCCCATAGGAATCGGGAACATAATCCTGAAGCAAGGAGTCGTAACGGTAATTCCCTGTTCCGACCGCCACGGATTTGAATCGACGGGCCAGGGAATATGATTCTTCGATGCCGGACTGGTGCTGCCATTCAAAACCGATCGGTGCATCATTTCGATTCCGTTTTAAATCGAACAGAATCAGATAGTAGTCCTCATTCTGACGGAGAATGGTATACCGTTTCCATCGATAGGCCGTCATCAGTTTGAAATCCATCTCCGATCCGGTACGGGAAACCAGTTGATCTTCCAGGGTCAGACTATAATTGCTTTGTGATTGTACCGAATCATGGTAGAACTCCTCCCGGCGAAAACTGGAGCTGAGATGATGATTGGATTGATGAGGCAAGGGGTTATCCATGATCCATTGGTTTTGAATGATAAGGAAATTACTGTCACCGGGATAAAGGGTTTGCGGTTTATACTCCATCATTCCGATCAACCCGATATGGGGAATGGAATTCAGGCTGACCTGGGAATGGAGGAAAGGAGCAGCGTGATGGGTATCAAGCTTCCGGCTGTAAGAAAACCAGTTTTGGCAGGTCCACCGGGCTTGCGGGGATTGAAGTCCGCGGGTATATTCGATATGCCAAACATCCCAGTCACGGTTCAAAGAAAACCAGCTGAATCCGGTTTGATGGGAACTCAGCCCGGCACTCAGATTGACCCAGCGGATATCTCCCAGCGGTTCGGATCGAGGGTAATTATAGATTCGGGCATGTTCCGCCGGAAGTACCGCGGTAGCAGCTTGGAATGAGCGGTCCTTAGCCAGGAGTTTCATTCTTACGGCTTGGTAGCTAAAATCTGATGTAATCCAGTAACCGGTTTGGGCATATCCGGACTGATTATTGGGCTGATAGCGGCTGATGCTGCCGGAGGTTTCCAGTGAGATAATTCCGGAATGCCGATACTCCAATTGGTAGTATTCCCGCGTCCGGGGAGTTTCCACCCGGCGGCCGGGGAGATAATCCCCCTTCCGGAAACCGGCATAAACGAAGCTGTTATTCCCGCTGTAAAGATAATCCCCTTTTCCGGTACCGGCATAATAAAAGGAAACCCGATAGGGACCACTCCCGGTATAGACAAAATGATCATCCTGGCGGATATAATCCCCTTCCCCTTCGGCCAATGTATCGATTCCATCCAGCATCAGGTATTCAATTCCCCCTTCCAGATCGGCCATAGCTCTCCTTTCCGCTGGACTCAAGCTGTAACTCAGGTCCGAATCCACCTGATCACTGCTACGGTAATAATCGAGAGCCAAACCGCTCCACTCCACATGGGATCCTCCCAGGTATCGGTCATAATTCAGTGAGGTATACTCAAATTCGACATAGAATCGATCTTCGGATCCAATCATGCGGGAGGGATTGAAATAAACAGCGGCCGATAGATAGTCAATAGTATAATCCTGGCCGTCACCCTCTTTCAGCAGTTTTCCATTCCAATATACTTTTTCACTTTCCTGAATGATAATAATATAGCGGTTCCCATCGTTGGCTGAAAGATAATAGGGGCCCTGATTGCCATCCTGTCCATTGAAGGTACAGGTGCTGAATTCCCCCCGGGCCCGTCCCAGGCTAACAGCCTGATTCCGGTAAACGGCCTCAATTCCCTGAACTTTTTGACGTTCCGGCAAATAATCGCGACGATTCTTCTCCTGAAAAAAATCCCCCATTCGAATCTTCAACTCGGGTCCCTGTAAAATCAGATAGACCTGATCCAAAGAACGAAGCTTCTGTCCCTCCTGATATTCCGACATCGGAGTCTGATAATCTTTGAGAACGCCGGTCAAATGATAGTGACGGCTGATCTGACCATTCAGGGAGAGGTACATGGATTGCTGTAGTCCATTATCGGCCGAACCGCCGGTACTGAAATCCAGGGTTTTCCATCCCTTGATTTTCAAACGCTCTCCATCACTGACCGGCAGTTTGAAAGCCGTATCCGGTTGGATCCGTTCAAGCGCCGGCTCTGCGATGCGGGATCTCACTGAATCCGAAATCCACCGCACGGAATCCAAAGCATGCGATTGAATAACGGTATCGCGGATATCGGCTGAAAGATTTGTAATACCGGAAATGATAACCAGACCGAAAAGAATACCCCAACCTGGTATAAATTGATCAGGCTTGCACAGCCGGCGGAAAAAAACGGGGATGACGCTTATTCTCCCCGAATCGCCCAACGGCTTAATTCTCCATTTGCTGATAATGTGAATACCATTTTTTTATCGACGGCCAGATCACTCCAATGATCCTCCGATCCGGTCAGTCGGCATTTATTCCATATCATCTTATGGCTGGGGTCCACGATACCAATATAGAGATGGACTCCGATCTCGGGCAAGGCATAGATTCGGTTCTCGCTCACCACCATCCGGCATGGCATTATTCCTTCCGGTAATTCTTCAGTAACGGATTGGGAAGCGATGGAAAAAAAATAGAATTGACAGTTTTTTTTATCCAGAATAATCAATTCATGCTGGTCGGTACTTCCGACAATGGTATGATATCGAGGAATCGTAAGGGGTTTAACGATCTGACGGCTGGTCAGAAAATTGGGGTAATAATAAAGAGTAGCATTCGAAGCCGAAAAGACGTAGAGTGACGAGGGTTCAAAAAAAAAGATCCGTTCCGGTTCAATATTGGGGGATAACTGGAATTGATCCGCAATAAAATCGATTTCATAATCGGTTAAAAGATAGGATTTTCGAAAGGGACTATAAAACAGAAGACCGACCGAGGAGGAATAGCTGCTGCTTTTGGCATAGAACCGAACCGATTGAGTTTCATACATGAAAACCTGTTTGGACTCATGATGGAGAAAATCATTCGACACCAATACAATCTCATTGTTTCTCAAATCGAAGAGGACCGGATTTTGATATTCATCCAGTTCCATTCGTCCACTAAAGACAGGCAAACGGCGATGATGGATTCGTTCCAGAGAATCAGCGGCCTGAATGACCATGATCCAAACCAGAACTACCCCCACCGCGATAGCGGGTTTCATCAATCGAGTCCTCCCAGTCAGATAAAGCTGTGAAAATCCAAGTTCGGAAAGATGGAGTACTGATGGATACGGGCTTTCAGAAAACTCACATCGATAGAATCATACCGGAGTTGATCCGCCAGTTTGAAAAAAGAAGTTAAATGGTCATGAATTCTTG
>JAGOEH010000174.1 GCA_017997825.1 Candidatus Delongbacteria bacterium | reverse complement strand
TAGGCGGCATCGTCATCGGATTGGGGATCATCCTGATCCGGGAGATCCGGTTCAGCCGTTATCTGAGTCGGGCAGTAAGGATCGAGCCGGATGAACGGGAAGCGGAGCTGATCGAACGTTTTGGGATTCGACGTCCGGTCCGGATCTATCAATTGAATGGATTGCCCGGAGCGCTCAGTCGGGGATTGTTTCGACCGGCGGTATATCTTCCGGCCCATTCGGCCCAGGAGGATAAAACCGAACGGATGTGCGTGCTGGCTCACGAACTGGCCCATATCCGCCGCTGGGATTACCTGCAGTTGATCATGCAGCGGCTGGTCGAGATCGTGTATTTCTTCCATCCGATGGTGTGGATCATGCGCCGGGAACTCAATCTGTGCCGTGAAAAGATCTGCGATACCATGGCCATCCGGATCATGGATCAGCCGGCGATTTCTTACAGTCGATACCTTTATCATCAACTGGAAACCTATGCGGCCAACCGGAAGGATCCGGGATTCGCCAATGGGTTTGTCCAGTCGCCATACTCGCTGCTGCGCCGGTTCAACTATCTGCTCAATCCGAAAGGAGTCGCTATGCTGACGTTACGAAAGTATCAATGGTTGGTGATCGCGCTGATGGTCAGTCTGGGGGTTGTGCTCTCCTGTGACAGCAAAACACCATCCGAAAATATCAGTGCACAGGACGAGACGTTGAAGAAGCTGGGATCTCCCTCTGAAATGTCTGTTTTCGATACCCCGCCGGAAGTACTCAATCAAATCGCCCCCATCTATCCGAAGGCGGCCAGGGATGCCGGAATCCAAGGGGATGTCTGGCTGCGGGTTCCGGTCGATATCGAGGGGAATGTCATCAAAGATCTTATCGAGGTTATCAAGAATACGGCCGGGGACAGCACGCTGGTGAATGCCGCGCTGGAAGCCGCGGGCCAGTACAAACTGACGCCGGCCAAACTGGAAGGCAAGCCGGTTCCGATTTGGATCTCCCTGCCCTTCAAGTTCCGCCTCAAAGACGGCCCCAAGTATGAGCCGCCCGATGATACCGAAGGACTTCGAATTGAAACCATCCATATAGCCGAGCCCAAATATCCGGAGATCGCCCGCCGGGCCGGTATCGAAGGGATCGTCATCCTCAAGATCCAGATTCGGGCCGATGGAAGCATTGATCCTGAAACCATCGAGGTCCAGCACAACACTACCGGGGAGAGCGGATGTGTCGAGGCCGCCATCGAGGCCGCTAAAAACTCAAAGTACAAGGTGGTGGATCCCACCGGGAAGCATACTCCCATTATGACCACACTTCCCTTCCGATTCAAGCTGAGCGATAAACCCAAGTCTAATTAATGGATAACCAGCCATGGTAAAATGGGGCAATCAGCCAACGACGGCGATCCGGTCAAACCGGATCGCTGCCGGATCGACAATTCGATCCCAATGCGCCAAGTATTCCAATCCCAACCCTTCCGGTTATTCCGTTTTTTCACAATCCGGAGTCTGAGTATGACCACCCATAGTAGATCCGAATTCGATTCAACCGCTAATTTTCAAAGGCTCGCCCAAGCCGTTAGCCGGAATCTGCTCATGATTCTCATCATCCCGATGATGATGATCATAAGCCTTGTAACCGGCAGCGGATGTCACCGGGCCGTCCGAACAGCTTCCTACAGCATCCCGGATCCGGTTCTGAACCAGATGGTCGTCCGCGAACTGAACCTGCCGGCCGACTCGGTAACATCCCGTCATCTGGGACGCTTGCCGATGATCCGTCAGGACAAGATCGGGCTGGATTCAGCTCATAAGGTCCTGACCATTGCGGGGCTTGAATACGCTCAAAATCTAAAAATCCTGAAACTACCGTTCAATCATATCCGTGACCTGAGTCCCATCGCACCCCTGACAGAATTGGAAATCCTCCATCTATCCACCAACGATATCATCGATCTGAGTCCCCTACACAATATGAACAAACTGGTGGTGCTGGATCTGAGCAGCAATCTGGTCAAAGATCCGACTCCGTTGAACGGTATGGATAAATTGCGGGATCTCAACCTGGCTCACAATGATGTGGTTGACGTCAGTCAGTTCACAAGTCTGAAGCATCTGATCACTCTCAACCTCGAGCTGAATCGCATCAACCCGGACTATGCCTTTGCCTCTCTATCGGCCCTGAAATCCCTGGATTTATCGATGAACCGGCTGAAGCGTCTGCCCAACATGAGACGGTTGAAGAAATTGGCCAGCCTATCGGTTAACGCCAATGACCTGAAGGATTTAGATGATTTGAAAACGATTCGGAATCTTGAGTCTCTCTGTGGCTACAATAATCGGATCGTCGATATCTCGGGGCTGGCCCATCTGACCGAAATGGAAAATCTTTTTCTGTTCCAAAATGATATCTCGGACCTATCCCCTCTCAACAGTCTTGTCAAACTGAACCGATTGGATCTGAGCCGAAACCGAATTACCGATCTGACGGTACTACGGAATCTGACCAGTTTAAAATGGATCAATCTGAGCCACAATTCCTTAACGGATATTCGTCCGCTGGCCGGACTGATTAATCTTGAATACCTGAATTTATCCGACAATCCGATCGACATTGAAAGCGTAAGGGAGGTGTTGAGTCGGATGGAAAAACTGACGGAATTGAATCTGTCAAACTGCAGTTTGTCCAAGCTGGATATGTTGTCTAACTGCCGACATCTCAAACGGCTCCACCTGAATTATAACCAACTGGAAGATCAGGAGCTGCTTAGTCTTAAATCCCTGACACAGCTTCAGTATCTATCGCTACATGGGAATCCGAAGATTACGTCTGAAGGGATAGCGGCCTTTCGCCATAGTTTTGAGGGAAATGACAGTTCACTGATGATCGCCCCGGTCCTGAAACGTCCCTAAGATCCGTTATCAGACCCACCGGATACAGCCAGAACTCCCCATTCCTCCGGGATCCATTATTCGGCGATCCCAATGTGTTTATTTCATCATGATCATCTTGCGGGTTTCGGAGCCTTGATCGGTAGTCAGACGGCAGAAATAGATCCCGCTTGATACGCCCTGGGCTGCCGTAGCTGAGAAACCACAGGTATGATGTCCGGCAGGTTTATCCTCATCCAGCAGGGTTGCGACACATTCTCCCAAAATGGAATAGACTTTGAGGATGACATGAGAGGGGTGATCGAGACTGAAGGCAATGGAAGCGGTCGGATTAAATGGATTGGGATAGATTTTCAGGTCCAGCGGTATGGATTTGATGATAATCGGATATTCGCAAACCGAGGAAGGAGTATCGAAAAAATCCAGAATATGGGCCATCAATTCGATCCGGGTCTCTTCCGGATAGACGGTTTCGAAAGGAAATCCCATAACCATGGTCTTGCCGGGAAGCTGACCGCCGGGAAAAATCCCCTCAAAAGCAACCGCCGCCACCTGATCACTGACACCGGAATAACGCAGCACCCCGGTCCCTCCTTCCGTAGCGGCCAGCACATCAGGGTAGCGGACATTATAGGTTCCATGGGTACCATTATCAAAACTGAAAGAATCCATATCAGCCAGCATAGAGCCGGCTATCGGTTCGACCTGGTAATAGGTCCCGGATTTACCTCCCGGGTAATTACTCACATACTGGAATTTTAAAAAATTCCGGCAGAAACTCTGCTCAAGACTATCCCCTTTATAATCCAGATCCCAGCCGATCTCGCTGCCCGAGACGATCAGTTTGCCACCCTGCTGCAGAAATTCCTGCACGGCGCTGATCTCGATCGGGCTGAAAGCCACATTGATCGGGTTTTCATCCCCCAGAATATAATCCACAATATCAAAATCCTTCAGATTAACCTTCCCCTCATCGACGGCTTCATTGGTGGCGGAGGTAAAACGGCGGTTATTACGGTGGACGGCCATCCCATGCTGGCGGATAAAGTCGTAGGTATTACCGGCCGAGGCGCGTTCAAATCCGTTGACAATCAGCACTGACGGAGGAGTATCGGAAGGGACGGCAGCCATCATTTCGGAATGTTCCGACCATCCCCGGGGATCATGGGATTTAAGGCGGATATAGCAGATCGAATCAGCCGTCAGGCCATCCAAGACCGTATCCGAGGAAAATTCGGGGGTGGAATCGGCAAAGGTAATCCCATCCCGGCTCATAAAGGCACGATAAACAACGCCGAATTCCGGATCGATTCTGATTCCGAGGCGGATTCCGGATTGGTGGAGAATCCCGAAGGATTTAGGAGCGGCAGGACTCAATCCGGCCAGAGAATAAACGGGAACGGCAATCACCCCTTCGTCACTGACCAGAGAGTAATAATTGGGATCGCTCATCAATTCAGTCAACCGACAGGGTTGATCATCCAGCCGGGCGCTGTCCTGGACCAGCCGAATCCCGTGACTGTAATCGGCATAGGTTTGTTCATGACCGTTATAAGCAGGCTGGATCGGGTTTCCATCCAGTTTATGCCATCCGTAAATCACTACCGGTTTAGGAACACTAGTCTTCAGGTTATTGTAGATCAAGTTGGAAATGATAACATCCTTATGGGTTCCCCCCACCAGCGTTCCCAGGGGATGCTGGGAGATGACTTCATTGCGCAGCAGACGAACCGAATCATTATGCATGGCGAAGACCGGAACCGTGATCATGGCTCCACTGGGGGCAATCGGTTGAGGTCTGAGTTTGCATGGAGCGGCTTTATAGATCTGATCCACCATTTTCCGGGTCGGCATCGTACAGTTGAAGAGAATAGCCAGCCGCTGGCCGAGCAACGGGGAGAGAGGAGTATAGAAATAGTCATCATCCGAACCGATCGAGATATACTCCGGGATGGTATAATAGACCAGTCGGTGATCGATCCCTTTGATTTTCAATTCCACCGTCACCGGTACCATGGTACGGATAAACTCCGGAACATTTCCATGGATGATCTGGCGGTAGATTTCTTCTTCCCGATCTCCCTGACCCAATGGTTTGAGGATTTCGATCAATTCGGTACCGGAAGGGGCATCAGCCGGGCGGGAAGGTACCGGCAGGATCTGACCGAACGACAGGCCGACCAGACCAAGCATGATGAGAAAACCACTTAAACGGATCATAGGTTTATTCCTTTCCGATTGACCAGCCTCAGGCTGCAATCAGGACCAGCTTTCACGATTTCAGTTGCCTATAATACGCATCCAATTGTTCCCGACGAATCAAATTTGAGGAGGAAGCCCTCAAGCTGCAGGTATAGCGAGCGGTAATCTGGGCTCTCAGGACAGCATCTTCCGGGCTGTAGCCATCCAGGCCGTAAGCGGCCAAAAATCCACAGGCCAATCCATCTCCAGCCCCATTGGTATCGATTATGGGCCGGTCCAGTTCCACGGCGGGAAAGGCCCGGATCTGTCCCTGTAATCCCATTTTACACCCCTGTTTTCCCATCCCGCAGATGATCACCTGGGATGGATTACGTTCCATCAGAAAGCGGATGGAGGCATCCGGATCCTTCAGATTGACCGATGAAAAAAAGAGGATTTCAGCGGCATCGATAAAATTTTGCCGATAGGGATCGCTGATATCGACCACATCCTGAATATCGCAACTAATCCGTTTTCGCTCGGCTGCCGCGATGGGGAGCAACCGGCGGCACCAGTTTTGGATGCTGAAGTGAACAAGCCGGCTTTTTCTGATCAAGGCCGCACACGATTCAAGGTCCGGGATGAGATGATGGGTTCCCCTTCCATCGTAAAAATTACGGCGGCTGCCGTCCGGAGCCATTAGATTGACGCTTCGCTGAGTTCCGGCCGGATCGATAAAAAAAAGGCATTCCACTCCATCGGTTTCCAGCTCATGGCGAATGAATTCTCCATTCCAGTCATTCCCAATATATCCGATATACCCGGTCCGCAGGCCCAATTGAGCCATCGATCGGCTGCAGTAACCGCCCGCTTGGCCGACATAATCGATATCGGAGGTGAAGTTGGATTCCACCTGATGATTCCAGCCGTCTTCCGGAAAAAATACCGAGGTGTCAATACCGGCAGAGCCCACAATCAACACATCCAATTCAGAGTAAGTTTTTTTCAATGAGATTATCTCCCTTATTCAGTCAATAGTTCAGTTCAATGCCTGACTGCCGATCATCAAGATCATGTCACCGTGATGATATATACTACATTTTCTCATGATAAGTCAACCCCAATTCAAATGGCGATAACTAATGGAATGGTATCGTTGTGCGCCATGATGAGGATTACATGATTCATTTTTTTCTCAGTACAAATGGAGCAGAAGATTAGTATAAAATTGATAATGGAAATCACTGCTGTCCAAGATAAATTTTTATAAATCTCATATCAACTAATATATCAATAACTTACAAGCTCAAAATCATTTTTCGATATTTTTTTTGGTTTTCATGACGTTTTGAGTATCTTCTCTCTTTGATGTTTTATTCAAAGGAGATACTCAAT
>JAGOEH010000173.1 GCA_017997825.1 Candidatus Delongbacteria bacterium | reverse complement strand
GGGTAATCCCGGCAAAACGGACACTCTCATCCATTT
Organism: Candidatus Delongbacteria bacterium; assembly: GCA_017997825.1. GTDB lineage: Bacteria > JAGOEH01 > JAGOEH01 > JAGOEH01 > JAGOEH01 > JAGOEH01. Next base: position 6,451 of record JAGOEH010000173.1, on the reverse strand, counting down.
TGGAATTGATCAGGATGCTGCTCAAAAGATTATTCAGATCGGCGATTTTTAAAAGGGTAGTGGCATTTTCACGTGCAGCCAACCGCTGGGCCCATATATCCTGGGTCAGAGATAAATAGTAGGTCTCGATTCCGCTGGCGGTGGTACTGGGGGCGGAATTGACATGCAGACTGATGAACAGATCACCATTGGAACTATTGGCCAGTTCGGTCCGTTCCTCCAATGCCAGGAATTCATCACGGTTCCGGGTCAGAATAACCTGAAATTCCGGATCATCGGATAGCTTTTTAGCCAGTTTCGCGGCGATCTTGAAAACAATATCCTTCTCGAATGTCTTACTGTGAAGGGTTCCCGGATCCTTTCCTCCATGTCCGGCATCGATGATAATGGTTGAAACCTTCAATCCCAATTGGTTGATCAGATTAACCTCATTTTTTCCGGTAGACACAGGAGGTTTATCATGATCGGCTGAGCTTGGATCCCCTTTTTTGATCGATAGATCCGCTACAATCCTGGCCGGATTATCCAATGAAAAGATATGATATTGGCAATCGGTATTGATCGCGATCGACAGCCGCAAAATGGATGGGGTAAAGGGATTCACATGGATGGTGCGAATGATTCCGTTATTGATTTCCTGAACATCCCGGGGTTCGGGTATCACCGTATTGATAAAATCGATATAGAGGATCTTTTTGTCGTTCAGCAGATTGAATTTATACTCCGGAAGCTTGTCAAACTCGATGACGATCCGGGACGAGATTTCGGCTGACGAGATTCGGATTTTTGCGAATCGCGAGTTGTCGGTTTTCCCGGTAGGCGGGGTTTGAGACGGAACCGTCGGTTTGGGTTTAGGGATCGGTTTGGTGGGTTTAGAAGCGGATCGGATCTGAATATCTTTCAGCTTTTGCTGGTAGGTATAGACCAGCGAGTTGTTTTTTACCGATTTGACGATATGCTGATACAATGCTGTTTCCCGTTTGGGATCCGGCTTTTTCCGGTAGAGCTCTTCCAGCGAATTGAGCGCCTTATGGAGCATGTCGCCATTGGGATGATTAAACACCACTCGTTCAAACTCCAGCATGGCTTGATTGGTTTCACCCCGTTGAAGAAAGCAATAGGCGGTCAGGTATTGGGCATCATCGGCCAGCCGATGGCCGGACTGGGCTTTAACTACCTGCCTGAATGCCGTGATGGCCCGCAGATAAGACTCAATTTCGGTATGGCATAATCCTAAGGAAAAATAGGTCTCACCATAACGGTTCTCGGTCGGTTTCATGCCGGCGGCGGCTTTTTCAAAATACTGGATGGCTTTATTCCAATTACTCTTGGTATTGGAAATTTTGCCTTGCTTGATCTGATGGAATTGGCTGCTGCCCTTGGCATACCAGTCATCAGCCTGATCGGCGTCCATCCGACACAGACCAAATAATAGAATAAACAAAATCGTTCGTTTCATCTTATTGGGATTGGGTGAAGATTACGAGATCGGTTTTGAAGCGTAAGCTTAATCGGATATAAATAATAGGAAGGACAAGCATTAAGATGCCCGGAACCTGGAATGGAATGATCGGTAAAGCGGTCATCAGACCGATCAGAACCACTATCAGCAGGTACATCGGATAGCTGCTCCGGATTATGTTTTGAATCGTGTCGGTCAATCGGAGACAGTCCGTCAGCCGTTGCCGGTTTTTGGAAAGCATGATTGTATCACCCGGCAAGGTATTGATCCGTTCGGTTTCGCTGAAGAGAATCCGATAGGCATCAGGGTGATGAATCATATCCGCCAGGTCATCCGGCATTCCCACTACTATCCGTTGGTTTTCATCGTTCTGGTCGCACGGATAGCTTCCGATCGAGCGGAAGCGGGACAGAATAGCCTGGATCAATTCAGGTTTTTCACGATCCGGATTGAGCAGCGCCAGGTGATATCCCTGGTGGATCATGGCATTGATGGCATTGACCGATTCATCGGAGATCCGGCTGTTGAATACCAGCAATCCGGCAATATGCTGATCGACGGCCACAGCCAGTACCTCTTTGCCGTCGCGTTCAAATCCCTGTCCCTTTTGATAAAGCTCGGCATTGATCAGTCCGATTTCATGATACCAACTCAAATTTCCCAAATAGATCGTTTGATTCGGTTTATCCGGAATATGTAATTCAGCTTTGCGCCCTTTGGCGGGAATCATTTCCAGGTTTTTAATTGGAAGAGCCTGAATCTGAGAGTTTCGGGCCGAGTTTTTAATTTCTTCCGATTTCTGATCGTTGGAAAATTGGCATAAGGAATAGGCAATCTGGAGGATGGTGTTGGAATTCCATAGATGGGCGGGAAAAATATTCTGGATGGAACAGGTATGACTGTTTACCAGATAGTTGATCCCGAGGGCTGCGATCTGATTCTGGGGTGATCGTTTTTGCAGGAAGGGATTCTTTAGAATGATTCCCTTGGAGATGCCGGCCCGAATCGGCAGGTATAGTAAAGCGTTCAGGATTTCAATCAGCAGGGTTCCGTCCAAAATCATCAGTAGGGTGATCAGGCGGGGTAAGATGCGGACAAAAGCGGATGGATGTGAACCTAATGGCCAGTAAAAGCCGACCAGAATAGTGATCATGACCAGGCCCGCCCAAGCGAGGGTAAACCGTCCGGGAGAAACCAGGTGGAGAGGAGATGAGCCGCTGGAGCTCCAAGAACTGGAATGATAAGCTGTCAGGTTGATCAGATTGAGTAAAGAGTAGCGTGCCGGTTTCCGGATGCAGATCAGCAGATCCCCGCTTTCCAATCGGCCTCCCGACCAGACGGAATCCTGGCTCTGAACCGGAATGGGCGTGGCATCCAAGGTGAACCATTCGTAATTTACGGATGCGTGACCTGATTGAATGATTCCATCAGCCGGAATGAGTTCTCCGGAATGAACCCGGATCAGATCGTTTTCCTTTAGCATCCCGGATGGTATATCGCGATAGGGGGATTCGGTTTCCCGATGACAAATCAGATCCATCGGGTAATGGATCAAGGGCTCCGGAGGCGAATTCCGGAAATGGATACGATTGATACTATATCGGAGACAATCCATCAGTACCGACAGGATAATCAGCCAATCCATCAGCATGGGGAATTCCGGTCGGAAAAGATGCAGGGTGGAGGATGCCAGTCCGGTCAGCCAGGCGGTACTACGGGCCAACGAATACCGGAATCGGCCGGATCGCAGATCATTCAGATCCGCCATCAGCCGGTCCCGACCCGGATAGGCCAAGTATCCGATTCCCACCGCCATCATCAGCCAGCCTATCCAGGATGCGGAATAAAATAGACCCGCTATGGCCGGAATCAGGAATCCTAAGGAGATCAAAAGCCTTTTATTCAAAAAACTGCAATAATCATCCGTTTTTTTCAGACTGGTTTGGATCGCATAAATATGACGGGCCGACAACATTTGCCTGATCTGTTCCGGTGTGACCTGTTCCGGATTGTGGCTGATTCTGAGCAGGTGATAAACGGAACTGTAATGAATATCGATGATTCCCCGGCATACCGATAAAAACCGGAACAATTCATTTGATTGATCCTGGTAAAGGGGAGAGGGGACATAGAAAAAGCTGTTGACTACTGCGGGGTTATAATCATCCGGAATTTCGATGATGTCGCGGATATCGAAGCCCCATTCCTGAATTTTAGCATAAAGGTCCATGACGGGATAAGGGGTTTGGATGACAATTTGTCCGAAACTCTGATCCGGACAGGTCATCCCTTCCATTTCACTCAGGTGTTGGATCAGGGTATTGATTTGCTGAGAACTGTTCAAACCGGGAATAATCAGTTTATATTTCATAATCAGAAGTCCATGGTTATGGGAATCGGGGTAAAGGTCAGCATGAAGATCACCAGATTAAGGACACCTAAAATTTTGCGGGGTCGGTCGATTTGAATCTAATAATCGTAAACGGAAGGATGTTTGATACCCAAAAAATAGAGTACGATGAACCAGCCTAACCAGCCCGGGAAGAAGTAGGCCATCGGCAGCAGTGAAAAGTACATGATGCGTGAAACCCAGATATGGCGGTCTTCCAGCATAGCGTAGGAGATGTGTCCGCCGTCCAGTTGTCCGATCGGCATCAGATTGAGGGCCGTCACCAGATAGCCGACCCATCCGGCCATAGCCATCGGATGCAGCACCAGATCGGATTCACCGGTCAGAGAAGGAAAGAAGCACCAAGTTATAAACTTGAACAGCAAGGGTTCACCCAGGCTGATCAAACCCTGTTGGGTGTAATCGGATAGTTGAACTACGGTGGATAGGGGTATTCCGATCAGGATGAACAGGGTGGAGACCAGGAATCCGGCCAAGGGGCCGGCGGCCCCGATATCAAACAGGGCTTTTTTGTCCAGGATCGGCGATTTGATTCGGATCACCGCCCCCATGGTGCCGATCAGGGTAATCGGGAAGGGGATAAAGTAGGGGAGTGTGCAGGCGAGCCCGTATCGGCGTGCCATCAGATAGTGGCCCATTTCATGCGATAGCAGAATCGCCATCAGGGGGATGGAATAAACCATCCCGGACAAAAGGATTCGCCACCAATCGCTCCATTGGGTCCAGGGGTAAGTGGAACCGACCAGCGAGCAGGATACCAGCGTAGCTAAAAACAGTATACTGTGTAATGCCCATTGTTTACCGCTAATCTTGCTGCCCTCGATACTCGGATTCCAGTTCATCTATTCTCGGGATGGGTTATATATCATCATTCGGAAAAGGGTTGCCGGTCGTCTAACGCCATGGTCCATCGATTTTTCAATATAAACATTTTATCAATTTTGTCAAGTCAATTATTAGTCACTTCGTTTTCGTCACCGGCACTCCAGAAACTCCTCCAACTCCAGCACAATTGAATTGGAGATCAGCCAGCCTTCCGGGGTTAGCCGAAGACGGTCACTCAGGAGATAGCGATAGGTCTCGGGGATGGCCCGGCGGATATAATCCAGCAGTTCGCTTTTAGGTGTCCGGTATAAATCGGCGGTTAATGAAATATCCAAACCGCCGGCTTGGCGCAGGGACAAAAAGAGATGCTCCAGACGTTGCTCCGATTCGCTCAGGGGGAAGGTTTCATGGTATGTGAGTCGGTCCGTATGAATTTGTTGCAGGTAGCCGTCGATATCACTCGGATTGGTAAATCGTTTTCCATCCAGATACGAGGAGGCGGAAGCCCCTAATCCCAGATAGTCGCCCTGATTCCAGTAAACCCGGTTATGACGGCCGGCGTGATCGGGTCGGCAGAAATTGGAGATTTCATAATGCTCATATCCCATTTCTCCTAATTGGTCATCGATTTTGAGATACATGTCATGAAAGCGTATCTCATCGTCTTCATCCGATTCCCGGTGGCTGTATCGGCGAAAAAAATCCGTATCCTCTTCATAGCTAAGTCCGTACCAGGAGAGATGGGGAGGGTGATAGCGGCGGATCAGGTCAAGGTCGGACTCCAGGTCCTGAAGAGATTGATGGGGAACCGCGAAAATGAAGTCCAGATTGAAGGAATGGTAGGGAAGGGTATTCAGATGATCCAGTACCGCCAGGGTTTGATCGATCCGGTGCGGCCGTCCTAAGGTTGCCAGATGCTTATCAAGACTGGACTGGACACCCAGGCTGAGCCGGGTGATGCCTAATGATGGATAGTTGGAGGCTTTGTCCGGAGTTAATGAATCCGGATTGGCTTCGATCGTGATTTCGATATCAGGTGCGGTGATAATATCGGCGGTAATGGTGCGGATAATTTTTTCAGTTTGCCGGAGTGAACTATAAGAGGGGGTGCCCCCGCCCAAATAAAGGGTCGTCAGATGCCGGTTTGCGATCAATCCTTGATTCTTGTAGAGTTGCCATTCCCGGATCAGCCCATCGATATAGGATTCAATCCGGTCATCGGCTGGATTGGGAATGGAATAGAAGGCGCAATAGGGACATTTGGAGCGGCAGAACGGGAGATGAATATAGATGGAAAGCGGTTTAGTGCACAATTCGCCCGATACGTCCCAATCGGATGGAGGCCAGCTTATCGATCGGATTCCAGAATGGGATCTCTTTATTCCAGGACCAGTAAATAATCAGGGCTTTACCTTTCAGCAGGCTGTCCGGTACCGGCCCCCAAAATCGACTGTCGTTGCTGTTATCGCGATTATCTCCCATTACGAAGTAGTGGTCATCGGGGACCACATAGGGACCATAGTTGTCGCGCGGGGCGACATTGGCCGGGTAGACCTGCCGGTCCGAATACTTGCCGTATTGGGGCAATATGAATCGTTTGCCGTTGACATAGACCTGCTTGTTGATGATCTGGATGGTATCTCCGCTGATACCGACGCAGCGTTTGACGAAATTGGTCTCGGGATCCATCGGGTAACGGAAGACCACGATATCCCCCTGTTCCGGCCGGCGGAAACGGGGCAGGTGCTTGTATA
>JAGOEH010000172.1 GCA_017997825.1 Candidatus Delongbacteria bacterium | reverse complement strand
GAGCGGCATTCAGTGCATCGACCGGGCCGTTGCCGTCGGCAACGGTATGGAGAAGCTGATCCCCGACTTTGACTTTCACGGTAGCCTCACTGAAAACATCAGGGCCGCGCCGGTCTTCAATCACCACCATAAAATCGATCACTTCAAAGGGAGGGGTATAATCGGCCGAGGCCCGCCGCAACATCAGACTGACGGAAGCATCGGCGCTTTCAAAGGAATACCCCTGGTTTTCCATGTGTTTGATCTGCTCCAGCACCCTCCGGGTTGTTTCCGAATCGATAGCGATCCCCAACTGTTCGGCTTTATACCGGATATTCTGCCGTCCCGCCATTTCCGATACCAAGGCTTTCATCTCGTTCCCCACCAGTCCGGGATCGATATGCTGATAACTGTGTTCAACCTTCAGGACAGCCGATACATGGACTCCACCTTTATGCGCGAAAGCGCTGGTTCCCACATAGGGTTGATGAGGATTGGGGGCCATATTGGCCGTTTCGTTGACGAAATGGGAAAGCTGGCGGAGTTCACGGAGCTGACCGGACGAGACACAGCGTTTTCCCATCTTGAGCTGCAGAGCCGGAATCAGGCTGATCAGATTGGCGTTTCCGACCCGTTCACCATAACCATTGATAGTTCCCTGCACCAATCCGGCTCCGGCTTCCACCGCCGCCAGACTGACCGCCACTGCCAATTCGGCATCATTGTGGGCATGGATTCCGATCCGTAATGCAGGAAACCATCGAACCACCTCGGTGGTGATCCGGAAAACCTCACTGGGCAGACTGCCTCCATTGGTATCGCAAAGGGTAAGACCATCCGCCCCACCCTCGGCCGCCGCCCGGAGAGTCTGAATCGAATACTCCGGATTGGCCTTATATCCATCAAAAAAATGCTCGGCATCATAAATGACCTCCCGCCCCCGATCCTTCAGATACCGGATTGTATCACGGATCATCTCAAGATTGGTATCCAATCCGGTTTCCAGAATCCGATCGACATGCAAGTCCCAGCTTTTACCGAAAACCGTTACAGCCGGGGTATTCGATTCCACCAATTTTTGAATATTGGCGTCATGATCACAGTCCTTGTCTTTGTGCCGGGTACTGCCGAAGGCCACAATTTTGGCCTGCTTCAACATCAGTTCCGGCCGGCGGGCAAAGAATTCGGCATCCTTGGGATTGGATCCCGGCCATCCCCCTTCAATATAGGGAATGCCGAATTCATCCAGGCGGCGCGCAATTCTGAGCTTATCATTGCAGGAAAGGGAGATGCCTTCCGCCTGACACCCATCCCGCAGGGTGGTATCATATAATTCAACCGATGGTTTCATAAGGGGTGACTCCTTGAAGAGGGTTAACATGCTACTTTTTATTGCTCATTCTTTCATGACTTTTTGTCAATTTAATGCTGATTCGAAATCCGGGTGGTATTTGAGCCGTTTGAGCCGGTCGTATCGGTACCGGAAAGCTTGGTTCAGACTCTCTGAGCGATGGGGATATAGGGGATTTCCTCTTTGACGCAGGCGTAAGCCGGACGGATGATCTTGCGGTCACTGACGATCTGTTCGATTCGGTGAGCGCACCAGCCGGCGATTCTGGCGGTAGCGAAGAGAGGGGTATAGAGGTCTTGGGGGATATTCAGCATCTCATAGACGAAACCGCTATAGAGATCGACATTGGCGGCGATGGCGAAGTCAGGTCCTTTGAGTTCGTGAAAGATCTCGATGGTCAGGTCTTCGATCCGGCGGACCAATTCGAAGGATTCCTCGGCTTTTTTTTCCTGAGCCAGTTCCAGGGCCTTTTGTTTCAGCAGGACCGCTCGCGGATCGGACAGGGTATACACGGCATGTCCCATCCCGTAAATCAGGCCTTCGCCGTCAAAGGCTTGCTTCCGCAGGATTTTGACAAGGTAGTCCCGGAGTGAAGACGAATGGGACCAATCGGGGCAATGGGTTTTGATATCGTCGATCATAGCGCGGACCCGGTGGTTGGCTCCGCCGTGTTTGGGTCCTTTCAATGATCCCAGGGCAGCGGCTACTACACTGTAAGTATCGGTCCCACTGGAGGAGACCACATGGGTGGCAAAAGCGGAATTATTACCGCCGCCGTGTTCGGCGTGCAGCACCAGGCACAGATCCAGGGTTTCGGCTTCGGTCCGGGTATAGTGGTTATCGGGTCGAATCATATACAACACATTTTCCGCCGTACCAATACCGGATTGAGGATTGTGGATAAACAGACTTTTCTTGTTAAAATAATGAGCTTTAGCCTGGTATCCATACGAAATGATGGTCGGAAAGCGGGCCATCAGTTGGAGGCTCTGACGAAGAATATTCGGCACCCGGGTATCATCCGGGTTTCGATCATGGGAATAGAGAACCAGCACACTACGCTGCAGTTTATTCATGATATCCCGGCTGGGAATCTTGAGGATCATGTTTTCGGTAAAGGATTCGGGCAGGTTGCGATTGTCGTCCAATAGTCGGCTAAAATGATCCAACTGGTTCCGGGTCGGGAGATTGCCGAACAGGAGGAGATAGGCGGTTTCTTCAAAGCCCCGCCGGTTTTCCTGTTGAAACCCCTGAACGATTCGGCTGATTTCGATGCCGCGATAAAAAAGTCGTCCCTGATCCGGGGTTTTGACATCATCCACCAATCGATACCCATGAACCGAGCCGATCTCGGTCAATCCGACCAATACTCCGGTTCCGTTTTGATTGCGAAGACCTCGTTTAACATTGTATTGGTCGTAGTATTCCGGCAAAATGCGGTTATTCACCCCGGCCTGATCGGCCAGGTATCGATAGAAATCACTTTCAAATCCATCCGACATAGCGTATCACTCCTTTGAGGTTAAAGGGTATACTGAGCGATCATCCCGATTTCAGGCTATGAACAGCCGTTATGACATGGTTGGTGAATTCATCGGTAGTGGCGGATCCGCCCAGATCGGGGGTGAGATATTTTTTATGGACCAGGATTTGGCTGATGGCACTTCGTATCAGGCCGGCTTCCTCATCCATTCCCAAGTAGTCGAGCATCATGGCACCGGACAGGATCATGGCGGTGGGATTGGCCATATTTTTGCCGGCCAGATCGGGTGCCGTTCCATGAACGGCTTCGAAGATAGCGCAATTGCGGCCGATATTGGCGCTGGGCACCAGACCCAGTCCGCCGACCAGGCCGGCGGCCAGATCGGACAGCAGATCGCCGTAAAGATTGCCGGCCAGAATGACCTCGAACTGTTCGGGATTGAGCACCAATTGCATACACATATTATCGACAATCATCTCTTTGAGTGAGATATAGGGATACTTGACGGCGATTTCACGGGCGGATTGCAGAAAGAGGCCGTCCGTCAGTTTCATGATATTGGCTTTATGGGCCACGGTCACCGTCCGGCGGCCGCTGTTCCAGGCATAGTCGAAAGCGGCTTCGGCAATCCGCCGGCCGGCCTGACGGGTCACGACCTTGACGGCATGAGCTTCATCGTCGGAAATCTTCTCTTCGATCCCCTTGTACAGATCCTCGGTGTTTTCACGGAAGATCACCAGATCGACCCGTTCATAGCGGCCGTTGACCGGGATCAGACTGCGGACGGGCCGGCGATTGATATACAGATCATATTTTTGGCGCAGCATGACATTCAGACTGGGGTGACCGGACCCGATGGGGGTCGCCAACGGTCCTTTGAGGGCGATCCGGTTGCGGTCAATACTCTGTAGAACCTGATCCGGAATGAGCTGTCCGGTTTGCTGCCGGGCCTGTTCTCCGGCGGACACAGTCTCCCATTCCAGACCGGGACAGGCTTCATCGATCACCGCTTTAGCGGCGGCCGAAACTTCCGGGCCGATACCATCACCGGGTATCAAGGTAATCGATCTCATGATGGCAATACCTCCTTCAGATGGTTGGAATAGAGCAGATAGCCGCCGGCTTTCAGAATGTCGATTTCACGCGGCGATCCGTGAAAGGCCAGCGGAAATGGATGGCCGGAATCCGGAACGGCCATTACCTGCCCCTGGGCAAGACCGGTCGACAAACCGGTCACGGTCAGATGATCACCCGCTTGAACCCGTTCGTAATCCTCCGGATTGACAAATTCCAGCGGGAGAATACCGGCATTGATCAGGTTGGCGCGGTGGATACGGGCCAAGGACAGGGTGATGACGCCACGAATACCCAGGTAGAGAGGAACCAGGGCGGCATGTTCGCGACTGGATCCCTGGCCGTAATTCCACCCGCCTATTATAAAACCTCCACCGGATCGCTTGGCCCGTTGGCTGAAATCCGGACACAAAGCCCGGAAACAGGATTTGGCCAGTTCGGGAATATTGGATCGGAACGGCAGGAGTGAGGCATCGGAGGGCATGATATCATCGGTTGTAACATGATCTCCGGTTTTAAGCAAAATCTCTCCGCTCAGGGTATCCGGCATCGGCTGTCCGACCGGAACGGGTTTGATATTGGGTCCCATCCGAACAGGTCCGGGAAGAATGGCGGGATCGGGAAAGATGAAAAAGCCGTCTGTACGAATAGCCTGGCGGGGCGAATCGATATCCGGTATTTGGCCCCATTGACGGGGATCAGTCAAGCATCCGGTGATGGAGGAGACGGCCGCCGTTTCGGGACTGACCAGATAGACCTGGGCATCGGGGGTTCCACAGCGGCCCTTGAAGTTGCGGTTGGTGGTCCGCAGAGAGATCCCCCCGGAACAGGGGGCCTGGCCCATCCCGATACAGGGACCGCAGGCCGATTCCAGAATACGGGCCCCGGAGGTAATCAGATCGGCCAGGGCCCCATTGTGGGCCAGCCTTTGCAGAATGGAAGAGGAACCGGGGGCTACACACAGACTGATGGCCGGATGGACCTGCCGGTCTTTCAGAATAGCGGCGGCTTTCATCAGATCGGCATAGGATGAATTGGTACAACTTCCAATGATGACTTGGCTGACGGGAATTGTCCCGGCCCGGCTAACCGAAACCACGTTATCCGGCGAATGGGGAGCGGCCGTCATCGGCTCCAGGAGATCCAGATCGATTTCCAGACGATCCTGGTACCCGGCTTCCAAATCGGCCTCAATCGGAATAAAAGCCTCGGATCGCCCCTGGCTCTCCAGAAACGCCAAGGTCTGGTGATCACTGGGGAAAATGGAGGTGGTAGCTCCGGTCTCAGCTCCCATATTGGCGATGGTGGCCCGTTCCGGAACCGTCAATTCCCTAATTCCGGGCCCTCCATATTCGAGGATATATCCGACACCACCCCGGACCGTCAATCGGCGCAATACCTCCAGCACAATATCTTTGGCGGAAACCCCATTCGATAAGCGGCCGGTCAGATGGATCAGGCGGACACTGGGTACATTCAGATAGAATACCCCGCGTGCCATCGCCACCGCCACATCCAGTCCGCCGGCGCCGATGGACAACATCCCGGCTCCTCCGGCGGTTGGTGTGTGGCTGTCGGACCCGATCAGGACCTTTCCCGGAACCACAAACCGCTCCAGATGAAGCTGATGACAGATCCCGTTGCCGGGTTTGGAAAACACAATTCCATATTTGGCGGCAACTGAGCGGATAAACTCATGATCATCGGCATTCTGATACCCGCATTGCAGCGTATTGTGATCGATATAGGCCACCGAACATTCGGTCCGGATACGATCGATTCCCAGCGCCTCCAATTGAAGATAGGCCATAGTCCCAGTGGAATCCTGGGTCAGTGTTTGATGAACCCGGATTCCGATCTCCTTACCGATTTCCCATTTCCCCGACAGCATGTGGTGTTCGATAATCTTGCGTGTTAAGCTATAGCCCATTCGGCCTCCCCGGCGTCTTGCCCATGTGGTGTATTTTTATGTTTTTTTATGCATACTATTCATTTTCAACATTATTAACTTTATTAACTATTCTTATTTCAATTGTTTTCATAGTGTTAACCACCTTTTAATTTCATAATAAACATATTTCAGCATTTGTCAAGCCCTTTTTTGTTGCAATTTAAACTATTCATTATAGAGGTTTTGAATAGGTTTTAGCTCTATTTTTATTCTATTTGCGCTATTCATTATGTATTTTTATACATTTTAATGAGCTGAAACAGCAATTGAATGGGGAATCAGTGCTATTGAGCAAGGAACTGATCGCTAAGCCGACGGGAGCGATTTCACCGGATTGAGGCTTGACATTTGGAGTGAAAGATAGTATTGATAGTCGGATTCTGGAAATTATCATCTGTCATTCCTTAGAAATCATGGTGTCAATCCCGATCAGAATCGGACCGGGATGCCGTTGAAGATAGCGAACCGAATCAATCCGGTAACAGATCAAGAGGAGATCGAGCATGAAATGGGCAATCGGTTTGATCATCAGGTCAGTGTTGATTATAATCATCATGGCTGCCGATTCGGCGGCCCAGGCGATCATAGTGGACGATTTTGAATCGTCGGAGGGGTGGGAATCCTTTTCCACCGAGGGGGTCCTGCTGGCGGTATCGGTGGAGAGCGG
>JAGOEH010000015.1 GCA_017997825.1 Candidatus Delongbacteria bacterium | reverse complement strand
CGTATCGGCTTCACTGAAGCTATTGAGTTGGACATAGGATGAATAGGGAATCTCTTCACTGAGATTGTTAAAGATGGCTTCCCGGATGAATTCCTCAACGAACATGCGCTGGGGTTGTGAAGAGAGCTGGTCTTCCGGATAGATGGGCTCCCCTTCCGGAAGGTATTCGAGGAGTTTTTCGAGTAGAATGGCTACACCATCCTTATATTTAGCGGATAGAGGGATGATTTCGACAAACTCGAAGATATTGCGGTAAAAATCGATAATGGGTAGGATGAAGGATTTTTTGATCTTATCGATTTTATTAATGATGAGAAAGACAGGCCGCTGACAGTATTTGATTTGAACCAACACATCATCGGGCAGCGATTTCATATACTTGGTGGCATCAACGATCAACAGGTTTACATCCACTTCCCGCATGGTGCCTTTGGCCTGATTGACCAGTTTTTCGGAAAAACGATCAGGATTATCGACATAGCCGGGGGTATCGATGAAGACGATTTGACAATTCTCGGTGGAATAGATCCCGATAATCCGGCGTCGAGTGGTTTGAGCTTTGGGGGTGACGATGGCGAGTTTTTCGCCGATTAGGGCATTCAAGATGGTCGATTTTCCGGCATTGGGTTTTCCGATAATTCCGACGTATCCGGTTTTCATTAGTGAACTCCTTGATTCTTAATTGTCGTCAAAAGGCGGAGTGATTCCGGAAGTAATGGATATTCAGTCACTCTAACATTTTAAAATACTTAATTTTAAACGAAAGTTCAAGCAAAAAATATGAAATGAAAAAAAACTTGACTTTATGGAGATGTGGTGCTATATTGTTATCAGAGGAATAAAAAGATGATTCGTTCACTTTCGTCGATCCAACAACCTCTTTTCCAAGCCCAGGCCGAAGTTGATCGGATTGCTTACACCGTAGCCGCCCAACGCGATTCTGTTGGAACTCCATCCCCATCTTCGATTCATCAGAGTGATAGTTTTTATAATCAGCAAAAAATCAACAAGAACTCGTCGTTAACCATCCAATTAACCCAGGATCGGAATCAGTTGGAAACGATGATCCAGGATATTGATCACCTGATAAGCCAGTTGATCGCGCAGAAAATCGATCTCCAGATGCAGTCCATGAATTATGTCAGGGATAAGAGTAATTCCGAGAAAGGTGCAAGCCTGGGCCGTAAGCTGGATGTTAACGGATAACCCACGGAGGACAATTTATGGCCCCGATAAACTCAGTCGATTATTCTCAGACCAAGGAACGGATGAGCCGTTTGGCTCCACCGGAGACACCGTCTCAACCCGAACGCAACCGTACCCAGGAGCAGGAACTGATTCAACTGCAGAAGATTGAACGCGCCGAACCGAAGACCACCAATCAGTTTCCGTTAGGGAACCAGGTTGATATCCGGGGATAGCCCCCACCGAATACTCAGTTCTGTTCCGGTTCGTGAAGAATCCGTCGGGCACCCACAATCCTGTTTTTCCAATAAGGGGTATCTAATTGGGTGACGGTTACCCCGTTGGAGGAGCTGGCATGAAGGAATTTGCGGTTATTGACATAAATTCCGACATGATTGACGCTCTTTGAGCTGGGATGACGGCTGAAGAAAATCAAATCCCCAAAACGAATTTCACTCATTTCGATGGCTTTTCCCTGATGGTACTGTTCCTTGGCCGTTCGCTGAAGCGGATAACCGAGCTTTTCTTTATAGGCATAAAAGGTTAATCCCGAGCAATCCATGCCTGATCGGGGTTGCTCTCCGCCCCATTGATAGGGTGTTCGAAGCAACGTTTTGACAATGTCATATAATTCCCACTGTTTTTTTATAAACTCCTGCCGGTCTCTGGGATTGGCCTTTCGATCCATTGGGTAATCCTTGGGGCTTTGGGAGACCGGGGATGTCGCCGGAGATCGGTCACAATATCGGGGTAAACTAGTGCCGGCACACTGCGCCAGCAGTAGCCAGATTCCAATGAAGAATAATCGAGTTTTCATCGTGTTCTCCTGGTTTTTTCTTTCAAAATGCAGAATATGTGCCGTCCATCACCAAACGTCGGCTTATGAACCGCTCATCAGGCATCAAATAAGAGCCGAATGCCCTTTTTCGGCCTGGCGGGGCATCTAGTGTTAACTGCCGTTCCGTTGCTTAGGATCGCTCAGGGCGGTAAAAATTGCCGATCTAAGGTCATGGTCCGATCCGGATTGGATCCCCCGATGGGTGATCGGCTGAGTTTGGATCGGGACATCATCGGAGGGATCCGGGTATTGATGGCTTGAGATTCTTGATGAGAATGATACTTTTAGCTTGACACCCGGATGGTTTTAGATTAAAATGGAATAAGAATTCAAGGAGGATTCTGATAATCCGACCTGGTTTAGCTAACCGATGGGAGAGCCATGACGAAAAAAATACTTTGGATTGACGATGAGATTCACTATTTCCGTTCCCATATTGAATTTTTAAAGAACAAAGGGTATGAAATCACTCCGGTTGCCAATGGGGATGATGGGCTGGATCTGATTCAACGGGAACGGTATGATATGGTTCTGCTGGATGAAATGATGATTGGGATGGATGGATTGGAAACGTTAGCCCGGATTCGGAAGTATGATTTTAATGTTCCGGTGGTGATGATTACCAAGAATGAAGAAGAAACCCTGATGGACAGCGCGCTATCTCATCAGGTTACCGATTTTCTGACCAAACCGGTCAATCCAAGCCAGATCCTGTCGGTATTTAAAAAAGTGTTCGATGGGATGGATCTGATGCAGCAGAAATCGGTCGAAACCTTCCATCAGGATTTTAACCGGATCCGTCAGATGGCTGAGAGTAGTGTAAATTCAAAGGATTGGATCGATCTCTATCTGGAAATCCTCAAAATGGATATTTTGAACGCATCTCATCGGGATGATGAGTTGAAGGATGTTTTTAAGATGCAGAAAGAGGAGATCAACCAGCTCTTTTCCCGGTTTATCGAAGCCAACTATGCCAAAATGTTAATCTCGCCGGGTGATCTGCTTTTTTCTCATCACCTGATGCCCAAAGTGGTTTTCCCTCATTTAAGGAATGGAGAGAAGGTTTATTTTTTTCTGCTGGACTGTATGCGGGCGGATCAATGGTTGGCCATGAGTCAATCCCTGTCTGCATTTTTCAATGTGGATACCCGGTACTATTTTTCAATTCTGCCGACGGCCACTCCCTATTCCAGAAATTCTATTTTCAGCGGCAAATTGCCCTTGATTATCCAACAGAAGTATCCCAAACTGGTCCCCTGGTTCCAGGAATCAGAAACGGGGAAAAATGATAATGAGTATGATCTGATGCTGGACCTGCTGGAAGAGTACGCTATTTCTCTTCAGTATCGTCCCTATTTCACCAAAATATTGGATATGAACTGGGCTGAAGAGGTCTACAAAAAAATGTCCGGATTGAAGAATTTGTCCTTGATTGTATTTGTTTTTAACTTCCTGGACATCATCATCCATAATCGGGCAGCCAATAAAATTCTTCAGGAAATTGTACTGGATGAGACGGCATTTCGCAATATCGCTAAAACCTGGTTCGAAAATTCCTGGATCTTCCGGATGCTTCAATACATTTTTAAGAATGAGAAAGCCACGGTCGTGATCACCACGGATCATGGCTCGATATTCTGCAACAAACCGACGGTTATCAAGGGAGACAGCCGGATATCATACTCATTACGCTTCAAAATCGGGAATTATCTGTCATTTAATACCAAGCATGGATGGCTGGTCAAGGATCCCGAGAAACTATTCCTGCCCCGCGATGGTGTTCTGACCAACTATGCCTTTGCCAACAACAATAATTATTTTGCTTTTACGGGAAATGTCGGTCAGTTCAGCCAGAAATATAATAACAATTTCCTGCACGGAGGAATATCGATGGAGGAGATGATACTTCCCTATGCGATTATTACCCCCAAAAAATAGCCAGTAAAGGAATGGTGGTTGCTATGGAAAAACGATGCGTACTGTATTTTAAACCCTATGTATTAAATGATATTCATCACCTGATCCAGATCCTCAACAGTTTCTGCCGGCAGATTCGGGATGACAGGATTTATTACGTGGTCTTGCCGCCGATGCAGACTCTCCTTCAGGAGACGATATCTCAGGTGGTGGCCGTCATGGGCGGGCTGGATGATGCTCCGACCACCGGCCTGATCCGGGGGCAGGAGTATATTACCCAGACGATCTTCCAGGCTTTTCTGACTATGAAAGGGATCCCCTGCCGGGAACTGGTATTGGGAGAGCCCGAGGGGGGGGCGACTAATGGGAGAGAGCCGTCGTATCCGGAGGAGCTCTTTTCCCGATTGAAGCCGCGCCTGCCGGGTATACTCACTCCGACTGAGCGCATTAATCTGGTGCCCCGTTGCCGGGAACTGAATGATTTCGATTCGGTTAATGATTATATGTACGGAGGCGGAGAACTGACGGCCGCGCTCTGGGCCGCTCTGCTCGACGCCCCTCTGACCATCTATGATAATAACATGGGAATCTCGTCCGTCATTTCCTATTATAAAAGCAGTCACACCAAAATCCCCTGGATGAGCTATGAAGAATTGATCGAATTGAACTCATCGCTCAAGATTCTTCATCCCCCAGCCCTGGATTTCGTGGTTCGTCATCAGATCCCGTTGACTATCAATTCCATTAATAATCCGGATCATGGAACGACCATCACTAAAAGGGAGAATCTGCCAATGCCGATTAAAACCATCACCAATATCAATACCGACAACAACCAGATCCAGGTGATCTGGGAAAATTTACCCCTGGGCTCCAAGTCTCTATCGGCGATTTTTAATGAACTGGCGGTCAAGTCGGTCAATATCGATATGATCTCCTACCATCCGGTCAGCGAAGAACGATTTGACTGTGCTTTTACCCTATCACGACAATATTTGACGCTCGCTGAAACAATCCTGCAGCATTTTCAGCCGATCTTTCCCCAGAGCTGTTTTACCTTTACCGAAGACGTGACCAAAATCAATCTGATCGGGATGGGGATGATGAATACTCCCGGGGTAGCGGCCAGGGTTTTTACCCTCTTCGAGAATGCGGGGATTGAGATCAAGATGGTGACTACCTCCGAGATTAAAATCTCGTTATTGATTTCGAGTATCGATGAAGAAAAGGCAATCCGGGTCCTCCGGGACGAATTTAAAGTATAGGAGAATGGAATGCAACTGAATGTTGACGGGAATGTCCTGCATTTGGACGGGGTTTCATTTTTGCAGATTGCCCGGGAGTTTGGAACTCCCACCTATATCTACTCACAGGCCATGATTCAGGATAAGATCAAAGCGGCGGAAAAGGTGCTGGATGGTTTGGACTATCATATCTCCTTTGCGATGAAGGCCAATAGTAACATCAACATACTTAATTTTTTGCGGTCAAGGGGATTGGGGGCGGATGCCGTCAGTTTGGGCGAGATGAAAGCCGCCGAAAGGGCCGGGTATACCCCGGATAAAATAATTCTCAATGGTAACGGTAAAACGATGGAGGAGTTCCATTACGCCATCTCCAAATCCATTTTCGCGATCAATGTTGACTCCTATGAAGAGTTTCAGACGCTGAAACTCTTGGCCAAACAGTACAAGAATCATGAAATCACCCTTTTTCTACGGATTAATCCCGATATCGATCCCAAAACTCACCCCTATATTTCGACCGGGTTACGTAAAAACAAGTTCGGTATTAATTTCAAGGTGGGAACCCATATTCTTCAGGAAGCGGAAGAGTGCAAAAATCTGCGTATCTGTGGCTGTCACATGCATATCGGCAGCCAATTGCTCGATTACCGGCCCTTCTTGGATGCCTTAAAAAAAATGGAGGAGTTCTATCAAGCCAATCGTAAATATGATATGCCCTATCTGAATCTGGGCGGTGGCTGGGGTATCGATTATCTCAAGGATGGTAACGGATTTCCCCTGGATGAGTATCGCCGGCTGATCATACCCGAGCTGAAACGATTCAATAAAAAAGTGATCCTGGAATTGGGACGCTATCTGATTGCGGATTCCTGTTTCTTATTGGGAACGGTTTTACAGGTCAAGGCCACCAAATACAAGAATTTTATTGTCACGGATATCGGGATGAACGATCTGATACGTCCCTCACTCTACCAGGCTTTTCATTATATTGAACCGGTGGAAACCATTCCCTCCCGGAAGGTTTTTACGGCTGATATTGTAGGGCCTATTTGCGAGACGGGCGATAAAATTGCGGAGAACTATCCCATCCGATGGGTTAAACCCGGAGAGCATCTGGTGGTGTATGATACGGGTGCCTATGGATTTTCAATGGCGTCCAATTATAATCTGCGATTACGCGGGGCTGAGGTTCTGATCCATTCCGGCCGGGCTGATCTAATCCGCCCGAGGGAGAGCTATGATCGGCTTTTCGACTATCCCCTGATTCCGATTGCGGGAACGGATCAATCATGAGTCAAAAGGCAGTGGCCGGACTTGAACTCCTGGATGACGTGACCGATCAGTATCGGAGTGACCAGGGATTCATGCGGATCAAACGCTATCGGATTGCCAATCGGTATCAGGACGGGAGTTGTTCCGATGGGTATCGTTGCGATGTGGTTTACCGGGAGTCGGTGGATGCAGTGGGGATTGTGTTGTATTGGACTGACGATTCCGGACGGCGGATCGTAATCCTGCGGCGCTGCTTACGGCCGGCCCTCTACTTCCGGCCCCGTTTGATCTCGTTTTCTGAGGCCGGGCCTCCCCCCATTTCTATTTATGAGATTCCTGCGGGCGTCATTGAACCCGGTGAAATCACTCCGGAACAGATTCGATACCGAGCGGTTCAGGAGGTATGGGAAGAAACCGGAATCCGGATTCAGACTCGGCAATTGCTTGATTTGGGAGCCCCCATCTATACCTCCCCGGGTTTTTGTATTGAAAAAGTAAGAATTATGGCAGCCCGGATCGAAATTCAGGACTGGGATAATCGATGCCTGACTCATAGCGGAGATGGCTCTCTGATGGAAGAAGGGGCCGAACTGGTCCCGCTTCTTTTGGATGAAGCGATCCGCCGGTGTCGGGAAGAAAACTACAGTGACGGAAAGACCGAATTGGCTTTATGCCGTCTGTATGATAAGGAGGATGGCTGATCATGATGACCCAGGATGGTAAAATGGATCTTTATCAGAGTATTCAGCGGCGGTATTCATGCCGGGCCTATCAATCCAGGCCTGTCCCTGACGAGGTGCTATTACGGATTATGGAAGCGGTTCGTCTGGCTCCGTCAGCCCGGAACAGCCAGAACTGGAAGTTTTATTGGGTTCAGAATCCCGAACTTAAACGGAAACTTCAGATCGCCGCCAATAATCAATCCTTTGTAGCTCAAGCCGATTGTGTGGTAGTGGGCGTCGGCACCCAGCCCGATCACATCATGCGGTGCGGCCATCCGGCCTTTTTGATCGATTTATCGATTGCCATGGAACACCTGGCATTGGCGGCGGCCGCTGAAGGACTGGGAACATGCTGGATTGGAGCGTTCTACCAGGATCCGGTCATCCAGGTGTTGGACCTGCCGGCTTCTGAAAAACCGGTTCAGCTGATGACGGTGGGATATCCGGCGGATCAGTGGCGCCCGAAAGCTCGAAAACCGCTGTCCGATATCATGATCCGGCGATGATCCAATCACAAGGCCTCAGACGTGGCGGTCATCGCTATTAACCTGGTTTAACCATCGAGCGCTGAGATGCTCCAAACTATTTTTCATGTCGATATGGATGCATTTTTTGCGTCGATCGAACAACGGGATATCCCGGTCCTTAAAAAAAAACCGATCGTAGTAGGAGGACCGGATATCCGGCGCGGAGTGGTTTCCACCGCATCATATGAAGCCAGGAAATTCGGGGTCAGCTCAGGTATGGCCTTATCGCTGGTTCATCGGCGCTACCCCTTCATCCAAATCGTCCCATCCAATATTCCTAAATATATCTATAATTCACTCAAGGTCATGGAGATCCTGGCGACTTTTTCTCCGCTGGTTGAACCGGTCAGTATCGATGAAGCCTTTCTGGATGTGACGGATGTCAAATATCATTTTGGCGATAGTCTGGATCTGGCGGCCCAAATTCAGAACGCCATTCGGACGGAGCTGAATTTGACCTGTTCCATCGGCATCGCCCGTAACCGAGAATTGGCTAAGATCGCCTCGGATCTGCACAAACCCGATCAAATCACTCTGATTACCCCAAGCCGTGAAAAAGAAATTCTGAGTGATCTGCCGGTGAGACGGTTTCCTGGGGTTGGAAGTAAAACCCAGGAGATGCTGGATAAATTCGGCATCAAAACGATCGGGGATCTGATGCATTTGTCTCCGGAAACTCTGAAAACCATGTTCGGTAAGCAGTCGTGTCGGCTGATCGATTTTTTCCAGAATTTAGGGCAATCCAGCGGCAGTGTGATCATGCCCCTGGGTAGCCGCCAGGATGAAAAATCACTGAGCAATGAAATCACACTGCCGGAGGATACATCGGACCGGAACCGTATTTTTCAGTATCTCCGTATTCTGGTCCCGACCTTAGGCCGCCGGCTTCGCCACCGCGGGTTCTATCCCAGAACGATTGGAATCCGGATTCGATACCATGATTTTAAATCACAAACCATTCAAAAAAGCGCCTTATCGCCTTATAAAACCGATGATTCATCACTGATGAAACACTATCGGTCCTTCTTTATGTCCGATCAGATGCCGGGTCGTCCTCTTCGTTTAATCGGTATTTTTGCCGGGAGTTTTATGACGGAATCGCCGGATCAACAACTAACCCTGTTCGATCCGGTTGATCTTACCGGAGACAAGCAAAATAGGCTTCAGCAGGCCATCGATCAATTGAAAAACAAATATGGAGAAGCGATATTTCATTGATGAAATTGTGTTGACAGGCATCAATTTTTTGCTATATTGATCATATCAAATTTTGAATGTATTATTGAGAATCTTCGCTTTTTAGGTATATCAATACCTCAAGAGCCGGCCGGGATTGATCCGGAATTGGATGGTATCAGGCGATGGAAGACTACACTCCGGTTCACCGGAACATGATCCATCCATGGGCACCAGTGAATGTCGATCAATGGTTTTAACATAAGTATTTATAAGAGTTGCGGAGAGTTTCGACAGAAAGGAGGAAACTGAAAATTTTCCGACTGAGAGTACCGGTTTAAATCTTAACGCATGGAGGGTGTATTAGCGTATGAAGAAATTTGCCGTATTTTTTACTGGTTTGTGGTTAGGGATGATACTCTTTTCTTATGGAGGAACCACGGGAAAGATATCCGGACGAATTCTGGATGCTGAAACCGGTGAACCTTTGGTTGGTGCCAATGTCATGATTGAGTGGATTTGGAAAGATGGGAAAAAGAGTGAAGTCTATCAGAAACAAGGAGCTTCCAGTGATCTGGAGGGGTATTTTGCCATTTTGAATATTACGCCGGGGACCTATTCGGTCAAGGCCATGATGATTGGCTATGGAACGGTGAACCTGGATCAGGTGGATGTTGAGATTGATCGAACGACCACCGCCGATTTCAGTCTCAAGCCCCAAGCGATTGAAGGGGATGAAGTGGTCATTATTGCCAATCGGGAGATTGTGAAAAAGGATGTTGCCGCCAGTCAGAAGAGCCTGGGCGACGACAAGATCAGGAATCTGCCGGTTGCCAGCGTCAATGATGTGATTGGGTTACAGGCCGGAATCAACTCCAGTCTGGAAATCCGCGGGGGCGGCAGTGACCAGACCCTGTTTATGGTGGATGGGATCACGCTCCGTGATGAACGGACCAACAATCCGATCTCATCGGTTCCTCTCAGCGCCATTCAGGAGGTTTCGGTACAAACGGGCGGATTCAATGCCGAGTATAGCAATGTCCGTTCCGGAATCATCAATGTGGTGACCAAGGAGGGCAATCCCAAGGCCTATACCGGAACGTTGACCTATCGCAACAGCCAGCCTTCCGCCAAGCATTTCGGGATTTCCCCCTATGATGTCAATTCATTCTGGATGCGGCCCTATTTGGATGATGCGGTCTGCTGGACCGGGACCAGTAATGGCGCCTGGGATCCCTATACCCGCCGCCAGTATCCTTCGTTTGACGGATGGAACAAGATCTCCGAACAGACGCTCTCCGATGACGACCCGACCAACGATCTGTCACCTTATGCCGCTCAGCGGTTATTCAAGTGGCAGAAACGGAAACAGGGTGACATCACCCGGCCGGATTATACCATTGACGCCGGTTTTGGCGGCCCGGTACCGGTCATATCCAATAAACTGGGGAATCTGCGTTTCTTTACCTCGTTCCGACGTGAGCAGAGAATGTATCTGTATGAAATGAGTACCGACGGACTGGAAAATTCCAGTTGGATGATGAAACTCACCTCAGATATCTCCCCCAGTATGAAGCTGACCATGATCGGGTTGTATGGTGAACTCCATGCGACCGCGACATACGACGGGTACACCGGATACTACCAATCGACCGAAGAATCCGCCAGTGCAATTAACCAGATCGGACATACCTCGACCTGGCGGCTGTTCACAACCGATTACTGGTCAACCACAGCCTATTATAACAACACCATATCCGCCAAACTGACTCATGTCCTGTCACCGGAAACCTTCTATGAGATCCAGCTGAAACGGGATTATCGCAAATATCATACCGGACCGGGAGATACCCGTGATACCAGCCTTAGCTATCAGCTTTTTCCGGGATACTATGTCGATGAAGCTCCGTTCGGCTTCGAGGAGGATCCCGTCTTTGGTATCGACGGTATGGGAATGGGCGGTTCCTTCAGCCAAAAACGCGATAACAGCAAATTCACCACCCTTTCACTCAAAGGGGATTTTACCAGTCAGGTGGCCAAGTACCACCAAATTAAAACCGGATTCGAAATGGTGACCAACCGTTTTAAACTCGCCTTCGGGGCCATCAATAAAGCCCTTCCGGCTGGTAATTACTGGAACGAAACCAAACGAAATCCCTACCGGATCAATCTCTATTTCCAGGACAAACTGGAGTTTGAAGGATTAATCGCGACCGTCGGGGTGGTGCTCGATTATATTAATCCGACCGGCGAATGGTATGATGTGGATGTCTACAATCGAGATTTCTTTTCCACCAAGTATGATGCTAACCTGGATTCAATGTTCACCAAAAAGGACGCCAAGGCCTCTTTCTTTGCCAGCCCGCGAATTGCGCTGTCCCATCCGATCACGACCAATTCCAAGCTCTATTTTAATTACGGCTACAATCGTCAAACGGCCAGCTCGGAAGACATGTATATGGTCCGGCGGGGGGTCGGCAATATTGTTCAGTATTTTGGTGATCCCTCCTTGGATCAGGCCAAAACCATATCCTATGAGCTGGGATATGACCACGCCCTGTTCAACAACTATCTAGCTCATGTTGCGGCCTATTATAAGGATGTGACCGATCAAGAACGCTGGGTCCGCTATGTCAGCATCAAGGGAGATATCAACTACTGGAAGCTGACCAACAACAGCTATGAGGATATCCGCGGTTTCGAAATCGATTTATCGAAAACCGTCGGGCGCTGGTTCACCGGGAATGTCAACTATGAATACCGGGTCAGTACCAGCGGCTATTTTGAAACGCAGTACAATTATCAGAATCCGGCCGAAATGCGGGATTATCTGAGAGATAATGTCTATCAGGAGCGCCCCAAGCCTCGGCCCCGGATTAAAGCCAATCTGGATCTGCATACTCCGGAGGAATTCGGCCCGAGTGTATTCGGACAGCGGATCCTGGGCGGATGGTATTCCACGCTGATCTATAACTGGACGGCCGGTCTGAAAGCGACCTGGAATCCCAAGAGTATCACCGGGGTGGAATACAACATCCAGTGGAACGATATCCAGAACTTTGATCTGAAACTTTCCAAAGTCTTTCAAGTTAAGAATGCCCAGATCAAATTCTTTATGGATATTTACAATATTTTCAACAACAAGAATTTTTCCCGTTATTGCTTTTATGATGTTTATGATTACAATGATTATATGTATTCCCTGCATCTGAAACAAAGTACGCTGGAAGAACTCCAGTACAACCAGATTGCAGGCGACGATGAACCCGGCGATGTCCGACGACCGGGAGTCGATTTCCAGCCGCTGGAGTGGACCGCCAACCTCGGGAGTATCGTAACTCCCAGTACGCGGGCTATCTATTTTGACGCTTCCAGCAAAAAGTACATGCAGTATGTGGACAATGCCTGGACTGAAGTCAGTCAGAGCCGGATCGATCAGATCATGAAGGATAAAGCCTATATTGATATGCCGAATCTGTCCTACTTCACGTTCCTGAATCCCCGGGATATTTTCTTTGGGATTATGGTTTCGTTTGAACTGAAATGATTATTCCGGTGAACTAGTACGTCAATCATTGCCAAAGGATATCATAATGAGAAAAACCATATCACCGAACATCATCATCGTGCTGATCGTTGTTGTGTTGAGTTTAGCCGGTAACCGGTTTATGGCCCATGCCGATGAGATCAAGTGGGTGGCGGTCGGTTCCCTTCATAACTGGTTTTCAAGTGCCGGGTGTGAGCGGGAAATCGGACGGACTCTGTTGACCCGTGATCAGCAGGATGGCCTACGTTGGAATGCCCAGTTCAACTGGCAGGACGTCAAAGCGGCCAAAGCCCTCTGGATCGGGGCTGTCAATTATAATGATCCCTTGGTCAACAAAACCTATAATTACAAAGTGGTTCATTGCGGTCCCCGAATCCTGGATGATCAGGCCGAGTTCATGCCCCAGGAATTCGTGCTTTACGGCAAGTATGATCACCCGACCGTGGTGATCGATGGCGTCATCTCCTCCAAGATCAGTATGCTGGATGAAGTGGACGAGATTGTGGACACCATGAAGGCTGACCGTTTACTGTACAATGTGGTCAATACCTCGATCGGTGTCACCATCACCCGCCGGATTTATGCCTGGGTCAATCCCTATTATGATAATTTTTACATCTGTGATTATGTGTTCAAGAACACGGGAATTATCGATAAAAAGGGAACGGTGAATGCCCAGAATCTGGATGGAGTCTATATTAATTTCATGCACCGCTATTCCATGACCCGTGAAGCTTCGGGTGCCGGGTTAAACTACCTGCCGCAATCAGCGGGGTGGGGACACAACACCATCCTGGACACCCGGGGTGAGGTTCCCGGAAGCGGAGACCCCTTTCGTTGTCAGTATGCCTGGCATGGTAAGCATTCTAAATGCGGGTTCGACAATATCGGGGGTCCCTATCAGACCGGGGATGGACGATTGGGCGCCGCTCAGTTTGTCGGAACGGTCATTCTGCATGCCGACAAATCGGCTTCCGATCCGAGCAATGATCCCTATCAGCCCAAAACCACCAATTACATCAGTTCCGATGCGCCCATCACCTCCAGTAACAGCCAGTTTAATGAGAGTCAGATGGCGGCAGAATATGCCTATATGATCAGTGGTCACCCTGCAGTTCGCCATGCCGACATGGTCAAGAATGATTATGCCGATGTGGTCGGTGGAACCCCGGGCGGTTATTCCAGCAGCCAGGGATTCGGCCCCTATACGCTGAATACCGGAGATAGCATTCGCATCATCATGGGTGAGGCGGTTAACGGCCTCAGCCGCACGATGTGCTTCGATATCGGTCGCAAATGGCTGGATAAAGCCGCTCCTTATACCCTGCCGGATGGATCGAGCGGAAGCGATCCCGATGCTTTTAAGAATGCCTGGGTCTATACCGGGCGGGATTCCCTGTTTCTGAGTTTCAACCGAATGGTTCAGCTCTACCAGAATGGATTTAATCTGCCCTCTCCCCCTCCGCCTCCCAATGTGTTTGAGGTTACTTCCGGGGGCGACCGTATCATCCTGAACTGGTCCAATTCGGCGGAAACCTGGCCGAATTTCAAGGGGTACCGCCTCTATCGGGCGATCCATACCTCGGATACCCTGTATGATATGATCTATGAATGCGGAGAAGGTACACCCAATGCCTTAGTCAATCAATATAACGATATGACGGCTCTAAGAGGATTCGACTACTATTATTATATCTCCTCATTTGACGATGGTTCGACCAATACCATTCAACCCGGCGTAGCGATGGAGAGCAGCAAGTTTTTTACCATCACGACTGAACCCGCTTACTTACGGCGAGCGGCCGGGACCCGGATGGCCGATATCCGAATTGTTCCCAATCCATACAATATTAAAGCCAGGGATATTCAATTCGGCGATGGCGGAAAAGATCGAATCATGTTCTATAATCTGCCGCCGGTCTGTACGATCAAGATTTTTACGGCCCGTGGCGATCTGATTGAAACCCTACACCATACCAGCGGAAGCGGCGACGAAGCCTGGAATTCGGTCAGTCAGTACCGACAGGTCGTG
The DNA here is from genome assembly GCA_017997825.1 of Candidatus Delongbacteria bacterium. GTDB lineage: Bacteria > JAGOEH01 > JAGOEH01 > JAGOEH01 > JAGOEH01 > JAGOEH01. The sequence goes on along the minus strand of JAGOEH010000015.1, from coordinate 17,183 downwards.
GTCAGCGGTCTGTATATTGCCCATTTCGAAACTCCGGACGGTGAATCGATCATTAAAAAATTCATTATCATCCGCTGAGTGGTGGAACCATTACGATTTAAGAGGAGATTCTCAATGAAACGAAAAATCATAACCCTGATCGTAGCAGGCGGCTGTCTTTTGCTTGGATTGATGCTCTGTTCCGATTATGAAGATGAAACCTATTCGATTTCAGCCAAGGATCAGACCGCCTGTGACCAATTCAGCCAGGGGGAGATCCGTGACACGGCTTCGGCGGATACAACCGCCAAATTGGTAGTTACCGATACCCTGGTTGCGTATGCCCTTAAGGCGATCGATACAACCTGGAGCGATTCGTCCGTTTCCACTCAGGCTCAACAGGTGATGGATTCCCTGGAAAGCATTCACGAGCGCATCAAACCGGTTTCGGTGGGGAAAGGGAAAAAGGCCCGGCTCGCATTATCGGAAACTCCAGTTTATGTTACGATTCCGGAGGATGCCGAATATTCTTATGTTGTGCTGGATGCAGCAGGCACCAGCGGGAAGGTTGTGATTTATCTGGATGATTATCTGGAACTCAACCTGATCTCCGCCTCGGGACAGACGATGAGCCGCACCGCTGATCATCTCTCCCTGGAGACCTATGCGTATTGCCGACGGATCAAAACCAGAACCGAGATCGATGCCCAGAGCGGAAAATATCTCCTTCAGTTTACCAAAACCGATAAGACATTGGCCGCCAAATTTTTTCTGGTCATTCAAAACTAACCCATCCGGGATAAACGGTTGAATTGGAGGATAAATAATGAATAGATTTACCTTTCGAGCCTTGCTGACAGGTTTACTTCTGATCGGCACCGGACTGCTGACGGTAGCCAATGCCAGAGAGAAGCTGGCCCAAACCGGAATGCAGTTTTTGAGTGTGGCCACGGATGCTCGGGCAGCCGGAATGGGTGAAGCCACCACGACGCTTGATATGCAGTCGACCTCACTCTTTTTTAATCCGGCCGGAATGGCTAACCTGAATGCCATCAGTGATTTTACCTTTACCCAGATCAATTGGATTGCCGATATTGATTTAAACGCCTTTGCCGTGGCCTTCAGTCCGGCCAACGGAAAATATGGAGTGCTGGGATTTTCACTGATCAGCGCTCAATATGGGGATATCGAGGGGACCATGGTGTATGCCAATCCTCAAGGCTATATCGATACGGAGATCATGAAGCCTTCAGGGCTTTCCGTCGGCGTCGGTTATGCCCGCGCCCTGTCGAACAAGTTCAGTATCGGAGGTCAGATCAAGTACATTGATGAATACCTCGCCAAAAGCGTGATTCCAGGTACCGATGGATTGGAAGTCAAAAAAAATACCGCCAGTGCGTTCGCCTTCGATTTCGGTACCCTGTTCAATTCCGGTTATAAAAATCTGACAGTCGGTATGTCGGTCCGAAATTTCTCGCAGGAAATTACCTATGAAGATGAAGGATTCCAATTGCCGCTGGCATTTCGAATCGGATTGTCGATTGATGTTATGGAATTTTTCCCCAATCTTAAAGCTCAGCGGCACAGCCTGTATACGGCTCTTGAGGCAATCCATCCCCGCGATCATTCCGAACAATTGAATCTGGGGGCTGAGTACAGCTTCATGCAGACCTTTTACGGTCGTGCCGGGTATATGTTCAATCGGGATGAGTGCGGTGTTTCGCTGGGATTCGGATTGAAAAAATACGGTTTCAGTATCGATTACGGATACACTCCTTATGGCCTGTTCGATAATGTCCAGCGCATCACCTTCCGTTTCTGTTATTAACCGATTTGACGATAAACAGGAGACTGAATTCATGAAAAGAATTGCCCTATTTTTAAGTTGGATCGCCTGCGGCATCCTGTGCTTCAGTTGTCAGAAAAGCGATTTACCTGCCAGTATCTATCAGCCGGATACCGGAGCCCCGACCCCAGTCATCAGCTCGGTCACTCCGCCCAATTCGGCTTATGCCGGTTATACCCAGATTACCATCCAGGGGGAAAATTTTTCTCAGGTCCTGGAGAATAATTATGTTTATTTCAACAATGTCAAAGCAACCCTGTTGACGGCATCTCCGACCTCCCTGACCCTGATTCCACCCTTGGTGGCCGGCGATTCATTCGCCATCAAGATTGCCGTGTCCGGGGCTTTCGTAATGGCTGAATACAAAAAATACAGCCTGGAGCTCCTTTCGGAAGAGTATGGAGGGTTTTCAGATGTCGATGCCGTGGTAGCCATGGACTGCGATAAGAATGAAAACCTTTTTGTTCTGCTGTCCAATGAGATCGTCAAGGTCGCCCCGGATCAGTCCAAGACCCGGGTAACCAACGAAGGGATTTCGGCCCCGGTCGGTTGTAGGGTTGGAGAGAACGGCAGCTATGTGTTTTATGCCAAAACCAAGCGATTGTACAAGGTTCCGGTCGAAGGGGGCGCCACGGTGACGGTGAATAGCGCCATGACCAAAGAGAAGATCGAATGCTTTGATTTTGATGCCAACGGTAATATCTTTATCGCGGCCAAAAATGGGATTACCCGGATGAAACCGGATGGAACCAATGCGGTCATCCAGGCCTTTACCGGAACCAAGCTTCTGAATATCCGGGTTTTTGACGGGTATGTTTATGCCGCCTCAGCGGATTCCATCTGGCGTTCCCCGATTCAGGATGCCGATGGAACACTGGGTGACAAAGAGCTGGTTTATGACTGGAAATCGACGGTCGGAGCGGCCGGTGGCGGTGTGATAACCTCCTTTACATTTTCAGAAACCGGAAGTATTATCGCTTCCTCCGAGCTGGTCAGTGCCCTATATTTAATCGAGAAGAGTTCATCGGGCTATAGTCCGGCGGTACCATTTCTGCAGGAAATCCTGAATCTGCCCGGATCGTCGGTATGCTGGGGGAATGACCGGTATTTGTACTACAATATTGGGAATCGTGTGATTCGAATTAAAATGGAACAGAAGGGCGCTCCTTATCATGGCCGCGGGTAAGGATTTCTCGCCTGATCGATAACTCGCACCATCCGAAAGCGGAGTGATTCATATGACGCGTTTATCTGATTATACCCGTTTGATGCAGGCGTTGACCCGGCAGGGTGAGCCTGATTATGTCCCCTTAGTGGAACTGGGGATTTCAGCCGCGATCAAAGAGAAACTGCTGAATCGAAAGTGTCTGGCCTTGCATGATGAGATTGAATTCGCTGAGATGGCCGGTTACGATTACATCAAGCTGCAGCCGATCATCGATATGAATCCGGCTAAAATCCCATCCCAATCGGGTCATTATGAAACCCAGCTGGTGGAATTCGAGGGGACTCGCAAATGGGCCAACCAGTACCAGAATATGATAACCAGTGTTGCCGATTTTGAACACTACCGCTTTCCAACCCTTGAATCGATTGATTATTCACGGTTTGAACTCGTTAAATCCATTCTGCCCGATCATCTGATGGTGATCGGGCAATACGGGGATATCTTTACCATGGTCTGGGAGATGATGGGATTCGAGAATTTCTCGATCGCCCTGTTTGAGAATCCCGATCTGGTCGCCGAATTGTTCGATACCATAGGCCGTCTGGTCTATTCCATGTTTCACACCATGGTTCAGATGGATATGGTTCGGGCGATCTGGTACAGTGATGATATCGCTTATGCCGGCGGCTTGATGGTCGGCCCGGATGTTCTGCGGACCTATTTTTTTCCCTGGTTGAAAAAAATAGGGGATCTGGCCCGGGACTACCAAAAACCCTTTCTCTATCATTCCGACGGAAAACTCTGGATGGTGATGGAGGATATTATTCAAGCCGGTGTTACAGCGCTTCATCCCATTGAGCCGAAAGCGATGGATATTGTAGAAATTAAAAATCAATTCGGACATTCCTTGTGTATCATTGGAAACATCGATCTGGCGTATACCTTAACCCGGGGTACGCCTCAGGAGGTTGAACGGGAGGTTCGTCAACGGATTGAAACCCTGGCTCCGGGAGGCGGTTATTGTCTCGGATCGGCCAACAGTATCCCGGAATATGTTCCCTATCCCAATTACCTTGCCATGATCCAGGCCACTCGACAATTCGGGCGCTATCCGATTGCCAATTCCTGAATCGGTTCCGATACCCGGCCTGCTTTTGGGTGTGACGTATTAACATGATCGTGGGGCTATCATCGGTATCATATCGATAATCAATTCAATCGAAAATCCGTAATCCAGACTCGAAATAAACTTGACATTGATAATGATTCTTATTATATTGGTTTAAATTTGTAGGATGAGGGATTTCTGATTGGATATCCGGTTCATCCATGACAATATGGTGTGACTGTATACCGCTTATGAGATTGGGAGACGGCTATGGATAAGTATGATTTTATCCCGTTGGAAAAAAAATGGAGATTGTTCTGGGAGAAGGAAAAGCTGCACACGACGGATATGACGTGTCCGGATAAAAAAAAGTACTGTTTGGTCATGTTTAGCTATCCAAGTGGTGATAAGCTCCATATCGGTCATTGGTATAATTTTGGTCCGACCGATAGCTGGGCTCGATTTAAGCGGCTACAGGGGTATACACTATTTGAACCGATGGGGTTTGATGCGTTCGGTCTTCCGGCCGAGAATTATGCCGTCAAGACGGGAGTCCATCCGGCCAAAAGTACCGCCTCCAATATTAATTATATACGGCAGCAACTCAAAGAAATCGGCGCGATGTACGATTGGGACCGGGAAGTGGATACCAGCCGGCCGGAGTATTATCGCTGGACTCAGTGGATATTTCTCCAATTATATAAGCATGGATTGGCTTATAAGAAAAAAGCGCCGGTCAATTGGTGTCCTTCCTGTATGACAGTCCTGGCCAACGAACAGGTTAAGGACGGATGCTGTGAACGTTGCACTACAGCAGTGGTGCATCAGGACCTGGAGCAGTGGTTTTTTAAGATCACGGATTATGCCGATGCCTTATTAGAGGGATTAAACCGAATCGATTGGCCGGAAAGAACCAAGACTATGCAGCGGAACTGGATCGGAAAGAGTATCGGTGCCGAGATTGAATTTCCGCTGGTTGAGGATCCCCAGACCAAGATCCGGGTTTTTACCACCCGGGCGGATACCCTGTTCGGAGTGACCTATGTTGTGCTTTCGCCTGAGCATGCGTGGGTGGAAAAACTGACCCGGGCTGAAAATCGTCCGGCCGTGATGGATTACCAGGAAAATGCACGCCAACAAACTGAAATTGAGCGATTGAGTACGGAAAAGGGAAAAAACGGGGTATTTACCGGAAGCTACGCGGTCAATCCGATTAATGGTGAGACGATACCCATCTGGATCGCCGACTATGTCTTGGCCTCCTATGGAACCGGAGCGGTGATGGCGGTTCCTGCTCATGATCAACGTGACTATGAATTCGCTTTGAAGTATGCGCTCCCGATTCGGCCGGTGATTCGGCCTGTGCAGGGAGAGTATCCCCAGGACCGGGCATTTACCGATTACGGAACTATGGTGAATTCAAAGGACTTCGACGGATTGGATTCAAAAGCGGGTATCGCAAAAATGATCGAACGCCTGGAAGAAAAAAAGTGCGGGCGAGGGACGATCAACTATCGGCTGCGGGATTGGCTGATCAGTCGTCAACGCTACTGGGGCGCTCCTATTCCTATTATCTATTGTCCCGACTGCGGAACACTCCCGGTCCCTGATTCCGATCTGCCGGTGCTCCTCCCCGAAAATGTCGATTTTACCCCACGGGGACAATCTCCGCTGGCCACCTCCCCTGATTTTGTCACGACTACCTGCCCAAAATGCGGAAAAGCGGCCCGTCGTGAAGTTGATACCATGGACACCTTCGTTTGTTCCTCCTGGTATTTTCTTCGCTATCTTGATCCCAGTCTGGAAGATCGCCCGTTTGATTCCGATCAGGCTAATGCCTGGCTCCCGGTCGATCAATATGTCGGGGGAGCGGAACATGCCTGTATGCACCTGTTGTATGCCCGCTTTATTACCAAAGTCCTTCATGATCTCAACTATATTACGTTCGATGAGCCGTTTCAGTGCTTGGTTCATCAGGGAACCATCACCCGGAACGGCGCTAAAATGTCCAAATCACGCGGGAATGTTGTCAATCCGGATGATTATATTCAACAGTATGGTTCCGATACTTTTCGCTGCTACATGATGTTTATGGGTTCTTATGAAGACGGGGGTGATTGGGATGATTCAGGAATTCAAGGAGTCCATCGCTTTATCAACCGAATCTGGCGAATCGTGCATATCAATCCGGACGACAAGCTCCAGGTGGACGATCTGCAACTGACCCGTAAGCTTCATCAGACGATCCGCAAGGTAACCCTGGATACCGATAAATTCCGTTTCAATACTGCGATCGCGGCCATGATGGAGTATCTTAACGTTCTTTATGCCTATCTGGATAAGCAGGGCCCCAGCAATTTGACCGCTTATATCGAGCCATTGATTCTTTTGATTGCTCCTTTTGCCCCCCATATGGCCGAGGAATTATGGCAGCACCGGGGAAAACCTGCCTCCCTGTTTACCCATGCGGCATGGCCGACCTATTCGGACGACCTGGCCACCGAGGATTGTGTGACGATGGCAATTCAGGTTAATGGAAAGGTTCGGGGAAAACTGGAAATCTCTATTGATACGCCTGAAGAATCGGTCAAACAGGCTGCCTTAATGGAACCCAATGTAGTTAAATATTTGGAGGGAAAAACTCCGCGCAAAATAATCTGTATTCCAGGCAAACTGGTGAGTATTGTCGTCTGATCCCGGCTGAACCGATGGGATGATTAAGCAAGGAGTCAAACATGTGGAATTATACCGATAAAGTTAAAGAACACTATCTTCACCCTCACAATGTGGGTGAAATCCAGGATGCCGATGTGGTGGCGGAAGTCGGATCGGTGGTCTGCGGGGATGCCTTAAAGCTTTCCTTGAAACTGGATGAAAAAAAAGAACGGATCATCGATGCCCGCTTTAAAACCTTTGGTTGCGGAAGTGCGATCGCTTCCAGTTCGGTCTTGACCGAAATGATCAAGGGAAAGACGTTGGATGAAGCCCTTAAGGTCACTAATAAGGATATTGCCGATTATCTGGGCGGACTCCCGGATGAAAAAATGCACTGTTCCGTTATGGCGGAAGAAGCACTGGAAAGCGCCATCGCCAAAATCCGCGGTATCGATACGGTACAGAGCGACGAAACAGTGAATCATCACAGCCGCTTGGTTTGCAAGTGTTTTGGGGTGACCGAACACAAGATTCTCAAGGCGATCGAGGAAAATAGACTTAAAACGGTTGACGAGGTGACCCATTTCACCAAAGCGGGCGGAGCCTGCGGAAATTGTAAGGATGATATCCAGGCCCTAATCAACCGATACTGGAATAAGCATGCTGATGATTCGGTCAGCTCCGGATCGAAAACGATGACCAATCTTCAGAAGATCAATCTGATCCAAAAGATTATAATGGACGAGATTGCGATACAGGTTGAACAGGAAGGTGGGAAAATTGAAATCCTGGATATCGATTTGCCCAAGGTTATTATCGCGATGAGCGGTGCCTGCTCTACCTGCCCGTTACATTCCTTCACGGTGGAGAATATGGCCCGCATTCTGAGTGATCGTTTGCAGGAAACCATCGAAGTGGTGGTAGAGTGAGAGGGAATTATGGCGACAATTTATTTCGACAATAATGCAACTACCGCGGTAGCTCCGGAGGTGGCGGAAGCGATGCGGCCTTTTCTGGGCCCCCGCTATGGTAACGCCTCATCGATCCACCAGTTTGGGGGGGCAGTCCGCCGGGATATCGAGAAGGCCCGTCAATCGGTAGCAGAGTTGGTAGGCGCTGATCCACAGGAGATCCTGTTTACCAGTTGCGGGACAGAAAGCGATAATACCGCCTTCTGGTCGGCTCTGGAATCCGGTTTGGAGCGGCGGCGAATTATAACCAGCCAGGTCGAGCATCCGGCGGTACTGAATGTGGCACAATTCTATGAAAAAAAGGGCTATCCGGTTACCTATATCGGGGTGGATAAACATGGCAATCTGGACATGGAGTATTTCCACCGCAGTCTCAGCGATGACACGCTTCTGGTCAGTCTGATGCTGGCCAACAATGAAACCGGCGTAATTTTTCCAATTCGCGAGCTGGCCGATTTATGCCGATCGCGAGGGGTGTTGTTCCATACCGATGCGGTTCAAGCCGCCGGCAAGATCCCGCTTAATCTGCATCGGCTGGGGGTGGACTATGCCGCTTTTTCAGGACATAAGTTTCATGCTCCCAAGGGCATCGGGATTATGTATATTCGTAAAGGAGCTCCTTTTGTACCATTCATGATCGGCGGTCACCAGGAATACGGCCGACGAGGCGGTACCGAAGCCGTCCCCTATATCGTCGCCATCGGGAAAGCGGCTGAACTGGCCATGCTTCATCTGCATGAGGAAGAGCTGACTGTAACCCGGTTAAGAGATCATCTCGAAACCCGGATCCTGGATGAAATCCCGAAAAGTTTCCTGAATGGGGACGGGGCACTCCGAATGGGGAATACCACCAATATCAGCTTTGAAGGAATTGAAGGCGAATCCATCCTGCTGCTGCTGGATGAACAGGGTATCTGCGCTTCCTCCGGTTCCGCCTGCACCACCGGATCCCTCGAACCGTCCCATGTTCTTCGAGCCATGCAGGTTCCCTATCAGATTATTCACGGATCTTTACGCCTCAGCCTTTCCTGTTATAATACCCTGGATGAAGTCAATTTCACAGTCGATCGCTTGAAAGAGATTGTCGCCCATTTGCGCTCCATTTCCCCATTCTGGAAGGATTAACCCGCAATGACTAAAAGGAACCGTCCCGATTTGGAGGATGCTATGACCCATGATGATATAAAAGATAAAGTGGAAGAAATCGCTCCCGATGATTCAACCTCTGAAATCTCACCCCCGGAGGATGACATAAAGGTCAAAGAAGATGGGATTTTGCTGGCCACTGAAATCCTGCCGGAAGAAATTGTCATTATTCCGATTAACCAACGCCCATTTTTTCCGGGAATGTTTCTGCCGATTATCCTGCCGCCCAGCCGCTTCAAAAAATCGGTCGATTACCTTCTCAAGAAGGACCGAAATAGCTTAGGACTGGTACTGGTTAAAAAAGAGCTGGATGACCAGCTCAATGAAAGCTATTTTTATCGTTTTGGGACGATAGCCAAGATTGTGAAGTTTTTCAATCTTCCGGATGGAAGTATTCAGTTGCTGGTCAATACATTGCAGCGATTTGAAATCCAGGAATTCATCTCCTTTAAACCTCATGTTATGGCACGAGTGGTGTACTATAAAGATGAGTACGATAAGGATGATATTGAGATCAAAGCCTTTGCCATGGCGATTCTGGGCGAGATGAAAAAACTGATTCAGAATAATCCTCTGTTTACTGAAGAAATGAAACTGATGCTTTCCAAATTCAATATCAATGATCCCGGAATGCTGGCAGACGCCGCTATTTCACTGACTAACGGCAAGAAAGAGGATATCCAGGAAGTCCTGGAGACACTCTCGATCCGTCAAAGGATGGAAAAAGTTCTGTTGCTGCTGAAAAAGGAACTAGAGCTGGTCGAGATTCAACAGAAAATCAATCGGCAGATCGAGGAAAAGATCACCAAACAGCAGCGGGAATTTTTTCTGAGAGAGCAGCTAAAGGCGATTAAAAAGGAATTGGGACTCGAATCGGATCCGAAAACCATCGAGATACAAAAGTTTCTGGATCGGGTCAAAAAATTGAAGTTGAGTCAGGAAGCCCGTCAGAGGATTGACGAGGAGATTGATAAACTGGGATTATTGGAACCGATCAGCCCTGAATTCAATGTTTCACGGACCTATCTGGACTGGCTGACGTTACTGCCGTGGGGGAAACTGAGTAAAGAGAATTATGATCTGGATCGAGCCCAGCGGATTTTGGACCGTGATCATTATGGATTGGACGATATCAAGAAGCGGATTATTGAGTTTATCGCAGTCAAGAAAATAAAACCGGATAGCAAGGGTTCGATTTTATGTTTTGTGGGTCCACCGGGTGTTGGGAAAACCTCAATTGGTCGAAGTATCGCTCAGACGTTGAATCGAAAATTTTACCGGTTTTCGCTGGGCGGGATGCGCGATGAGGCGGAGATCAAAGGACACAGACGAACCTATATCGGAGCGATGCCGGGGAAAATCATTCAGTCGATCAAAGTGGTCGGTACCGCCAATCCTGTCATTATGCTGGATGAAATCGATAAACTGGCCGTCAGTTTTCAGGGTGATCCGGCTGCGGCCTTGCTGGAGGTTCTGGATCCGGAACAGAATGTCGATTTTTTGGATCATTATCTGGATGTCCGATTTGATCTTTCCAATATCCTGTTTATTGCGACCGCCAATGTACTGGATACCATCCCGGCACCCCTGCTGGACCGGATGGAAGTTCTCCGCTTGAGTGGTTATATAGAAAAGGAAAAGTACGAGATTGCCCGCCGCTACCTGTTGCCGAAACAGCTTAAAGCTCACGGCCTCAAGCCCGGTACCATCAAAATCAGCCGCTCCGGATATTCGGTGATTATCAATGATTATGCCAAAGAAGCCGGTGTCAGAGCACTGGAAAAAGAAATCAGTAATATCTGCCGTAAAACAGCAACTCAGATTGTCCGGCAGAACCAGATGGTATCGGTCAAGATCCAACCGGGCAATATTGAGGAATACCTGGGAAAACCGAAATTTACTGAGGATAAGCTCCACAAGGTTCTCCCGGCTGGAGTCGTGATGGGATTGGCCTGGACCAGCCTGGGAGGAACAACCCTTTTTATCGAAGCGATTGCCATTCCGGAAAAAAACCGGGCCCTCAAACAAACCGGGCAACTGGGTAATGTCATGATCGAATCCAGTACCATCGCTTATAGTTATATCATGTCCAATTACAAAAAATTCGGTATAACGGATGAATTTTTCAAGGAGAACCTGATCCATCTTCATGTTCCGGCCGGAGCAACACCCAAAGATGGACCATCGGCCGGGATTACGATGGCGACTGCTTTGGTTTCACTGGCTCTCAATCGCCCCGTTATCCGAAACCTGGCTATGACCGGAGAAATCACGCTGACCGGGAAGGTTCTTCCCATCGGCGGAGTCAAAGAAAAGGTCATTGCCGCACGGCACGCCAAAGTAAAAACCATCATTCTCCCGGAAGAAAATCAGAAGGACTTTGCGGAACTCCCCGATCATATCAAGGAAGGAATTGAATTTGTTTTTGTGGGTGAGTTTGATCAGGTTTTTCAGGTCGCTTTTGGTCCCCGGAAACCATCCCGATGAGAATGGAGTGATCCGGAGTGGCTAAAAAGATCTTTGTACTGGATACCAATGTCATTCTGCATGACTATAACTGTATTTATAATTTTGAAGATAACGATCTGGCGTTACCGATCACGGTGTTGGAAGAGCTGGACCGCTTCAAAAAAGGAAGCGATCAGATCAATTTCAATGCCCGCGTTTTTATCCGCGAGATTGATAAGTTGTCCACCGGTAAAGATATCTTCCATACCGGTATTCGACTTGGAAAAAAGCAGGGCCTGTTAAGGATCTATCCTTGGGCTGAGTTTCCTCCCGCTCTCCACGAAATATTTTCAGTGGATAAAGCCGATCATCATATTTTGGGATTGGCCTATCAACTTCATAAAAAGCATCGGCGGAAACCGGTAGTTTTGATCAGTAAGGATATCAATCTACGAATGAAGGCCCGGGCGATCGGTCTGACGGCGGCAGATTATGAGAATGATAAAATTGATAGTATCGACACCTTGTTTTCCGGCAAAACCCAGCTGGATAAAATTCCGCTGGAAATTATCAATCAGTTGTATAAAGAACCTTATCATCTTTCGGTTGAGCAGGTTTTAGGTGAAAATGTCCGGGCGGTTCCCAATCAGTATTTTATACTTAAGAATCAACAGAGTTCGGTCCTGGCCTATTACAATCCATTTACGCGCCGGATTGAACGGGTGGAAAGTCGTGATATTTTCGGGATTAAAGGAAAGAATGCGGAACAACAGTTTTGTATTCACCTGCTGCTGAATCCTGAGATCAAGCTGGTAGCCATCATCGGTAAGGCTGGAACCGGTAAAACCCTGATTGCCTTGGCAGCCGCACTGGCCCAATCTTCATCTTTCAAACAGATCTACCTGGCTCGGCCGATTATCCCGCTCAGCAATAAAGATATCGGTTTCTTGCCCGGGGACATCAGTTCCAAGATCAATCCCTACATGGAACCGCTGTATGATAATTTGCGCTTCATCCAAAATCAGTTTCCCGATCAAGAGGAGCATTATAAGAAAATTGATCAGTTTCACGACAGCGGGAAGCTGCATATTTCTCCTCTCACTTATATTCGGGGCCGGAGTCTAAATCGAATATTCTTTATCGTCGATGAAGCTCAAAATCTAACCCCCCATGAAGTTAAAACCATTATCACCCGGGCCGGAGAAGGAACAAAAATCGTTTTTACCGGGGATCCTTATCAAATCGATACCCCCTATCTGGACTCGGAGTCCAATGGATTAAGCACTCTGGTATCCAAAATGTCAGGGCAGAAAATATTCGGTTCGATTCGTTTGGAAAAGGGTGAACGTTCGGAACTGGCGGAACTGGCCAGTAATATCCTCTAATCGGTTATCTGAGAAAGCAGCGTGTGAGTAAAAAGAAGACCTCCAAGAAAAGAAACTGGCAAAAAGAGCTCCGTCGGTTGAATCGTCTTTTCAAGCATCTGAAAAGCGAAAAGGACAGCAACCCGCCGGTTCATGAGCCGAGATCAGACACCAAGCCCAGTCTGCGCGATAGTTTTAAAAACATCTATAGTTCGATACGAAGCTACAGCAGCACCCGTGATCATCAAATGTTTCGGGAGCTGGTCAACCTGGATTTGACTTATCTGGCCGGTCTGCCTTTTGCTATCTATCCTGATATCAAGTCCATCCTGTTACCTCAGTCCGTAACCGGTCATGCTCTGTATGGTCACAGTCGGTTTTGTGATTCATCCGGTAAATCGCTGGTTTTTGCAGATGCCAGTATAGAAAAAGTAGTAGCATGTATCAATCCGGACAGGCTCCCCGAGGCTTGCCGGAATATTGCTCAGGCCAGGGAGGATTTGCTGATGGATTTCTTTTCTGTTCTGAAAGAGCATCTGGGGGATTCCTCGATGAAGCTGATCGATCGGAATGGAAGAGGATTATTGGGGTTTAAGTTTTTTGAACAGGTAGAAGTTGAGATTGATTCCTTTGTGAAAGGATTTTTTTTAGGGGCCATGATGGATAATCTGAGCTATCGGAAGCTGGCCAATCAGATTCACGCGATTGATATGCACGGTGCACCCTTTGTAATGGGTGGCGGTGAAATCTATCTGGTCGATGAAGATCATTTCAAGGCGACCGGGCTTCGAACCCGGGATTTGACCGATAAAACCATTACTCCGTCCGATATTCAAAAAATGAGGGAGTATGGGATCATTATAGACGAGGCCAAGGCTCGGGAAGGGCATACCCTTGGGCTTTATTTCAGGCTTAAAGAGGGTTCCGGAGTATGTGATGATGCCGCTTTGATCTATATCGGCCGGCGTTTCGGTATTGATGCCTTTTGGGGAGCATTCGCGGCTGACGCATGTGATACGTATGATAAATATGTGACTCATTATAAACCGAATGGTTATGATGAATACTTTGCGAATTGGCTGAACCATTATTGGATGGAGACCCATCATGAACCGATCGTCGGAAATGACGATGTGGTCGATATCATTTATATGTCGGCCGAGGATAATTACCCCAAGATCTCCTTCAGTTCCTCACACCGTCGACTGGTCCAATATGAAGACAATTCCGGAATTCCCACCATAATCAATCACCTCAATTTTATCAATCATACCCCGGTCTCCATCATCCCCCTCGGCTTTGAACGATTTCCTTCCAACGAGTTTTATTCCATTCTAGATACCCGGGCGGATATCATCAAACTGCCCTATTGGTAATCGTATATCCGACATGCTGTTTCATTATTCCGGCTGATCTGCGGCAGGCGGTTTGAATTCAAACTGAACGGCAGGATACCAGTCCTCATTTCGGATATGTTCCACCTTGGCGACCATGATTTCACCGGACGCCGAGTTGAGAGCTATTTTTCGTCCCCGAGATGAACCAATATCCTGACCGATGATCGGGACTTTTTTTAACTCCAAAATACGACGGGCAATACTGACATTTTTTTCGGCCAGTTCATGAATATACCCATCGGCTGCGTTGTTTTCCGCCCCTCCGAATATATGGGCTTCCAAATCCGATAATACCGATCCCGATTCAGTAAAGAGGTTGATCAGGTGAACAATGCCCGGAAAAGCATAATAGGCGGTAGCCTGGTCCGGTGATTTCCCGATCGGCCGTAGATAGTAATTCATTCCCCCATAGCGAAGTTTCCGGTCATAAACCGTCACCACCACGCCCGAACCGACCACCGTATACAGCAGGGTCGGTTCGAACCGAATATAGATATATCCCGGTTTAACAAATATTTTTTCCTGAGTCGGGTCATGGATCATGGGGATCAGTCCGTTATCGAATCATAAGGGGATAGAGTCCGGATATGATCGGGTTGTATCGACGGCATTCCAATAACGTAGAATATTAACGCTTCTGGAATATCTGGGCATCCTGGGTGAATTGGTGATACAATGAATTGAGTTCATCCGGCAGTTTCTGGGTCTGTTCATTGATAAGAATTCCTTTATCTGCCAATGCGTTGTGAAACATTTTGTAAACCAAAATCCTTTCAGCGGGCTGAAAATGGAGCAGAACATTTTTACATACGATCAAGCTCAGCTCCTGGGTGATGGGAGTTAGAGAAAGTAAATCGTGTTTATAGTATTTGACCCGTTGTCGGATACGATCCTCAATCTGAAAATGATTGTCCGGGGATCCGGGACTAAAATACTTTTGGAACAAATGGCTTGGGATGCGTTCTAGTTCCTGAAACGGGTAGATGCCCTGCTGGATGATGGTTTCGAAAAGATTGCTGTGATCGATATCGGTAGCGAAGATTTGGATGTTTTTAAACGCGAAGTGGCCGAGTTTTTCAGCCAGGAGTATAGCCAGAGTATAGGGTTCCTGACCCATGGCGCAGCCGGCATCCCAGATTCGGATAGAACTGCGTCCGGCGATGGTCGGCAAAAGGTAGTCAACGGCTAACTCCAAGGTATAGAAATCCCGGAAAAAGTAGGTGAATGCCATGACATTAAGCTTGGATAATTTGTTTGAAGATGCCCTCAATATCGATAATCAGACCAATTTCCCCATCACTGAGTATCATACAGCCTGATACACTGGGAATTCGTCCGATATAATCGGATAAACCTTTGATGACGGTCTGCTGCTGCCCCAGAATGTCGTCAACCAATAGGCAGGCTTTTTCCCCACGGGATTCGATGATCATGAGGATGCCCTGAACGATAGCGGATGGGGGCTGATGTGTGTTAAACAGTTCATGCAGGCGAATGACCGGAATGATCTCATCCCGGACTTTGACGATCTCCTGTCCATCCATCGTGACGGTGATCGATCCGGCCCCGGCTTTAAAAGATTCACAGATTGAAAGCATGGGTATAGCGTATCGATGATGACCGACCTTGACCACCATAACATCCATGATGGCTAAGGTAAGAGGAATACGCAGCTTGAAGGTCGTTCCCTGACCCGGTTGACTTTCAATGTCGATTTTGCCATGAAGTTTTTCAATATTTTTCTTAACGACATCCATTCCGACTCCGCGGCCGGAAATTTCTGTAATTTTGTCGGCGGTGGAGAAACCCGGTTCGAAGATAATCCTCCATACCTCCTGATCCGGCAGCTTGTCCGGGTTTTCCTTGATCAGATTCCGTTCGATGGCCTTACGGAGGATTTTATCCCGATTCAAACCCGCTCCATCATCCTGAATCACAATCAGGATCTCATTCCCCTCGTATTCGGCCTTAAGGCTGATCATCCCGGCGATCGGCTTGTTGCGACGGGTCCGTTCAGCCGGGAGTTCAATTCCATGATCGATGGAGTTTCGTAGGATATGAACCAGTGGGTCGGAGATATCCTCGATGATCGTCTTATCCATCTCCGTTTCCTGTCCGCTGATGCTTAGAGTGATGGTCTTGTTGGACTTTTTGGAAAGATCACGGACTAAACGCTTCATTTTGTTGAACAATCCCTCCAAAGGGGTCATTCGGATTGACATGGTGACTTCCTGAAGTTCTCGGGTGATTTTGGTCAGCATACTGCCGGCTTTGGAAAAATTGGGCAGATCAAGACCGGATAATTCCGGATGATTGGTCACCATGACTTCGGCGGTGATCAGCTCCCCGACTAGGTTGAAGAGTTTATCCAATTTTTGGGTGTCGACTCGAATCTCTTTCCGGTCAATGATGACGGGCTGAGACGGTTTAGTATCCTGAACCGGGGGAAGACCGGCGGTACAAGATGCCGGCGGTGGCGGAGGTGCTGTTGCTGCCGTACTGGGAGAATAGATATCGTGAGCGTTGATCAGCTTTAACTGTTCGATAATCTGGGGCGCCTGTCCAATGGATGTATCCGGTTTTGGCTGCCGGGTATCGATCGAACTGAGTTTATTACGAATCAGATCATAATCAAAGAGCAGAATGGAGATCAGGTCGCTGGTGCAGGCAATACTATGATTCATGATATTATCGATAAGCGATTCGATCTGCATACAGATGCTTTCCACATCGGCAAATCCCATAAATCCGGAATCTCCCTTGAGACTGTGAACATTGCGAAAAATGTCTTTCATGATATCCGTCTGGCCGGGGTTTCGTTCCAGTTCCAAGAGACCTTTTTCGATAGTCTCGATTAACTCGATCGACTCCGTCAGATATCGCTCGAGGATTTCAGGGCCAACCAGCCGGCTGGCGGTTTCGAAGCAGGTAAAAGCCTGATGCTCGGAATCCGCCATCAGTTGATCAATCTGTTCCACACTCAGGAGTTCATCTTGTGAATCATGGCCGGATTTTTCTCGGATAGCGGTAAACAGATGGCGGATTTGATCACGGAGCTGAGCGGATTCATCTTCTAATCCGCTATCGGTATTGTATTGGCT
>JAGOEH010000171.1 GCA_017997825.1 Candidatus Delongbacteria bacterium | reverse complement strand
CAGCGAATCGGCAAATTCCGCTATCCCGGCCAGGGCTGGGGACTGACCCACAATGATACCTGTTTGATCATGAGCGACGGCTCAGATCAAATCCGTTTCATCGATCCCCGGGATTTCCGGCTGGTAAGTCAGATATCGGTGACCTACCAGAATGAACCGGTCGTCAATATCAACGAACTGGAATGGATCAAGGGAGAAATCTGGGCCAATATCTGGACCAGCAACTGGATCTTCCGTATCAATCCATCGACCGGCCATGTCGATTCCTGGATCGATCTGTCGGATCTGTATACCTATCTGGAACCCGGTCAATCGGTCGATGTTTTGAACGGGATTGCATATGATGCCGAAGGGGATCGGATTTTGGTGACCGGAAAATACTGGCCCAAAATATTCTCTATCCGGTTGAAGGATTCGGACTGATTTTTCTAAAAGCCGCAGAAGGTTAGTTCGATTGACGGATTTATCGATCCAATAGTCGGATGGTATGGAGTGGGGGAGTTATGGTTTCCATGGCAGATAAAGGGATTGATAGTCCCGCTGGAATCCGTGCTCCAGTAGAACCGAGGCGTACGGACTGTGATCAGCCCGCTGGGAATTGATGCTCTTGACTTTAAAATGGCGGATGGGATTGAAACACCGATTGGCCAGGATCGGGAAAACAGAGAGTGCCGGAGGGATTGAGGCAGAATCAGGGTCAACGGTAAATTCCAGTTTAGCACCGTTTTCCTTGATGATCAGGATCAGCCGCGTTCCCTGATAAACCAGGCGGGTGGAGGGGATCCGGGGAGGCAGGGAATAGGGTAACCCTTCAATTTTGAGACCGCAAATCGAGGCCGGATCATCGGCATTGAGCCAATAAACGGCATCTTCCGGCCAGGATCGTTGAAATCGTTCCGCCGATTCCGGTGTAATAAACTGAATTCCCCCCAATCCTTCAAAAAAATATCCGCTGACGATCTCTCCCGATAGTTCCATGACCCGAAGTGCCGGGAAAATTGATTTCCATTTCATTCCGGCCGGCTCGTTCTCCAGCAGGGCCCGGCAAACCAGGCCGTATCGCTGTAAAAGCTGTCGGACCTGGTTTTTAGCGATTTCCAATCCGATCAAAGGATCGCTCTCTTCCGGGGGGTATTGCAGCCGATACCAATATCCTTGGAATGGACGGGTGGCTTGCCACCGGGAAAAATTCCGGCGGGTTCCGATCCCGATTCGTCCGGTCGGCGATTCCGGAATGGTCCAGCTCCTGAATCCATTCAAAATCCCTTTGCGCAGACATTCATAATGGTCATGACTGAGATGTCCATGCCAAACCTGATCCCATAGAAAAGTATTCAAATCCTCCGAATTCATTCCGGATGATTCCAATAGCCGGCTGAAACTCATGCGGCGATTCGAATCGGGAAATAGCCTTTCCAGATCGGGTTCGGGGGTTCCATGCTGCAGCAAGGGCAGAAACAGTTCGAATTCGGAGGGTAGGCAGAAAGCGATCTGAGATTTTCCGGTACCGACCCAGGCCAGTTGGCTCCGATCGATCAGTTCATCCAATTCTCGGCTGTGATAATCGGGAATACGGGCTGGAAAGATATCGCTTTCCCAGAGTTCGGCGGATGCCGGAAAGATCAGAAGTTGATCGAGGATCGGCTGTAATCGGTCGGCCGGGGAGGGGCGGGTAGTTAATCCCTGCCAATCGGCCAGCCACAGCACAAAGGCTTCTGCCGGCCGGGTCCGGATTACCGGCCGACCTGCCAGCTTGTTCAGATGCAGCAGATGCTCCAGATTTTCCAGATCACAGACCTCGATAGCCGGACTCTGACGACTAACGGTATCCAGCCATATCCGTTGCTCCTCCGCCATTTCACGGCATAGTGATTCCAGTCGCTCCATATCCAGTCCCCAACAAGCCCCTATTCGTTCAAGCGGCAGGGGACCGTAAAACTGCAACCATTCACCGATCAATCCGTTCAGATCGGATGAGGATGTTTCTTGTGATGTGTATTTCCAGGATTCCAGCCGTTTCAGATCTCGTTTTGAGGATTCCAGCTCCGTCGTTCCTCCGATCGAATAAAACCGGATCCGGTTGGGAGAGATAGCGAATGCGTCGATAATCCTTGGAATTGCCTCCAGCAGGGTATATCCCCGGATAGCGGCTTCCGGAAGCCGGATCAAGCGGATCTGGTCGGCTAGTTGGTGAAATGGACTGTCGGGTTGAGCGGCAAAGGGGCATTCATCCTCGGGAATCAGGAGTCGGTTTTTCAGCAGCTCAAGAAATTCCAGCCGGTCGATCGGTTCATATCCGGCTGCCGTCCGATGCAGTTTGGCTGTGAATTGCCGGATCAAATCCGGGGGAAGATCGGGATGAAGCTGAGAATTCAACAGCAACTCCCGCACCGTTTGGATTGGAATGGATGAATTCCGGCTCGAGATCGGCTGATCCCCTTCATACATATAAAAGTTGGTTTGAGCCCAAATCAAAGCCTGGGCAAAGGGGGACGGGCAGGGAGTGGTAACCGATGAAACGGAAATACGGCCGCTATGAATCTCATTCAGCAGGGACTTGAGTGCTTCCAGATCAAATTCATCCTGCAGGCAGGATCGCCAGGTTTCCAACAGGATCGGAAACTCCGGCATGGCCTGAACCGCTTCCAGCAGCTTTTTTGAGCGCAGCCGGGTCAGCCAAAAAGGCATTCGTTTGAGGGGAGATGGTTTGGGCAGTAACAAAGCCCGGCCGGCATTCTCACGGAATCGGGCCCCAAAATATCCCGATCGTTCCAGCTTTTGATGAAGAAGCGGCTCGATATCATCCGGCTTGATCATCTGCCAAATGGCATCGGATGAAAATTGATGAGGAAGATTGATTCCGATACAGCTATCGTCAGCCGTGACCTGAAGCGGATAGTGATAAGCGTTTTCCCAGGCGGCCGCCAGAGCCAATGCCAAGGGATGATTGACCTTGCCGCCCCAAAGGGTATGAAGAATCACCTGGCGGGAGTCGCTGATCCGATTGCCGTCCTGATACTGTTCGATCAGTAAATGATGGCGGTGAGGCAAATCGGTTCCGGTCACTTCCACCTGTCGTCGCAGAAATGATAACAGTTCGAGGGCCGATTCCGAATCCATACCGCAACGCTCTTCCACCTCCTTGGCTAATCCGGGATTCATCAGGTTGGAATTGATCTGTTCCAGGAACAACCCGATTTTTTCCGCCATGAAATAGGATTGATTTTGATTTTCCGCTTTCCAGAATGGTACAATGTCGATCGGTCCATGATCGGGGATGACTTCCACCCGCTGTGAATCAATCCGGGTTATCCGCCAGATCTGGTTCCCCAGCCTGAAACACTCCCCGATTTTGCGTTCCCATACGAACTCTTCATCCAATTGCCCGATTCGGTGCCGGCTACCCTGTACCCAAAGATCATAATATCCGCGATCCGGAATGGTTCCGCCCGAAAAATAGAGTAGGGGAAAGACCTCTTTTTTGGCGGTGATCCGGTTGGTGGAGCGATCGATGACTATCCGCGGATGGAGTTCCCGGATTCGGGTCGAGGCGTATCGTCCCTCCAGCATATCCAGGACCTGATGAAAATGGCGGAGCGACAGATGATGGAATGAATGGCATCGCCGAATGATCCGAAAGAGCGTTTCGATGTCCCAGCTTTCAATGGCGGTCATTCCCAGAATAACCTGGGCCAGGACATCCAGCGGGGATTGAATCGGCTTGAAGGGTTCGATCCGGAGCTGTCGGATTTGCTCAGCCATTACGGCGCTGTGAAGATAATCCAGACCATGAGTCGGATAGATCGAGCCTCGGCTGATCTTGGACAGACTATGCCCGGCCCGTCCGATCCGCTGGATGGCGGAGGTAACCGAGGGAGGGGTTTGAATCAATACCACTTCGTCCAATTCCCCGATGTCGATCCCCAATTCCAGCGAATTGGTGGCCACAATGGCGGATAATTCTCCGGCCTTAAGCTTTTGCTCCACCATCCCTCTGATCTCCCGGGAAAGCGATCCGTGATGGGAATAGGCAACCTCACGATCCTGACCCTCATTCATCATCCAGGTGATTTTTTCGCACATTCGGCGGGTATTGGTAAAAAACAGGGTGGAATGATTAAGGGTGGAAATACGCCGGAATTCCTCCGACAGGGGCGGAAGAACCGATTGGTTGATCATCCGCTCCCGCAGTTCAGGAGGCCGCCGTACCATGACCTGATAATGTTTGGTATCCGATGACCGGATCAGGCTGACCGAACGCGGATGATAATGATCGGGCCGGGATGGATCATCATTCAGATACCCGCCGATCAACTCCGCCATCCGCTCGGGCGGATCGACAGTTGCCGATAAGGCGATCCGCTGGAATTCCCCGGCCATATGAGCCAGGCGTTCCAGTGCCGCCATCAGATATACACCCCGCTTTTGATCGGCAATGGCATGAATTTCATCCAGAATGACACTGCGAACCGAACCCAAAACCGTTCGGGCTTGAGGTGAATTCAACAGCAGATTCAGACTTTCCGGCGTGGTAATCAGGATCTCCGGCGGATGACGCAGCATCTCCAATCGTTCATCCCGGGGAGTATCCCCACTGCGGGTCATAATCCGAACCGGATGGAATGGTTGGCCGGATTCTTCAAACCGGCCTTCGATTCCTTGCAGAGGAAGACTCAGGTTGTTACGGATATCGGTGTTCAGGGCTTTTAAAGGGGAAATATACAGCAGGCTGATCTGACCGCTCGGCCAGTGACGGCTGATCAATTGATCCAGGCCCCATAAGAATGCCGTCAGGGTTTTACCACTGCCGGTCGGTGCAATGACCAGACAGTGATGCCCGGCCGCAATTACCGGCCAGGCTTGCGTCTGAATCCCGGTCGGCGGCCCGATTGTTCGGCCAAACCAGTCCCGGATCAAAGGATGAAAATGGCTCAGTCCGTCATTGTGAATCGTTTTTATAGGCTCCATTATGATGATGGTACTATCAGACTAACCCGGGTCCCTTGCCCCGATGGGCTTTCTATTCTCAATTCTCCCCCCAGAATCCCGGCCAATTCATGGCACAGGATCAGTCCCAGACCCGTCCCACGCTCCCCGGCCGTTCCCGGTGTGGAAAACTTATGGTCTATCCGAAATAAGCGACTCAGGTTTTCTTCCGGAATCCCGATCCCGGTGTCGGAAACCACCATGATGACCCGCTCCGGCTCCAGGGTGACCTCCAGGCGGATGCTTCCGCCGAAGGGAGTGAATTTGACGGCATTGGATACCAAATTCCGAAGAATGGTATTCAAAAGGTTGGAATCGGTGCTGATCCGGGCGGATTCAGGACATCGATGCTCAAACGTTAGACCTTTTTGTTCCGCCGTTACCGTATTCAGTCTCACTATATTCTTAATCAACTCGTTCAATTCCACCGGCGCCGGACGATAACTGATTTGATCGGACTGCATTTTTGACCATTCCAGAAGATTCTGCAGCAGTTCATAGACCGTTTCCGAATGCTGTTGAAGCTCCATCAGTGCCTGTGAAATATCTTCCTTGCTCAGCTCCTGGATCGATTCCCGCATAAACTGGACCAATCCCAACAATCCATTGAACGGGGAACGCAGATCATGGGCAATGATTGAAAAAAAACGGTCTTTGGTGGAATTGGCCAACTGCAGTTGCTGATTCATCTGCTGGAGCTTTTGATTCTGATGGATGATCTGTCGTTTCATCCTTTGATTCTCAATTCCATTGTTCAATGTCTGGAGCAGTTGTTCACTGTCGATCGGCTTGAACAGGAAAGCAAAAATTCCACCATGATTGATGGCACGGGCGATATCCTGTTTTTCGGCCTGCCCGCTCAGAATGATTTTGCAGATGTCCGGCTTGTGACGATGAATCCGTCGGATCAGCTCACTCCCCCTGAGGTTCGGCATCATCTCGTCCGACATGACCAAATCCACCTCACTGTTCAGGATATATGACTCAGCCTGAATCGGATCACTAAAAGCTTGAATCCGGTAGTCGCGTTTGAGAATCCGTTCCAGACTTTTCAATACGGCCGGATCATCATCCACAATCACAATCCGGGTCGGAGCATCCGTAAGTGAAGGGATATACGGTGTATGTTCCATGATGCGTTCGGTTCTCCTTTCATTTCAATCCGGTCTGAAACAAGGAATGCAAAGGATACCAGTGGTAATTGAACCGGATACAACATGCCGTATCCCGAGGCTGAATTATCCGATCGAAAGTGGGCAGAGGTCATTGTGGTGTTCGGATTGATTCGGCCGGCGGACTATATCCGGATCATGCCTTTAAATCGTTTTCAGCCCTGAAAGTTCCATCAAATCCGGTTGGATGTCAGGACCAAAAAGATAATGATGCTGGGTTTCTCTGCCCGCAACCCGGATGATCGTCCCACCGGACCGATGAGAAAAACCTTGCAATTTTTCCGATTTATTATATATTGCCTTAAAAAACGCAGGGTATGATAATGATCTGTTAGAGCGGATTCATCCAACGGGATAATTATTCCATTGCTGGATTACCATGTTTTGCCCCTTCCCGTGAATCGGTTCCAAGGATCGTGGATTGAACAAGGAGAAGATGCCTGATGGACTATAGTCGACCGAC
>JAGOEH010000014.1 GCA_017997825.1 Candidatus Delongbacteria bacterium | reverse complement strand
TAAAGAATGCTTTTATAAATTGCGTGATGTATTGAACTTTTTCAATAAATACTTTGGCCTGACGATCTCATATTCATAATAATTTCTAAAACAACATATTGGTAACCAATTCGTCGTCGTCGAGCATAAAATGACACAATATCCAGTTGGCGCAATGGAGATGGAAAATATTCTTCAGTGCCAACTGGATTAATTTGTAATTCTTTAAGGAGAAATGAATACTATGGATGCGGAAAAGCTTTTTATTCTCAATCATATAAAAAATATGGTCGATGCCAAAACACTATGCGAGAAGCTTAATATCGCTCAAAGCACGTTATGGTATTACCGGAAAACCGGTCTTCCGTATTATAAAATCGGAGGACGTGTATACTTCAATTTAGATGAAACAGCAGAATATCTGATTAAAAAGAATCCTCGAAAACTGCTTAATTATGATCGAAAACAATGATAACTTGACTGTTTTTGTGCCAATTCCGATGATTAAACCGGACAATCTAACATCTCAAACTCAGTATTCATGATATAATAGAGTGAGGGAGATCGTTAAAAGTGTGTGCCAAATTTGTGCCAAAATTAAAAAAAACAATGGAAATCAAAAACAGGGTTCAAAGCCTTGTCATTGCTACTTAAAATGCCATTTTTTGATAGTTTTTTGTCAAGTCTGTTAAACTTGACAAATCAGGTCATTTTGGGGTTGACTTTGATGATGTAAGTTGTTGGGATTCATTGGATACCCCCTGCGGGACTCGAACCCACTACCTACAGATTAGGAATCTGTTGCTCTATCCAGGTGAGCTAAGGGGGCAATTGCCGACGGATACATCCTGTCTGCTCTTGAATCTACCATGACAGATCACGATTGGATGATATCAGTCTTACATAATTATTATAAAAAAATTAGCACTAAAAGACAAGTCTTTTTTATCAATTTACCCATAAGGGACACTGACTCAACAAAAGGATTTATTCTGAAGCGTGAGCACTCCCATCTAACCTATTAATACCAAAACACACTCAATCAAAATCGATCTTGATAAAACTTTTCTGTTATGCTAATTATTGACCGATCGGATTTCTCTCCGGAAATAACTCCGGAGAGAAATCACCAATCAACTATTCAGTTTGCTTTATCCTCTTTTTCGATCTCCTGGAGAATGGAGAGCTCTTCGAGCGAGAATATCCGATCGATATCCAGGATAATGATGAACTGTTTTTTCCATTTGCCCATAGCTTTGATGAATTCGATCTTGAGGCGGGTCCCGATCCGAGGGGGAGGCTCCAGCTGACCGGGTTCCAGATCGAGCACCTCCTGGACTGAATCGACCAGGGCTCCGATGATGGTGGTTTCCTGATCGATGGTGACCTCCATGATAATGATACAGGTATTGACTGTCTTTTGACCCTTATCCAGTCCGAATTTGAGGCGCATGTCGATGACCGGTACCACCCCGCCCCGCAGATTGATGACGCCCAGCATGAATTCCGGAGTCTGAGGGACCTTGGTGATGGTGGTCATGTCCAGTACCTCTCTGACCTTGGCGATCTCCAGTGCGTAGATCTCATTGGAGAGCTTGAAGGTCAGATATTGGGTATTATTAGTGATGGTATCGACTGACATGTCAGGCTCCTTGGTTAATAGCGCTCGAAATCGTCGTCATCGGAGTCACGGCCGCCCAAATCGAGTTTGATTCCCTTTTTAGGGGTATTAGCGGCCGGGGCTTTGGGAGCGGGACGCTCCGGGGCATTGGATTTGGCGGGGAATGCCGGAGCCGCGGCTTTACGGACGGCCGGAGCGGCAGGTTTCAGAATGATCTGACGTGAACCTCCGCCGGCACGGGTCCGGAAGAAGGCGATGGCCTGCTGAAGCTGTTCGGCCTGGGCGGTCAGCTGCTCGGAGGTGGAAGAGATCTCCTCGGAGGCCGAGGCGTTGTGCTGGATGACCTGATCGAGCTGCTGAATGGCCTTGTTGATCTGCTCGGCGCCCTTGTTCTGTTCGGAACTGGCGGCGGTGATCTCCTGGACCAGCTCGGCCGTTTTTTGGATATCCGGCAGAATCCGGGTCAGCATCTCGCCGGCCTTCTCGGCCACGATCACGCTCTGGGACGCCAGCTGGGTGATCTCGCCGGCCGCGGTCTGGCTGCGTTCGGCCAGGCTGCGCACCTCGCTGGCCACCACCGCAAACCCCTTGCCGTGCTCCCCGGCCCGGGCCGCCTCGATGGCCGCATTCAACGCCAACATGTTGGTCTGACGCGCAATCTCCTCAATAATGGTGATCTTGCTGGCAATCTCCTTCATCGCCACCATCGTCTCATTGACCGCCTTGGCTCCGCCCGCGGCATCCTCCGACGACTTGACCGCAATCTTCTCGGTCTGGGCCGCATTCTCCGAATTCTGCTGAATGCTGGAGGCCATCTCCTCCATCGAGGAGGAAACCTCTTCGGCCGATGCCGCCTGCTCCGAGGCGCCTTCCGACAACTGCTCGGCACTGGCACTCAATTCCTGACTCCCGCTGGCCACATTGTCGGCACTCGATTTGACATCTCCGACTACCTCGGTCAGCTTCTCCAACATGGCACTCATCGACTTCATCAACTCGTCCTTGTCGGACCGGATCTTGATCTCCTTGGTCAAATCACCGTCCGACATGGCTTTGGCCACATCGGCAATATAGAACATAGAATCCCTTAATTGATCCATCTTTTCGTTGGCGACGGCCTGCTTGCCTGGCATTTTCCTCAAAACCGGGCTAAAATCCCCTTCCGAGTAAGCCGCAAGAATATTCAGGATTTCCAGGATGGCATTGATATGAATCTGAAGGGATTCATTGATACCACCTGCCATCTGTTTATACAACCCGGTAAACATCTCGGTATCGATGAAAACATCAATGTCCCCGCTTTTCTGAGCTTCATACATGGTTTTGATGCTGCCGATCAATCCGTTCAGAGTGTCGATACACAGGTTCAGATTGTTCTTGATCTCATTGAAATCGCCCTTGTAGACGTCGGTGATCTTCTGCGGGATATCCCCCTTGCTGATCCGGTCCATATACTCGGCAGAGACATTGAGCGGACTGATCAGGGCGTCCAGGGTCTTGTTGAAGCCGATGATGATGTCCCGGAACTCAAAATTGATCTTCTGCGGCTCGGCCCGGACATCCAGCTTGCCGTTGGTGGCCGCCTCGATCAGGTACTGGGATTCCTTGACCAGAGAGCCGATGATCTGGGCGATGTTCTTCGACATAATCAGACTCAACACAATCCCCAGGATGAATCCGAAGATCAGGGAAACGATCATAACAACGGTAGCCATTCGTGCCAGGCCGGTATTGTTATCAGCTACGATCTTACCTTTTTCGATTTTATAATCGACAATTCTCTTAATGACGTCAAGTTCTCTTAACAAAATCGGTTCAGCTACCTGCTGTAAATAGGGCAAAATTTTATTCTGTTGATCGAATCCATAGGCATACATAGTATCGATGGGAGGGGCAATTTCTTTCCGTAAATTCTGAAATTCCTCAAAAAACTGCTTCATTTTTGCATCATTTTCATCTATTGTCGCTTCAAAACGTTTGTTCAAGTCGGTCATGACCTGCCGGAGTTCTTGAATCTTATCGATGGTTTTCTGCATTTCCTCACGGCTTCTGACAACGACCGCCATTTCTTTGAGGAGAACCCGGATCTCTTGGAATGCCAGTGCGACATTTTGAATATCGGAGATCGGGACAGTGATTTTTTCATACAATGCCTGGTCGGCTTTTTGAATCCGATTGAGATTCAGGATCCCGATGACGCCGATGATCATGCTGATCAGGATCAACAACACCAGGGACAACATGATTTTTCGGCCCATTTTCATGGTCGCGAACATACGGACTCCTTTCGGTTATCGGCGCTCATTCTTAGAATGAGCCCGAGTTGAGTAAGTATGACACGTTAGTGGTTGATCAGAAAAGCTCGGTTTAACGGAGAGAGCGCCTTTCCGCTCGATCGGCCAAAAGGGTTGATACTATGCCTAATACTATTATTACCCATTCACCTCATACTTGTCAAGTTATTATAAATAATAGATTTTTTTTGCCGGTCGATTCAACACGATGGCCGAATAGAATGTCCGAGGTGCGGAATACTATAAAATGTAAAATCATCAAGAATACGATATTTAATAATACCCGGTACCCATTCCCTCAGGTAAACTATTGCTCAACCAAAAGAATTTTACTGATCTATTCCGGAATCCAAAGGCAATCCTTCGGATTTGTGATACTACATCCCAGCAACCGCGGGTAACCGATCTGGTCGATGATTTCCAGAAAATGAGATGATTTCCGGGATTCTAAACGGATAGGTATACCAAGATTCAAGGCCGTTCGATGAGCGGAACAGAACAATTGGAATGCAGTCAGGTCAAATTCGGAGGTTTGATTTAAATCGATCAAAACCGGTTTCATTCGCTCGATTGCATTGACTAAAGAGTTTTTCAATTCCAGGGCATCATTGATGGATAATCCCCCTTCGATCCGAATAATGGTTCGAGTGTCTTCTTCTATGGTGATAATATCAGCCACTTGTTCTCCTGGTTTTAAGATTTAAGGAACATATTTTTTAACAATCTCGATCAGTTTTTCCGGGGTAAAGGGCTTGACGATCCAGGCGCTGGCACCGGCCTGTTTTCCCTCTTTTTTCTTTTCTTCCTGGGATTCGGTGGTCAGCATGATGATCGGCAGAAATCGGCTGGATGGTTTGGATCGTAAAGCTGAAATTAGCTGAAGTCCATCCATTTCCGGCATATTCAGATCGGTAATGACCAGTTTGAAGGGTTTCTGGTCAATTTTTCCAAGGGCATCTTTTCCATGATTGGCAGGTGTTACCTCATATCCGGCATCCTGAAGGGTGAACGCCACCATCTGGCGCATCGATGCCGAATCATCAACAATCAAAATCGGTTTAGCCAATAGTTCCTCCTGTTTCGTTTCGGTTAGGTTAGGTTAGGATCGCTCTCCCTCCGGAGATGATTCCGAAGGGAGAGTGTCGGTAATGATAACGATAACATGTTGTTATTCATCTATATCCTGAAGAATTGACAATTCTTCCATCGAGAATATCCGATCGATATCCAGAATGATGATGAACTGTTTTTTCCATTTGCCCATAGCTTTGATGAATTCGATCTTGAGGCGGGTACCGATCCGGGGTGGAGGCTCCAGTTGGCTGGGTTCCAGGTCGAGCACCTCCTGGACCGAATCGACCAGGGCACCCAGAATGGTGGTTTCCTGATCGATGGTGACTTCCATGATAATAATGCAGGTATTGACCGTTTTTTGACCCTTATCCAGTCCGAACTTTAGGCGCATATCAACCACCGGCACCACACTGCCCCGCAGGTTGATGACGCCCAGCATAAAATCCGGAGTCTGCGGAACCTTTGAGATGACGGTCATGTCCAGCACTTCTCTGACTTTATCGATCTCCAGAGCATAGATCTCGTTGGAGAGCTTGAAGGTCAGGTATTGGGTATTATTGGTGATGGTATCGACTGACATGTCAGGCTCCTTGGTTAATAGCGCTCGAAATCGGCATCATCCAAATCATGCTGATTCAAATTCAGTTTGATGCCTTTTTTATGACCGTTGACAGACGTATTTTTGGAGATAGTGTGTTCCATCGGCTTCGATTTTACCGCCATAACCGGAGAGTTCAGTTTATTGATGCCCGATGGCGGATTGGCTGGAACCAATGATCGGCCGCCGGCATTCCCTTTATTACGGGTCCGGAAGAAGGCGATAGCCTGCTGGAGGTGTTCGGCCTGGGCCGACAGCTCTTCAGAGGTGGAAGAGATCTCTTCAGAGGCCGAGGCGTTGTGCTGAATGACCTGATCGAGCTGCTGAATAGCCTTGTTGATCTGCTCGGCGCCCTTGTTCTGTTCGGAACTGGCGGCGGTGATCTCCTGAACCAGTTCGGCTGTTTTCTGGATATCCGGCAGAATCCGGGTCAGCATCTCGCCGGCCTTCTCGGCCACGATCACGCTCTGGGATGCCAGCTGGGTGATCTCGCCGGCCGCGGTCTGGCTGCGTTCGGCCAGGCTGCGTACCTCGCTGGCCACCACCGCAAACCCCTTGCCGTGCTCCCCGGCCCGAGCTGCCTCGATGGCCGCATTCAACGCCAGCATGTTGGTCTGACGCGCAATCTCTTCAATGATGGTGATCTTGCTGGCAATCTCCTTCATCGCCACCATCGTCTCATTGACCGCCTTGGCTCCGCCCGCGGCATCCTCCGACGACTTGACCGCAATCTTCTCGGTCTGGGCCGCATTCTCCGAATTCTGCTGAATGCTGGAGGCCATCTCCTCCATCGAGGAGGAAACCTCTTCGGCCGATGCCGCCTGCTCCGAGGCGCCTTCCGACAACTGCTCGGCACTGGCACTCAATTCCTGACTCCCACTGGCCACATTGTCGGCACTCGATTTGATCTCACTGACCACCTCGGTCAACCTTTCCATCATGTCACTCATTGACTTCATCAAGTCATCCTTGTCGGACCGGATCTTGATCTCCTTGGTCAGATCCCCGTCCGCCATCGATTTGGCCACATCGGAAATATAGAGCATTGAATCCCTAAGTTTGTTCATTTTTTCATTGGCAATAGCCTGCTTCCCTGGTAATGATTTCAGAATCGGACTGAAATCCCCTTCCGAATAAGCCATCAAAACTCCCATAATATCCGAGACAATATGGATATAGATTTTGACTTCTTCATTAATACCATTGGCCATCTTCCGATAAACACCCGTAAACATCTGCGGATCAACAAAAGCATCGATATCGCCACCTTTATGAGCTTCATACATTTTATCCATCTCTTTGACCAGTTCATTCAAGGTGTCGATACACAGGTTCAGATTGTTCTTGATCTCATTGAAATCGCCCTTGTAAACGTCGGTGATCTTCTGCGGGATATCCCCCTTGCTGATCCTATCCATATACTCGGCCGAGACATTGAGCGGACTGATCAGGGCGTCCAGGGTCTTGTTGAAGCCGACCATGATGTCCCGGAACTCGAAATTGATCTTGTGCGGATCGGCTCGGACATCCAGCTTGCCGTTGGTGGCCGCCTCGATCAAGAACTGGGATTCCTTGACCAGGGATCCGATAATCCGGGAAATGTTCTTTGCCATCAGGATACTGAGAAAAGTACCCAGAATGATAGCAAGCAGTATGGCTGAAATCATAACCGTAGTGGATTGATTGGCCAGGGATGTATTTTCATCCGCGACCTTTTTGCCGGCCTCGATTTTATATTTCACGATCTGATCGATGACCTTCAATTCTTTCACCAATACCGGTTCAGTAACGTGTTGGAGATAATCTTCTAATGACTGTTTCTGAAGTGACAGTCCCAATACATAAATCGAATCCATATGGGGCGCGATTTCTTTTCTTACAGCCTTATATTCATCAAAATACTGAACCAGTGTTTTATCCTGCTGATCAAGCGTTTTTTCAAAACTATCGCTCAGATCAGTCATGATCTGGCGTTGTTCCTGGATTATATCAATAATCTCCTGCATTTGACTACGGGTATCGGCGACCATCGCCATTTCCTTCATCAAAACCCGACACTGCTGGAACGCCAGAGCAACACCCTGGATGTCCGAAATGGGAACGGTAATCGTTTCATATAACATCGTGCTTGCTTCATCAATCTGATTGGTATTCAAAATTCCGATTCCACCGATCAGGATACAGATCAGGATCAACAATACCAAGGACAGCATGATTTTCCGGCCCATTTTCATGGTCGCGAACATACGGACTCCTTTCGGTTTTCGGCGCTCATTCCCGGAATGGGGCCGAGTTGAACAGGTATGATACACCCAGGATTGATTCAATAATCGTTATTGTCCGGCAACAGAATCAGAAGGGGATAGTACCGGAGCGGAACAGTCAGCAATCCAGCCGATACTGGTTTTCCGCTTGGGAACTCTGGAGGGTCGGATCAGGGGATACCCAGCCGTAAAAGCCGAATAACAGTTCATTCCCTGAGGAATTTTAAGAAATTCATGTAATCCGGAGTAATCGATCAAGAATTCATTGGAAACCGCCATCTGCATCAACCGGCTCCAACAGGATCCAATTCCGTAAGCGGATGCATAAAGCTGTATGTAAAGCCCGGCCGCATGACAATTGGCCGGAG
Organism: Candidatus Delongbacteria bacterium; assembly: GCA_017997825.1. Classification (GTDB taxonomy): domain Bacteria; phylum JAGOEH01; class JAGOEH01; order JAGOEH01; family JAGOEH01; genus JAGOEH01. The sequence continues at coordinate 24,049 of JAGOEH010000014.1, read as the reverse complement.
CGCTGATCAGATTGGCGGAGGCATAGACGAAAACAGCCATCGGGGCATGATATGAAAAAAGATCCACCCCCTTGTCAAATTCATCCAACCGCATCGTGATATCCGGCAGGATTTTTTTGAGCGGATGGAGCTTCCCTTTGATAATGGATAGAGTGTGGGTTGAAGAATTCGAGGCATCATGGATCAAATGCCGGTAATACCCAATCAGCAAAGCCGTTAGTTTTGCCATTTTTTGATAACCATAAACGATTCGAACCACCTTTCCGTCATCAATTCGCCGATGAGGATTCTCCGGAGCAAAGCCGGCGATTTCGACAATTTGTTCCATCAATGCCCGAGATGGGATCTCCCGACAATAACTTCGTATAGACTGATAATTGGATAAAAATCGATAAACGATGTCCGGATCAATTTTATAATCCGTCACCACCTGAAACATACCATCCGAAAATCCGCTATGCTGAATGGATCCAACCGGACAAATCCCAATGCATTGCCCGCAAATCCGACATCGGTGCTGATGAATGACCATCCTGCCCCTCCGATCGGAAATGTTAAAAACCTGTTCCGGACAAATCCGCATGCAAAGACCACATCTCAAGCAAGAATCCTTGTTAATAGTGATGATCGGATCCAACCCATTCTCTCGATTACCTGTCATTGCTCCTCCCGGTCGCCGCCATTAAAACCACAGATCGCACCAAACATAAACCAGCAGACCATTTCATGCGACAATGCATTCCATAATTCTTATAGATATAACCGAATTATATTGAAAATATTATTCTTGGATCTACTCTATCCAATAAAACTAAAAACAAAACCAAACGATTTTCCGATTCGATTTTTTTTATTGATCAAATCATATCTAAATCTCCGGACAATAGTTAACATTCCAATGCTTACCAAACACCTCACAAGATTGTTTCAATCAGAAATACCATCCCTAATAGACTAAGATCTATTTTATCGCCATGTCCCAATAAAATCATTAACATTTGTTAATTTGTTTGTAAATTCTTAAAAAAACAAACATAAATATTCAGGAGTATGTTTTTAATCCAATCATAACTGATATCTAAAAGCAAAGTAAAAAACATCCCATACTGTCTTTAGCTTCTGAACTGTACCCTTATTCATTACCCATATACATCATCTTCAGCAGCATTATATATACGCCAGAATAATATGAGCATATTATTCAAACAATTCAATCATTTGTGGTTTCTAATCCTGGATAATGTAACTGAAGTGATGCCCAAATAGGAGGCGATATCCTTCATACTGACGCGATATATCAGATGAGGATACTCTTCCAAAAATATCTGATATCGCTCACGTGCATCATGTTTAAGAAAGTCGGCTTCCCTTTTTTCTTTTATCTGATAAAGCCTTTCGACGAATTTTCGGGCAACGGTATTCCAAACCATGACAGTGCTTATTCCGTCATGATATCGATTATAATCAACCATCATGACCATGGTGTCTTCAACTGCTTCAATATTGTACAGAGATGGAGTCTGATTCTGAAAACTGGTAAATGCCGTCATGAAACTGTTTTCTACAGCGAAATGCTTGATCCATTCATTACCTCGTGAATCAATATAGTAAAACTTCATCAATCCCTTAATTATAAATCCCAGATATCCGGCTACCTCTCCTTCCCTTATAAAAAAATCTCCTTTTCTATATTCCTTTTTCCAAAATGATGTTAAAATCTCCTCTCTTGAAATTTTATAATCAGAATCACCAATCAGTTTTTTTAGTTCTCGAACTATCAGATCACATGAAATATCTGTCGGATCGTTAACCATTGCAATATCTTCCTCATATTCTTTTGTTACAAGGTTATTTCAATCATCAATATTACTCTTAATTAATATTTATATCAAAATTTAGCTTACTATTATTTACCATTTATTCTATACTACAACAAAAACTTAGAGAATAAAGCATTGAGTTGAACCAACCAAATAATTGACAAATCAATACTTTACAATCTACTTGGGATAATGATTCTATTAGGGGTGGATGTTCATCCGGGAGCTAAAAATCACTCATAATCCACTAAACTTTTGACCGGATGCGGCCAAGAAGAGACAAGTGCTCAACCGATTCATTCTTGAAGGTGTAATTTCATCCAAAGGTCATAAACATCATAGTATGAAGATGTCAGTCTTTTTGATCGTATTTTTTTTAATCCTGTGTGATAATGGAATCCGAATCAATCGACTGATAATTGAAGCCTTCGAAGCATACCGGATTACCAACAAGGTATCCATTAAAAATCTGGAAATCATATTAGTTCCTCTGGAGAAAAAAAGAGGTGGGAGACCATCGTTAAGGTTAAGAGACTGAAAGCTACTGATCGAAAAATTAAATCAGGCATTAGAATTAAGCCGGGCAGCCAGCCCCGATCCGCGCTCGGTCTTTTTTTGAACGGCAGCTAGAAAGGCCTCACGCTGTCCGACCAGCACAATCCGGTCACGAGTCCGGGTGACGGCGGTATAAATCAGTTCACGGCACAAGGCTTTGGAATCCGGTTCCGGCAGGACCAGCACCACATGATCAAATTCCATTCCCTGGCTTTTGTGAACCGTCATGGCAAAGACGGTTTGAGACGGTGGAAGAATGGAAGGGATGAACTCCCGGGGTTTTCCTCCCTGGTAATCGGGGAAATAGACTCGTTTCATCCCGGTGGCATCCTTTCCGACGATTCCCACATCACCGTTGAATAGGTTGAACGGGTAGTGGTTTTTCAGAATCATCAGGGGCTGGTGCTCATATCGTCCGGGTTCGACGGCAATCAATCCATTCTCATGCAGGATCTTTTCCGCCATATCGTTCATCATTCCCACCCCCCAGGGTCCCTCATTGGTCACCGTCAGGATACGGAATTGGTTGAACCGGCGGAGAGCCTCCTCCGGCTGATCGGCGGTCAGATAGGGACGATAGCCTTCCGTCACCCAGGATGTCAGTATAGGGCGAATTGACCCCGGATCGGCCGAGGTTACCCAGTGGACCCGGATCACCGGATCGGATTGATTGGCACTCATTTCATCCAGATAACGAATAGCTTCATCTCCCATACCTTGGTTAATATAACGGCTCAGGTAATGGATGGGACTTGATTCCGGGAAACGGCGGCTATGCGTAAACCTTATCATGGATGAGGATAAGATTGAAGGATTAAGGCTGCCGGGCGATCCCCCCGCCCGGCAAAGATCGCCGAAGACCGATCCGGCTTCGACTGAGGAGAGCTGGTGTTCATCTCCCAGCAGGATCAGGCGGGCTTCCGGTTTTAGAGCGGCGCACAATTTGGACATCAGAGCCAGGTCGATCATTGACGCTTCATCCGCCACCACTAGATCGGCCTCGAGGGGATTGGAGGCACGGCGGCGAAAGGATGCCGAATGGGGCAGGCTTTCCAGCAGACGGTGAATAGTCATGGCATTAGCCGGGATACGTTGAATGATAGTCGGATCGCCGCCCGATTCCATCCGCCGTTTGATCTGTTCGATGGCTTCATTCAAACGGGCGGCTGCTTTCCCGGTCGGTGCCGTCAGACATATTTTCATTTCCGGATTCCGCATCAGCATCCGATAGAGAATCCAGGCCACCGAGGTCGTTTTTCCGGTTCCCGGTCCCCCGCTGATGATCAGCAGCCGGCGTGTCAGCGCCATGACCGCCGCCCGACGGTGCTCATCACTCCAATCATCCGGCGATCCCGTTTCCGTCACGAGGTTGGATTCAGGCAATTCCCCTGTACCATCCCGACATTCCCGGCTCATCGCCACCAGGTTTACCGCCAATTCTCGCTCATAATTCCAGTACCGCTGAAGATAGAGCCGATTCTCCTCCAGAATCAACGGGCGTATCGCATCATCCGGATTACCTACCACCCGGCTGGTGGTCAATCCGGATACCCAATCGGATACCGTCGGGAAGGTAAATTCAAACTCCTGCCGATTCCAGGGACAGACAAACCGATAAGAGCGCCCGGAAACCGAATCCAGATAGAGACAGATATGGCCCTCGCAACGCGAGTGACTGAGCTGGATTGCCGTATGGAACAGCAATTCCCCCTCCTCCTCGGCCAAGCCCCGGATGAACTGAGCAAAATAGTAATCGATCTCGTTGAGTTTCACAATCTCAACCAATGGTTCGGTATCCAACGGTGTCATGGCGCCTTTACTTCCGGATTGAATGATCATTATTTATCCTCGGCAATCAGGTGATCAGCCCATTTCCGGATCACCTCAAGCGACGGTTTGGTATAGTAGATACCGGTCGGCGTATCGAGCGCCGGACGGCCGGATCGGGGTTGGATACCCCGGATGAACAGGTAGTACACACCCCCGAAATGGTCCTGATAATGATAATCCTTTCCCAGGCGGGATCTGAGCCATTGATCCAGCGCGACGGTATACAGGTGATACTGCAGAACATAGCCCGATTCTTCCATGATCTGCTGCAGGCGTTCCGGACGATAATCCCGGTAGTGATCCCCCAGATGATTGGATTTCCAATCCAGCAGGTAATAGCGTCCCCGGTAGCGGAATACCAGATCGATAAAGCCATGGATATAGCCCTCCAGCCATCCGTCATTCCCGGCCGAGATCGGAGAATAACCGGATCGGGTTGCCGGGTCTGCCGCCGCAGCGGCCGGCGTTGATCCGGATGACGCCGGATCAGGGGAATCATTCAATAAAGTTGACTCAGAACGGATCCCGGGGAAAAAGAATGACTGAGGAACCCGATTCAGGGGAAAACAGAACGGAATTTCCGAAAGGCGATCCGCCCGGGGAATATCGTTCAGGCAGAAGGATCGATCAGGCTCGCCTTCCAGGGGATGCGAAAGGACCTGGTTCAGCATGGTCTGGATGATGGAAGTCCAGTCGATCGCACCCGGCGGATCCGCCAGACCGGATTGATCCAGCACCTCCCGGATAACCGGGCTGTGATCGGAATCCTGAAAATCGATTTGTTCGAAAATTTCGTGACAGATGGTCCCGGCGTGAGCACCGCGCGGAAAATCAATGAATCCCGGTTGCTCCGGATGAGTGGAAATCCGATCGATCGGGGCTTGGTTTTCCGGGAACGTCCATTCCGCATCCCGATCCCGCTCGATTTCTCCGGCTACAGAATGCCGGCCGGCCGCCAGCCCCGAATAGCTGGTAATCCGCCAATGCTGATCGATCGATCGGTCGAACGATCGGGCCCGGAGCAACTGCCCCTGGTCCGTCGATGATATCTCACTCTCCGATTCTCCCCTATCCGGTTGGGTATCCGGCACAGGCTCGCTATCGATCAGGAACAGGCTTTGATCCGCCATTTTTTCCTGATACGGGACAACGGAACCGCTTCGATCATCCGGTTCCATCAGATAGGAGAACGACATAGTGTCCCTGTTATCAAAAGGTCCCCAGGCGGTATAAAAACGATATTTGGACCGGGTCATGGCCACATAGATCAACCGCAGATTTTCCTGTCGCAATTCATCCCGAATCTGCGACATAAGCGTTGGTTCATTCGATCGGACAATCAGGGTTCGATAGGATGGGTTTTCCGGCTGATCCGATTGGATGTGGCAGGTGGAAAAGGGATTCCTGCCTGAATTGATCGTTTCGGAACAGCTATATAGAAATGGACTGAACACAATCGGGAATTCGAGTCCCTTGCTTTTGTGGATGGTCATGATCCGGACGGCATCCTCATCGCTCTCCAGCCGGATTTCCTGGTCGTCCTGGGGTTCCTCGTCCCGGTTCATCCAGCCGGTCAGCGTTCTCAGGCTTTCGGCCGGGGTGAGATGCCGGGAGGATTCTTCTCGCTGAAGCAGTTCGGTGATTTGGAGCCAGTTGGTCAGACGGCGTTCGCCATCGGGATAGGAAAGCAGGTTGATTCGGACATGATAATCCTCCATGATCCGGGAGATCATCCGCCAGCATCCCTCATACAGCCAGTCCCGATAATAGGATTTGAAATCCAGCATCAAGTTTTCCATCAGGGATTGGTTTTGAGGCAATTCCGCCATCAGGGACAACCCGGGACGATTCCATCGGGTGACGGTACCCCGGCGATAATCCGCCATGGCATCCAACAGCAGAAAGGCTTTCATCTTTTCAGGCCTCAGGTGCTCCATTACCGATTCCAACAGGATTCTAAACTCATGGGCTTCCCAGGAATAAAAGACACTTTGGGTCCCGGTCAGTGAAGCGGGAATACGGAAGGATTCCAATACGGACCGGCAGAGTCCGGCTTCGTAGGAGGATCGAACCAGGATGGCGATATCGCGGTATCGAACAGGGTGATCATCCAATCGGAATCCCTGGGAGGGATCGGCCAGATTCAGGATTTCACGGGCCATCCATTCCGCCAGGTAGTGATCGATCCCTCCATGGATCCGGATGGTACCTGAATCGGAGGAACGGCGCATGGATTCCGGCAGATGATCCGCCAGGAGATGCCATAGAACAAAAGGAGCAACCGCCTGGCCATGCTTGGTCATTTGCAAGCTTTGGTTGAAGGGAGCCGGTTTGACGCGGGTAAAAGGGATCCGGTGCAGACCCAAAGGATTGGGTCGGTCGAACATGGTTTCAACCGCTTGAATCATGGCGGGAGAGGAGCGATAGTTCACGTCCATCACATGAGGGGTGATATCCGGACGGGCGGACAGGTTCAGATAGGCGAACAGATCGGCGCCTCGGAATCCATAGATAGCCTGTTTGGGGTCGCCGATCAGAAAACAGCGGGGTTTCGGATGATCCATAAACAAGCGAATGAATATATCCGCCTGAATCGGGTCGGTATCTTGAAACTCGTCGATCAGGGCGGCCTGGTAATGGGAACCCACCGTCTCGACAATCCGCGGTCCGCTTTGCGGATCCTGAAGGGCACGCCATAGTTGGTTCAGACTTTCAGTATGGGTCATCAATCCCCGCATGGCCAGCTTATGGTCCGATTGGTTTTTGACATACTCCAGGCAAACCTGGTCCATTTTATGCACTACCCGGCGGCACTCCCCCAGAACCCGGGTAATCAAGTCCGCCATACGGCGGGTCTCAGGCTTCAGACCATCCGGGGTAAACCCTTTGTTGAATGATTCCGGATCCGCCAAATGACTCAGTTTTTCAAGAGATTTGACCAGTGTTTCCGTCACCCACCCCTGTTCGAGATAGCGGCCGATTTCGGCAAAGATGGCGGAAAATGTATCGGCCTTGAATTTTTTACGGTTCAGACCCGGAAAGGTCAGACAATCCTGACGGGCAACCTCGCCGGCCGGACCGGCATCAAAGGATCGCCATTCATTCAGGGCCGACTGCAACTGCCGGATCAGGTCTTGCACCGGAGCAGGTTCGAACGGCTCATAGGGATGCGCCTGGGGATGATTCATCCACAACCGGACCCAGTGCACATAATAGACCGGTTTATTTTTCCATATCAAATAAGCCGCCAAGGGATCCAGCGGATAGACCCAATGGCGGAAAAAATCGTGAACACATTCCTCCAGCAGGCTGGTTTGGTCATTAATCAGTTCGGCATTGAATCGTCCATGGGTTTCAAAGGGATAATCCCTCAGAATCCGGTAACAGAAGCTATGAATGGTATAAATGGAGAGTTCGTCAAAATGATCCAGTCCATAGCGGAGTCCGGATTGAACGATATTGGAATCGATCCCGGATTGAAGGATCAGGGATTCGATCTCAGGATTCTCGATGGGCTGGTGGTTAAGAACATTGAGGGCCAGGATCAGGAAATGGCGAATTCTGGATTTGAGTTCATCAGTAGCGGCATTGGTAAAGGTGACCGCCAGGATTTTATCGGCTGGAATCCCGCTGATAATCATCCTCAGGAAGAGCAGGGCCAGGCTGAAGGTTTTGCCGGTACCGGCCGCCGCTTCCACCCGGTGGATTCCTACAAGTGGAACCGTTCGGTAATCAAATCCGTTCATATCAGTTCTCTTTCCCGGTCAGACGGTGCATCAGTTGATAGACATTCCAGGCCCGCTGTATCGCCGCTTCATTCCATTCCCGGTCCAAACCGCATCGGCGCAGACCCAGTAAATAGTGCCACTCACGATAGGGCTCGGAGGAGTCCCGGTTGAACTCCCTGGTATTCAGTTTATTCCATAAACCGTGAGGATCAGTGATCACTTCGGAATAATCCACTTTATCGGGGAAATAAGGGATCATCGACGCCAATCCGGCCTGATACAATCCCATAAGATCAACCAATGTGCTATAGGGATCCGGTTGTTTGTCATAAATGAACTCATGGCCGATAGTGACAAAAATTCCTTTATAAGCCGGATCGATACCCGGCACACATCGGCAAAGCAGGGTCTTGACCACGGTTTGAATCTTATATTTAAAGGTTATAGTACCGGAGGTAGGGATAAATCCGATCAACCCGCCGGCATGGAGTTCGTCGATCAGGCCCCGAATCCGGAATCGCCGCGTTCCGATGACCAGCTCTTGGTCGATCGTCTGCGGGGGACTTGGATCCCCCAGTTGATCCCGGTTCTTTCTTATTCGGTCCGACAGTTTCCGGGCATCGGCCATTAGAGCACTGAATTCCAGCCGGCCCATCACGGCATGGGGCAAAAATCCCCGATTCATCAGATAATCATAAAACCCGGTTTCGGACATTGCCTCCGTCAAGGTCAGATAATCCTTGATCATGAGGTATTTATCCAACGAATCGAGCCGAAAAGACTCGATATCCTCGAGTTGGTCCTGATCGGCCAGAGTAAGTCCCAGCCGTTTTTTCAGAAAAAATCGGACCGGGGAGGATAGAAAATGGACCAGTTCATCGAGCTGAATGATGACCGGATCATCGGTATCCGATACGGGAAGACTGGAGAGAGGGATATGATTTCGGATTCTTTCGGATTGAAGCAGTTTCCTGGCGCCTTCCAGGTTTTCCTGAGAATAGGAGAACAAGATCGGATCCGTTCCGTCGAAATAGCGGCGGCTGAAGGCCTGTAACGGATGTTCCTTCAGCAGATGGGTTCGGATTTTTTGATTGCCCTCATGCTTGTGCAAGCGGTAATAACGCTCGATATAGTCCAACAACAGGATGACGCTTTGCGAAGGGAGCTTTTCGGAATTGTCCTGAATGTTACGGCCGACATAGGTGATGATCAGTTTTCGGCGGGCTGAGATCAGGGTTTCTAAAAACAGATAGTTGTCATTATCACGTATGTTGCGGTCACCCGGCTGGGGATGAGCGGCGATCAGATCGAAATCGGGGGCGGAAGGACGGCGGGGAAACTCTCCGTCATTCATTCCGACCATGATGATGACCCGATGGGGGATGCTGCGCATCGGTATCAGTTTACAGAAGGTGATGCCGCCGGTCATATAGCCCCGGGATGATTCCCCGGTTTGCAGGTGGTATTCCAGGTATTCCCGGATGATTCGCAGAGGGACGGCGGGCGAATAATCAGTCAGACGTTGACTGTGCTGGAGGCGATCGATCACTCCGGTCAGGTGCCGGAATTCCCGTTCGGTCGATTCATCGAAGGTGAAACACTCGGTCAGAATCCGCTTGAGTCTTGATACCCATTCATCCAGTGGGCAATCGGAATTCAGCCGGGCAGCCGTTGATTTCATGGTGTCGAAAAAGTACATGAATCGGCCCAGGATTTCAGCGTTCTGCCCTTCCAAATCCGGATAGGGATAGATGGATTGAAAAGGGGTGGTGGGGGGCCATCCGGCGGCATACCCCAACAGCAGGCGGGATAATCCCTGCCGCCAGGTGTTGGTGTCGGCCGGGTATAAATCCTGGGATTGTTTATCCTCTGCGTCAATCCCCCACCGGATACCCGATTCCATAATCCAGCGGTGGATTTGATCCAGATGATCCTCTTCCAGCCTGAACCGTTTACGGAGGATTGGAAGATCCAGCAGGCTGATGAGATTCGGGGCGGAAAAACGCTCCCGGGCCAGGTCCAGGATGGTGAAGAACGCCTCGATCAGACGGCCTTCCGAACGCAGAGATTGATCGGCTACGGAAAAATTGAGACGGCTGTTTCCAAAGACCGCCTTGATCAACGGGGCATAGGGCTGGATATCCGGCGTCATGACCAAAATATCACGGGGATGAAGCTGATCGTCACCCTGGAGCAGGTCAAGAATCTGATCCAGGATGACCTCGATTTCACGAATACGGCTATAGCACGATAAGACCTGAATGGAACGGTCCTCTGCCGCGATCAGGGGCGAATGAATGCGGTAGCCGTCGGACATCACACCGCCCATGGCCAGATGCAGGATATCCGACTGGATTCGTTCCAGCAGAGAGAGTGAACCGGGTTCCCCATCTCCGATTCGGTACTCGGAATCCGGCTCGCCGATCATTTCGGTGATATCCTGTTCCTGAATATTGAAGCCATGGATTTTATATAAAAAGTGACGGCCGACCTTTCCCAGATCGGCCAGCAGCGGATTCCCCAAATCCATATGAAGATTGGACGGAGCGACCGACGCATCCGGCAGAAATCCTTCCAGCCTAGTCTGTTCCTTGATCGACAGTATATCGAACCAGAATTCGCGGCAGGGATTCAGCAGATAGAAATGGATATCGATCAGGTGAGAAATCTGTTCAATGATATCCAGATGGATATCGGGCAAGACAGACAGACCGAAAAGATAGAGTTGGCGGGGAAATTCGGCCGGCAAATCCAAATGATTGTCCGACCGGAGGGATTGGTGGATCCGATTGCATTGATTGACGGCGTGATGATTGCCATAGTGATGAACGATGTCCGACCAGATTCTGCGTTGCCAGGATTCGTTAGGGTCGTTGCTGACTGCCGATTGCCGGTTTTCCCAGGCCTCGATCATGGAGGGGCGGTAAACCAGGTATTGTTCGAAGCAATCGGCCAGCCGATCGGCAAACTGGAAAGTTTTCAGGCGGTCCGACCCCAGATAACGGCTGACAGGAGCCATGACAGGATCAGCCAGGATCGACGTGTTGTCCAGGATCCTCATGATAGCCCAGACCAGGGTATGCCGATCGAACAGATCGGGAGATCGGTGCTCGATTTTCAGCCAGTCCATGATCCGGTGAAGCAGATCATTGGGATGAAGAAAGCGGTAATTCAAGACGATCCGGTTTCGACGCGCCATTTCCAGCATCAGCCATCGCTCCATCCCCCGGGTTTGAACCACAATCCAGTCGGGAGTAAACAAATCGCCGGGGTGATGCCGGATCGAATCGGCCAGTTGATCGGCTAAATTTTCCAGGCGGTGATGAGAATATAAATAGAGACCGGGCATACGTCAAAACCTCGATGATGATCGCGATTGAAGTTCCAGGCGGGACCTCATCAGGATCAGGGCGCGGATCAGCAACGGCATCCCGAACATCAGAAATACCCCGTAAAAAACCAGATCCCCCCAACGCTGATAACGGCTGAAGGCCTTACCGGACTTCAATTCGATCTGGTAAAACAGAATTCGCTTAAACAACTGCATAAAATGAACCGAACGTCCGTCCGGATTAATGCCGATCTGCCCGCCGTTATTGATATTGGATAGTATAGCCTGACGATTCATCACGGCCGAAACGACCAAAGCCTTACGGATATATTCCATCGAATGGCGGCGGGTATTTTCCATCGGGTTATAAATCATCCCATAACCGGAACGATTGAGGATTTTAGCGGGATAATCAAAAAAAACCTCTTCATTGCACAAAACGCCGATTCGGCCAAGGCGGCCGTCAATACCCAGCGTATAATCGCCGGGCCGGTATCGCGGGGGACCGAACCGGAACAGTGTTTGTTGTTCTCCGATTTCGACCACTCGTCCCAAGGCGTTGATATAAGGGCAGACCGCATAATCGAGCAGGGTATCCCGGCAGCCATAGATAATATCGACCTGATGGCGGTGAGCGATACTTTCCCAAGGTTTAAGCTGGCCGGCTTCATTTTCGGAAGGCAGGACGTAAGGTAAAAAGGGCAGCAACAGGATACGCGGCTGGTCCGGTGATCCCGGAATTTTTTGAAGTACCTGGTCTAACCGCTGGACGAACCGCGGCATATCAAGAATCGGTTTATCCGGAACGGTAAAAGTAACGATCAGATTGCGGGTACTGGTGGCTCCGAAGGGATTAGCCCCCAATCCGTAGGCGATCAGGATCAGCCACAGAATTCCCATGGCGCTCCAGGATAAGGCCTTGATCCGGTGGGGATAGAGCCATCGATACACCAGCCAAAACTGGGTAAAACATAATAAAAGTCCCGGGAAAAGTGGGCCGAAGGTATCGGACGATCGGATCAGCCATGGATAATCACTCAGCAGTGAGGCCAAAGAGTAAAGGGTACCCCAAAAGCGGAAGCGGATAGCGTCGGCCATCACCAGCAAGGCCGGCAGAGTCCATAGCGGCAGATAGCGGAACCGGTCACGGGACCATTCGGCCAGAATCAGCAGGAGCAATTGCAGGGCCGTTATGCATATCAACCAGCCCAAAATGACCGAAGTTGAAGACTGGTCGATCCGGAAATACAAAAAAAAAATCAATCCGGGAATCAGACTCAATCGAGCGGCGGATCGGGGCCAAACCAGCCATACCCAGGCGGCCGGTATCAGGAAAAAGAAGAGGGTAAAACTATAGTGAAAAGGGGGAAGAGACAGCAGAAACAGGATGGAGCTCAGGCTCAGGGATAAGGCGGTCGAGATATAGCCGACCAGGCTGTCAGGGGGATGATAGAATCGGATATCCGATTTCATTCAGGACTCCAACCAACTGGATTAAGGGCAGTCCAATCAGGGATGAATAATCCCGTGTTTCAATCGTTTCCAGCAGGATGATCCCCAGCGATTCGGCTTTAAAAGCACCGGCGCAATGGAGTGGATTATCCCGTTCAATATAGTGTTTCAACTGCTCGACCGACCATGGACGAAGTCTGATCTCACAGGGTTCCATCCGAAGATGGAATTGCTTTTTCCCCGGATCATAGACTGCCAGTCCGGTATGGAACACATTGCGGTGGGATTGCATCCAGCGCAGTTGTTCCAGAGCGGTGTCAGCCCGCAACGGCTTGCCGAATTGGCGCTCGCCGGAGATCAGGATCTGATCGGAACTGATAATCACCCGATCTCCATACTCATCCATCAGGGATCGGGCTTTTTGTTCCGCCAGATAAAGACACTTTTCCTGCGGCATCAAATCCAACTCATGCTCTTCCCGATAGGGGGGAGATACCGGAAGAAAAGGAAGCTGAAGCTGTTCCATCAGCTTCCTTTTGTAGATCGATGTCGAAGCCAGTATCAGGCTCATTATTTTTTCTTGAAACCGGACGGAACAGATAGAGCGTCAGCCGGAACCGAATTGAAACTCAGTTCGACGATTTCGGTATAATAGGATAAGATTTCGCTGTATTCACCGGCTTTGGGTTTTTCAGCCGCTTTTTTGTCGTCGTGTTTTTTCTTCATCTTGCCGAACATCCCGCCCAATGAAGTCGGAATGGACGAGGATTCCTCCTGGGACTGCGAATCGTCGCTGACTTGGGACTGCTGGGGATTGACGCTTTTGGAATAGAAATGACCATCGGTCAAGACCGGATATCCCTTGATCTTCTTGAATTCCGAATAATCGACCTTGACCTCGTTCCGGCCGGATTGGGGATCCAACGCGCTGATCATCGAAAGCCAGTTTTTCCCGAGCAGTTGGTCATAATCATCGGTTTCCATATCAATACCGACGGCTTTGGCATATTCAACGGCAAAGGTTTTGCGTTCGGCGGCCGCCTTGTCGATCACAGCCTGATCGGTGGTGGTGTAAAGATCAACAAACATACTGTCGGTTTTGGTCCCGCCGCGGACATTGTCCTTGAGTTCGCATATATAGATCAAATTGTACTGATGAGCATCAAACCGGTTGATTTTCTTGGATAACCCGGTATCGATCACCTTGAATTCCTGCCGGATGACCGTGTAACGCTCGTCTTTTTCCGATTCGGATTGCTCTTCATCATCGGATTCCTGATCATCGCCCTTAAATTGGTTTTTATCCTGGAAGAACTTTTCGATCGTGCTGACGGTATAAGATTTGTCGTCATACGCGATCGAATAAACATTCTTTTCGTTCAGATTGGTGATGGTGCCGGTATGCCCCTTGGCGAACATCTTGCCGGCCAGCTTGCCCCAGAATCCCGAACCTTTGAAATCGCTCTGGGAGTCCTCGGCCTTGACCAGGTTTTGATAATAGCTGGTAGTCTGACTGTTGAAAGACCCGAATTTGGTAATCGTAACCTTCACCATGTTTTTTTCGGTCAGGTCAGCCTGAATGGTCAAAACCAGAAGAGACAGGGTAAAAAAAGCAACAATAAAACTCCGCATATCACAGCTCCTTGGGTTAACGTCGATTTCCGATACGGGGATCCGGCCATCGTTCCCCTGAATGAGACGGAAAGAAAACAGTTGGCGATCAATGGCAGCCTTAAGGTGAATCGTCAGGGATTCAACCTCAACGGATTGGAATCGAACTCCAATTCAACCGGCGAATCCGTTCCGGATTCCAATGGTGTTAAACCGCTAAAATAACGGTTAAAACGGAATTCTATCCTCATCTATTATACATCAACCCCCCTTAAAAGTCAATTGATAAATCCTGATTTTGTGATTTCGGGGGTTTTGATTTGACATTTTGATTATTTTATTATAATTTTGTTATATCGACCTTTTTCAACCTGGTGATCTCTCAGATGGGATCATGGATAATTTACAGCCGCCGGGATCACGATTCCGAATCCGACCGCAGGCAGGTTCGGTTCGGATTGAATTTGATCGGATTGGATCAGACGAACCGTTTTATTCGATCAAAAATAAGCATAAAAGGGGAGGAAAAATGAGACCGATGTATAGCGAGTACAGTCCGGAGGGCCCGATTCGGGCTCCGCACGGCAACAATCTGAACTGTCGCAACTGGGATTGTGAAGGGGCGATGCGGATGCTGATGAACAATCTGGATCCGCAGATCGCCAATGACTGGGAGAATCTGATTGTATACGGCGGCAGCGGCCGAGCGGCCAGGAACTGGCAGGCCTATACCCGGATTGTGGAGATTCTGAAGCGGATGGATGATCGGCACACCCTGTGCATCCAGTCCGGCAAGCCGGTCTATATCGCGCCCAGTCATCCGGAGGCTCCGCGGGTAATTCTGGCCAATTCCAACCTGGTACCGCACTGGTCTACCCAGGACCATTTTGATGAGCTGGATCGCCGGGGATTGATGATGTACGGCCAGATGACGGCCGGCAGCTGGATCTATATCGGGACCCAGGGCATTCTGCAGGGGACTTATGAGACCTTTGCGGCGGCCGCCAAAAAGGAATTCGGGGCCGACAGCCTGAAGGGGCGATTTATCCTGACGGCCGGATTGGGAGGGATGTCAGGGGCTCAGCCTTTGGCCGGCACCCTGAACGAAGCCGCCATCCTGGTGGTGGAAGCCCGGGCCGATCGGATCGAACGGAAGGTCCGGGAGGGATTCTGCGATCGAATGACCGATTCGATCGAGACCGCCATCACCTGGATCCGGGAGGCTCAAAGCGCCGGCCGACCGCTTTCGGTCGGACTGATCGGCAACGCCGCTGAGGTTCATCCCTACCTGGTCAGCCATGACATTATCCCCGACCTGGTCACCGACCAGACCTCCGCCCACGATTGGAAAGCGTATCTGCCGACCGGGGATGTGGAGGATAATCTGCGGCTGCTGGAATCGAATCCGGAGGAATACCGGAAGCGATCCTATCAGGCCATGGCGGCCCATACCCAGGCCATTTTGGAGATGCAGAAACGGGGCGCCGTGTGTTTCGATTACGGCAACAACCTGCGGGCCCAGGCCGAATCGGCCGGAGTGACGGTACGCAATGAACAGGGGGACTATTTATATCCCGGATTCGTTCCGGCCTATATCCGTCCCCTCTTCTGCCAGGGCCGTGGTCCTTTCCGCTGGGCCGCTCTTTCGGGTGATCCCCATGATATCGAAGTATTGGATGATCTGGTCTTGACCATGTTTCCGGACAATATCGCCCTGAACCGCTGGATCAGCCTGGCACGCCATAAAGTGCCCCAGATCGGGCTGCCTAACCGGGTCTGCTGGCTGGGATACGGAGAACGGGCCCGCTTCGCCCTGGCCATGAACGACCTGGTTCATCAAGGGATTCTAAAGGCCCCAGTCGTAATCGGCCGTGATCACCTCGATACCGGTTCGGTCGCCTCTCCCAACCGTGAAACCGAGGCTATGCTGGATGGGAGCGATGCGGTAGCGGATTGGCCGCTGCTGAATTTCGCCCTCAATTCGATCAATGGCGCCAGTTGGGTCAGCTTTCATAACGGCGGTGGAGTCGGGATCGGGAACTCCTCACATGCCGGGATGGTGATTGTGGCTGACGGTACCGAATCCAAAGCCCGGAGACTGGAACGGGTATTGACCACCGATCCGGGAATCGGAGTAGCCCGGCATTACGATGCCGGATATCCGGAAGCCCGGGAAACCGTCGACCACTCCGATATCAGAATCGATCATATTGACGAATAACGTTTGCAACCGCGAGGAGACCCAGATGAACCATACCGAAACCCTGTGGGTGCAAAATATCGGGAGCTGCCTGAGCTGCCATGCCGAACTCCCCAAACGGGGTCCCGATCTGTCCGATCCCGGACTGATCCGGGGGATCGACATGGTGATCCGGGATGGAATCATCCGATATATGGGACCTAACGGACACCAATACCTGGATGAAATTAAACAGACAGGTGCTCCATCCGGCGATCATCCCGAGCATGGAGCGGATCCCGGCCTGACCGTCTATGATGCGGGCGGGCGTACCGTCATTCCCGGGTTGATCGACGCACACACCCATCTGGTATTTGCCGGAGAACGCGCCAATGAATTCTATTGGCGGGCATCCGGCAAGAGCTATCAGGCCATCCAGCAGGAAGGCGGCGGCATCCGCCGAACCATGACCGAAACCCGGCGGGCCTCTCCCGAAGAACTGATCGAGCAAGCCCTGTTTTTCCTGGGCCAGGCCTTTCGCGCCGGTACCACCACCATGGAGGTGAAAAGCGGATATGGCCTGGATTACGACAATGAGCTGAAAATTCTGCAGGTCATCGAAAAACTGAACCAGCTTCAGCCGGTGGAGCTGATCCCGACCTTCCTGGGGGCTCACATTCATCCCCCCGATTGCTCCGCCTCGGATTACATGGACCAGCTCCTCAACCGGATGCTGCCGGATTTCCGCCGCTACTGCCAGCGATGCGACATCTTTCTGGATCGGGGAGCTTTCAGCCGCCGGGAAACCGAACTCTATTTCGTCAAGGCTCTCAGCCTGGAGTATCGACTGATGGCACACCTGAACCAACTGGAAGACTTAGGGGGGATCGCTCTGATCCATCACTTCCCTATCGATTCAATGGATCATCTGGAAATTTTGAGTGATCGGGACGCGGAAATACTGGCGGAAAGCGAAACCGTCGGTATTTTTTTGCCGATTGCCGAAATGGTCCTCCATCATCCCGATCCCGGAGCTTATCGGAAACTGAGGGATGCCGGTGGATTGGTCAGTCTGGCCACTGACTTCAATCCCGGATCGGCGCCCTGCTTTTCGATCCCGATCCTGATGCACCTGGCGGCGCTCCGCTACGGAATCGGGTTTGCCGAAATCCTGAACAGCGTGACGCTACAGGCTGCATTCGCTCTGCGCGAGCATGACCGGATCGGATCGCTCCATCCCGGAAAACAGGCCGATCTGATCATCCTGGATCTGAAAAATCCCGAGGTTCTTCCCTATTTTCCCGGCACCGATTTTATCCGCGCCGTCATCAAAAACGGCCGCCTCTATCCGTCCGAACACCGCCCCCATTCCGATCACCGGGCCAATCCATTCTTCTGATCCGGATTTCTCTTGCATTTTGTATGGTTAATCCCTATATAGTCACTATCCCTCAGACGCTATCAAGCCGAATCCGAGGATTATCCACTGTTGGCCTAAAACCGGAAAGGAAGACCGATGAAAGTCTTTGTGATTGATATAAAAAGCCTGCTGATCGGAGTTTTGATCACCGCTCTGGCGGCCAGTCTGCTTTACCGCCGTCATTCGATCACCTCTCCCGATATCCAGGCCCATTCCCTGACCATTGTGGACAAAAACCGCCAAAAACAGTTTGTCATCACCTGCGACGAAAGCGGAGGCTATCTGGCCGTCATGAACAAGCAGGGACATATCGCTGCCTATATCGGCCCGGATAATTCCGGTCATGGCAATCTCAGGATTTATAATGCCAATGGGAAAGAGATCGTTTACGGAGGAAGCCTGGCCAACGGCAACGGATACATCCGTACTTACAACCATGACGGAAAACCGACAACCCATACCGGAACACTGGAAGATGATGACGGGCTGATCTCACTTTTCAATTCCAACGGACTGCTGGTGGGATACTTGGGATCCGGGCAGGGGGGTAACGGGTATTTGAGTGTTTACAACCATCAGGCTAAAGAGATGGCCTACTTAGGTACCGGAGAAGCTCAGGGCGGAATCCTGAAGACCTCGACTCAGAATGGCAATGCTTCGGTATTTTTAGGTTCCGACCTGGATGGAGCCGGACGATTGGTGTTGTATGATTCGACGGGCCATGAGCAGGTTAAAAACGGGAAATAACCATCTCCCATCGATCAATTGAGATTTAATTTGTGTGATGAAAATCCGGCGGTAAACAGCATGGCTTCAGTCGGATTATTTATAGAGTAAGCTTGAACAGGAAAAGGAGAAATCGGAATCATGAATAAGCCGTTTACGATATCAATCTCACGTCGCGGAACAATAGGGGCGGCAATTCTTTTGCTTTGGCTGGGGATGGCGTGCGGCCGTAATGCCGAACCCAAACCCAATGTTTTAAAGGATTGGAGCGGGGGATGGATACGGACCGAATACCTACAGCAGATTCTGAATAAAACCACACCCTATCAGGCGTTTCCATCCTGCAAGGGAATCAGCGGGCTGATCATTCCGGAAAACGGTGACAGTGTCATGATCGTGTTTAATTTTTGGGAAGGGGATCATTATCCCATCCAAAGCATTCAGGATTCCGTCATGACGTTAACCCTCAAGCATCCCAAGCCGTCGGATCCCAAATCGGTCCGGGTGATTCTGTCCGGAGACCGCCAATCGATCCGGTTCGAAGCGTCCGACAGCTTGAGTTTTCAGTTCAGCAAGTATCCGCCCTCATTCAATGCCCGGCTGATGCCGCAGGAACTGGTCCATAAGCTTTTTTTTACGGGAATCTATCAGATCATAGGGACTCAGGATACGGTGGAATTCATGACGAATGGATCGCTTCGCGGATTGAAGGGGTATGACCAATATCGGGTTCTGATCGCCTTTATGGAAAATTTTCGGGACGATTGCCTCCAATTACGGCAGGAGGGGAATAATCAGGGGAAATGGATGACCTGGGAGCTCCGGCAGGACACCCTGATGGTGTTCGAAACCTATGCCACATCGCAATCCCCGGCCGTCCGCGCCGGTCTGGCCTGGCAACTGCTCAAGCTCCGTTAACCAACCAACTAATCGTTGTCGGATCGAATTAGCCTTCCTAATTCACGATCTTGTCAGATGATAATCTCAACTTGACAAATCAGAATTTTGAACTTATTATTCCTGTAAGGAAGAAAAATGGTTCATGGGTATTGTTTTAATAAGGAGGAATCCGTTAATATGAAACTAAAAGTCGTAATCCATCAGGCCGAAGAAGGCGGATACTGGGCTGAAGTGCCATCCATCCCGGGCTGTGCCACTCAGGGTGAAACCTTTGAGGAATTGCTGCAAAATATCTATCAGGCGGTTGAAGGATGTCTATCCGTTGATGTATCATCTTATAAATTCTCCACCATGGATCGGCTGATTGAAATTGCGATATGAAAAGCATATCCGGAAAAAAACTCTGTATCATATTAGAGACCAAAGGTTGGATATTGAAACGAGTTAATGGAAGTCATTATATCTATGTTAAAAACGATTCACCTTATCGTATTTCAGTTCCGGTTCACAGTAATGAAGATCTGAAGATTGGATTATTGGAAAATTTCATGGAGTTAGCTAATATCAAAATTGAAGAGTTATAATAAATCTACACACTAAGCCTGCAATCTTTCATCTGGCCTGACAACTGCTCAAGCTCCGTTAATCCAACTAATCCGTTTTACCCTCATAAAAATCGAAAAGGCAACGAACAAAGTATCCGTTGCCTTTTTTCAATATTGGATAATGATCAATCAATCGTCATTATCGATCGAATCACTCCGCTTGGTCGGCAAAAAAGAGCCGATTGACGATATACGAGGTAATCATCATCACAGCGCTGCCGATCACCGGGTACCAGGGCCAAAAGATGCTGAGTTTGCCCATTTGTCCCATCACCACGATCACCGACATAACCGCAAAAGAGGTCAGCATACCGGCAATCACCGGCTTCGGATTCCAGTGTTTGACCATCAAAGAGAGCAAAACTGCTCCCAGCATGGCACCGGCCGTAAGACCCGCCAAGGAGAAGGCCAGATTGAAGACCAGCTCCACATTCTGACTCATGAAGGCAATCGCGATCAGAACGGCTCCGAAAAAGACAATCATCCAACGGGAATATTTCAGATAGAAGGCTTCGGAACGAGTAGTATTGATGAAGCGTTTGTAGAATTCCATGGTCCAGATCGATGAGAGGGCGCTGATGGCGCCGCTGATGGAAGACAACGCTGCCGACAGGATACCGGCAATCAGGAATCCCTTAAGAAAAATCGGAGCTTCGGTCAGAATGAAGATCGGAAAGACATGGTCGTTCTGGGGAGCTCCCTGGGAATTGATCGGAATCGGCAGTTTGATGGGATGATGCTGATAGAACACAAACAACAATACACCGACCAACAGGAAAATGACGAACAGCGGAAACACCAGGGCGGCCGACAGGATCAGGGCTTTACGTCCATCCCGGGTATTGTTGCAGGTCAGGATCTTCTGGACCAGCAACTGGTCGACACCGTGGGAATACATAACCCCGATGGTAGCGCCGATCAATCCCATCCAGATATTGAAGGGGGCTTTCAGAGAGAACTGGGGATGGAACCAGTGCAATTTGCCGGCCTCGGAGGCTTCCTTGACGATAGTGCTCATCGACATATCCGACATTGCAGTAGGAATATAGAAAAGTACGAAAATTCCGCCTCCCACAAAAATGAAAAACTGGAGAAAATCGGTCCAGATCACCGATTTAACGCCGCCCTTGATGGTATAGAATATAGAGATGGCGACAAACACTAAAATGGCGACTATAATATCCACATCCAACAGGTGTTTGAGAGGAATAGCCGTCACGTATACCCGGACCCCGGCCGCCAATGACCCGCCGATCAGAAAAAAAGCGGAGGAAAGGATCAGGGGTGAATTCCCGAAACGGTCTTTCAGCAACTGATACGCCGAAAAAATCTCTCCCTTGAAGTAATGCGGCACCATGACGACAGCCAGCACAATCCGGGCCAGGACATAGCCGATCAGGATCTGGATATAGGAGAGATCGCCGTTCTGGGCATACGACATCGCCGGCACGCCGATAAAGGTCAGGGCACTGGTTTCTGCCGCCACAATCGACACACCCACCGCCCACCAAGGCATATTGCGTCCACCCAGAAAATAATCCTTGACATTCTTCTGCTGACTGCCGGCCCGAATTCCGACGGTAATCAATATCGCCAGAAACGAAATGACAACCAGCCAATCAAACACGCTGAAAAGACTCACCGATTCGAGCATTCTTTCCCTTTCTACTGTTGATGATGAAACGGGTTCATTGTTCTGATTTCCGCAAACCCAGGTAAGCCCGGCACAGTGTGTCCCAGACCAATTCCGGTTGCTCCGATTTCATTTTACTCATATAGCAGGTGCCCTTATAGCTCCAGGCCATAATATTGGTGATATGGTAGCGGGCGGCCAGTTCCACGGCCCGCTGGATCGCCTCTTCGGTCCCGGCCTTCACCAGAAAATTCTTGATCCAGATCTGAACCCTCTTATGATACTGGGTTTGAATTCGATCCAGAATCAGACAGGATTGAGTGAATTCCTCCCGCAGATACTGTTCCAGTTCCGTTCCAACCCGGACACCCCAGTATGGATCGGTACCGATTTCATCCAGGGCTTCGATTTCGGTCAGACGAAACGGCAAATCACTCTTGAGAAAATAATCATCGGTGATCAGGCAAAGCGAGGTCAATATAGAGGGATTATACTGTTTGGCCTCCCGGCACGCCCAAGCGACAAAATCCCAGATGCTTTTCCGTTTGAATCGATTGACCGATTCATTCAAAGTCTCCGGCATGAATTCGGAATTCTCCTGCCGATATTTTTCCTGACAGAAAGGACAGCGGCATCCCCATAGATGGGTATCGGTACGCGAAAAGGGATTATTCCAACCGGGTACAAAAAAATGGGGTTCATCCAGAAAAATCGCATCGGCGCCGGTTGCTACCGCCGACTCGATCCAGCCTGAAAAAAAACGTCGAAAATGGGGATTATTGAGGCAGGCGGCAGGCGCCTGATCCCCGTTACTTAATACCTGTCGTCCTTCCGGATACCAGGCTACATATTTGGAATAGGCTTCTCCTCCAAATACTCCGCCCACCGACCAGGGTCCCAGGTACACCTTCATTTCCAAGTCATGGGCCTGACTGATAAACTCCCCGATATTGTCCCGATAAAACTCCTGGTCATTCTCACTGAAGGTCAGTAGCACCTGGTTCATCCCATTCTGACGCATCGATTCCAAATCACGGATAAAATGTTCCGGCATCCGGTTGCTGAAATAACTGACTCCAAGCTGATAACTCATTCACACTCCTTTTATTCCCTGTCAAAATCCTTTATTATCAATCCGTAATCCCCCCATCAGATCATATAGAAATACCATATCGGGGTGAAATCAATATAACCGAATTCCCACATTTGTCAAGCGCATTTTGATCATTATCATTTCATACTTATAGCGCCATGAAATGGAACTCAAACATTACTCTTCAAATTATAAGCGCTCAACTTTCATCCACAGAGTTATAATTGTATATTTATCATTTTCTTCCAATTATCATATTATAACCCAGACTCTTAATTCTACAATAAATTCTTTCAGTTTCTTAAAAACAGATTGACAATTCCGGTGTTTTTTTTTAAATATGCATGACGCTTTAACGTTTAATCCTTCCTCCGGATAGTGACCTTCTTCCTGCATGAATAGATTATCCGCTGGGACAATGCCGATTCGGTGTGTTTGATCGGATCGACGATGGAATTTCGACTTTCAGCCAACATTTTAACACAATCAGGAGTTGATGATGCGTTTTTGTATTTTGGTTCTCATGATAATGAGTTGTCTGGCAGCCAATCCATGGCGGAGCGATGCACGGGAATTGTTCATAACGGATTCATTGGACCGGCTTTATCATCTGACCGGAGATGGAGAAACCATTCGATTGACGGAATCCCGTTATGCCGCCACCTACTATACGATGTCATCCGGAGAGGATTGGGTCGGATATAAGGACTTTACTCCCGCTTTAGAAACCCGGAACGAACTACAGCAAAACCTTTACCTGTATCGTCCGATTGACCGTGCCGTCATTATAGTGGAAGAAAACACCGCTCAGGTTGGTTTGCCGGCCTTTGGTCAACAGTATATTGCCTATTTCAAGGATAAAACCCTGCGAATTCTGGACCGTCAAAGCTGTCAACCGATCCTGGATTGTCCGCTGGGAGAATTCGCCAACCTGATCGCCTTTCAGCCCGGCCGGGAAGATTGTCTGGCCTGGACCGATTATCAGGGACAGGTTGTGATTTACAACTGGAAAACCGGAGAGAGAAAACTCCTGACTATCTCTTCCGGCCGGGAGGGATACCAGCCGATCTGGTCGCCGGACGGAAGTCATCTGCTGGTTCCGACGGTAGAAGGCAGTCTGGCGCTGATCAATCCTGCTAAACCATCCTCATCAACCCTGATGCCGG
>JAGOEH010000170.1 GCA_017997825.1 Candidatus Delongbacteria bacterium | reverse complement strand
CATAACGACGTATTCAAGGCCGTCAAATTCCTGCCCGGGGTGGAAAGCGTCGATCCGATCTCGCCCCTGTATGCCGTCCGCGGCAGTGATCCCGGCGAAAACCTGGTCCTGCTGGACGGGGTCACTATTTACAATCCCTATCATTTCATCACCGCCACCGGGTTGTTCAACAACTACGCCATCAAAAACACCGAAATGCTGGTGGGGGGATTCGGAGCCGAATACGGAGGCCGCAATTCCTCGGTGCTCTATCTGACGACCCGCGAAGGCAATAATCGCCAACTGCACGGGGAGATCGAACCCACCCTCAGCCAGACCCAGTTTGTACTGGACTTCCCCATCGATTCCTCCGTCACCATGATGGTCTCGGGACGTTTCTATTATGACCTAATGACCCGATTCCTGCTGTACGCCCCCAGCTACTTCTACGACGCCAACCTGTCGCTGAACTGGGTTATCAATCCCTACAACCGCCTGAGTTTTCGCTATTTCAGATCCCAGGACTACATGGATTACAGTTTCCGACGGTTCTCCACCTATTTCAACGAATTACTGGATACCGACATCTTTGACGATTATGACCTGATCAACCGCAATCGATGGGATAACCAGGCCGGTACCGCCATCCTGAAAACCATCATCACCCCCGATCTCTATCTCAAAACCCAGTTGTCCGGCTCCTTTTTCTCCTCCAAAAACCAGACCATCCTGGATTTCAATTATACCGATGATGAAGATGATCGGGAATACAAGATTTATCATCGTACCGATATCCGCAACCGCATCCGGGATATCGGGCTGAAAAGCTCGCTCAGTTGTAAACTGAACGCACACCACACCGTCAATCTGGGAGGGGAATTCAACGCCTATCACCTGATGAACGACATGATCATCAACTATTTCAGCGAGGGTAGTACCACCCGGGATCCCCATCTGGCGGCCGGGTATATCGAGGACAAAATCAGCTATGAGCCGGTGATCCTGCGGGCCGGATTGCGGAGTTCCAAATTCAGCTATATGGATCGCGAATACTACGAACCCCGGTTCAACCTGACGGTCAACCTGCCCGGCAACGCCAAGGCCAAAGCGGCCTGGGGCAAGTACTACCAATACATCATCAGCATCAATTCCCAGGAATATGAGCTCAGCCAGTACCTGGATTATTACTATCCCCTGAAGAACCAGACACCCAGCACCTCGGTCCACTATATCCTCGGATTCGAGAAGCTGATCACCGATCAATCCCAGCTCAGCATCGATTTCTACTATAAGGATATCCAACGGGTCTACACCTTCGATTACAATGTCAATCCCCTGGAAGCCGTCCGTTTTTCCGAGAAGATCAAACCCGGCCAGGGGGAATCGTACGGTATGGAGATCATGTGGGAAGGGAATTTCAGGAGTTTTTCCGGCTGGCTCAGTTACGGGCTGAGCCGATCGACCCGGAGCTATCCTCATATCATGGAGGGCAAGTCATTTGTACACGATTATGACCGGACTCATACCTTCAAGGCGGTGGTGCATCACCAGATTCTGCCGACACTCTCTTACAGCGGCACCCTGCGGGTAATGTCGGGCACCCCCAAAACCCTGGAGACCGGCGGCCAGTCCTATTATTACTATGATCCGGTCAGCGGCGGCTACGCCACTTATCCCACCGCCATTACCGCCAAGAAGAACAATATCCGGCTGCCGCTGTTTATCCAGTTGGATCTGGGTCTGAAAAAACGGATCCGCAAGGGATTCGCGGTCGAACTGGCCGATTACCTAGGCGCCAGTGAATCGTATCTGACCGCCACCTTCGGCAACCTGCTGTTCCTGTTCCACCGTAACGTATGGTTTTATATCCCGATCGAAGACGGCAAGTATTACGGTTTCGCCAACAACTATTTTCCCAACTTCAGCGTAGGATACACCATCAAGTTCTGAGAACCGGACAGGCGCAATTCAAAGGAAAGAATCATGAAACGGACAATGATAATCCTGGGGCTGGCATCGATCAGCCTGCTGATGGCTCGTTGCGGCAACATATTTTCGGGTTATGGCCCCCAGCCGCATGTCATCGACGATACCCCCTATCAGCAGCAATTGAACCTGCTGGGAATCCTGCGGCCCGACAGCCTGAAAGGAGAATCCCGCTCCTTTGTGCACCTGGAAATGACCTATCCGCCGGCCGAGGAATATGATGATCTAACGGTACGGGATGCCCAGGTGATGCTGGTTCGTCTCGCCGGCGGTTCCCTCTCCCCGAATGATACCATCCGGCTGGAGTATACCTGGCCGGAGAATTCCAACGGGGATATGGAATATTATCAGGCCTTGTTTTTTCCGGATCCCGGGGAAACCTACCAAATTATCTGCCGGCGGGACAGTTTTCCCGAATTGACTGCCACTACCACTATCCCTCAGCCCCCGACCATCCTGCCGGAATCCTGGACGATTACTCCCGGGCAATTGCGCTTTACCCTCCTTCGGGACAGCTCCATCTTCGCCTATGATCTCTTCCTGATCATCGACGGCCATGAATACAGCCAGCGCTTATTGAGAGAAGAAGAGGGCAATCTGGATGTCAGCATGAATTTCACGGAATCCGGGGGCAGTCAGGCGGAACTGGTCATTTACGGCTACGATCAAAATCTGACCGAGTATATTTCCTATAATATCAGTTTCAAACCCAATACCTATCTGGGGCACTTATCCACGGTTGAGAACGGCTACGGATGTCTCGCCTCCCTCAATCTTTGGCGTCAGGGCTTCACCATCCCCTGAAAGGAACTGAAGCGGCCCTCCTTTGAACCCGCGGCCCTCCTGCCGTTCACTAACCCTATCGATCATGGAGCGTCTGTCATGGCTTATCCCGAACCCACCGTCAGCGCGGTCATCTTCAATCCCGACCGCCATATCCTGCTGTGCCGATCCCACAAATGGGAAAACACCTACGTCATCCCCGGAGGCCATATCGAATGGGGGGAATCGATGGAGGAAGCCCTGAAACGAGAGATCATGGAGGAAACCGGGCTGACCATCTATGACATCCGGCTGATCGGGCTGAAGGAATGCATCAACAGCCAACGCTTCCACCAACCGAAGCATTTTATATTCATCGATTATATCTGCCGGACCGACAGCTATCAGGTCAGGTTGAACGATGAAGCCGAGGCGTATGCCTGGGTACCGCTGGACCGGATCCACGAGTATCCGCTGGGAGGATACACCGGATCACTGCTGGACCGGATTGCCGATCCCGACAACGACGACCATCGGCAAACCATCTTTTATAACTACTAACTACTGACGATCCTCAGGATCTGACCTTTTTAGGCATTTTCCTAACTATTCAATTGGTCGGTCGAAGTGGAAGACGATCCAGTACGATCCTTTTTAACCACCGGCACAGGGGATCGGGAAACCCGCAAATTCATTGCAACCAAAAGATTTTCAATATACAACGCAAGCCCAGTACGAAAATTTGTCAGAAAAATATGAATAGTTGTTAAAAAAGCCTTGACAAATTCACAAACAACATATATCATATCTCCATAACTAAGATTTTATAATATTGAGTAAACTGCATGAAGATTTAAAGGAGTAATGCGGGCACCATGAATCTTTCAGAATCTTTCAGAAAACAGAATAAAGTATAAAATTGCCGGATTAGATTTAAATAGCCAAAATATTTTGCTCAACTCCAATTTATTTCTCCTTCGTTTTATTGATAAAATCCGGAAAAGAAAATTTATCTATAGAAGGTTTTCCAGATATATTTAAAATGGAAGTTTTTTACCGAATCCGTACTAAAGATTTGTAAATTTTGCTTTATTGTAAAAGGAGATTAAAATGTATAAGATTTCATTAAAAAGAGTGAATTATGCGATTTTTATATTAGTTGCAGTATCATTAATGGTACTGTATGCTACTCATGTTTATGCAGAAAACCCTAACCCCCCATCTGGTGATTATCTATATTGTGTAGATCAATACTGGTGTCGCTGTAATATATCAGACACTAAATTTATTGATGCCTATTGTGGAGCCAAATGTACTAATCCTGGGGTTGAATGCACCAAAATGGCCCCACGGTGTTTCTGTGAACAAGCGATATTATTGATGGAGCCTGAGATTCAACCTTAAGATAATCTGATCAGTATATCGTTTTCAAGGCCATAGATTAATACCCCAATCCTGACGATCTATGGCCTTACTTTTTGGAATGGTTATGTAAAAACAACCATACAAAGGAGCTATTCTATGAGAACCGGAACGCTTATTCTAATCATCATCAGCGGTTTGATCTGCACCAGCCTATCACAATCCGATGACTATTCCGAAGACGAAAAAATATTCGGTGAGTACTTTCAGTTGGCCGATACACTCCGATTAGATTTTCCCGGATTGGTCATCGGTGAGATTTCATCATTATTGCAATTGGATTCGGATATTTTTGTAATCTATGATAATATAGCCCAACAACTGGTTGTTGTCAATTTTAAAACGAACAAATTCTCAAAGGTCGATATTGAGGAAGCGATTCCCGGCATGAAACTAATGATCCTGTCAATTTTTAAAGACCCCAAAAAAGGATTCTGGTTTGCCAATAGTCCCAATATTTATGTTCATGTTGATGAAAACGGAAAAATAGTTGAGTATTATTACCTGAAAAACCATACGTGTTCTGACAAATCGATCATTGATAAACAATCGAATATTATAAGCTATACCAAAAAATCCCCAGAAAATCAGTTTTTAATAAGGTTCAATCCTAAAAACGGTTCCGTGAAAAAGCTGTTTATATTCGATTTTCCCAAGAACCTGGCTGTTAGGATTTATAGATCAACCGGAGGGGGAATGATTATGGATCAACAAGGTTATCTTTATTTTGCAAATACTTTTGAAAACAAAATACTCAAGATCGACTCGGCCGGAAGACTCGTCAAAACCTTCATCAGCAAGAACCGGAATTTCAAAATCAATGATGAACCCCTTGAAAACACTATAGAGGCCGTAATGCAATCGATAGGAAAACCAATGGACGGGGTAGTTTCTTTACATTTACTAAATCCAGAAACGATGATTGCCCACTATACTGTTAATTATAAGCCGAATTTCGAATTGTTTTCCACCCAAGGGGAGGTCATCAACAGAAAGATTCTAAAAAACGATATGTGGTTCTTATATGCGAATAACAACCATCTGTTTTTTAGCTCCCGACCGAACCATCATGAAGAGCAAGGAGATTTGGCCAATCCGATCATCATCAGATATAGATATAAATTGGCAAAATGAGGATTAAACCAAAAATGGATAACCAAAGCGCAATTTTGTACTATACTTTCAACTCCAAATAGCGTATAGTATCGAGAAAAGCGAAAGGAGCCCCAAAATGCCGATTACCGGTTTTGCCGATACCGGAACCGTTTATGTCAATGGCCGGGAAACCGCCCGGATTGCCTCAGTCGAATGGAAAAAGCATCCCAAATTCGAGGGAGTATCCACCAAAGATCTGTTTACCGGGAGCCAGACCGACGGTCTGATGAGCCTGATGCTGGTCAGGATCGAGCCGCATCACCAGATCGGGGACCATATCCATCAGGGCAAAGCTGAACTGCATGAAATCATAGCCGGTCAGGGCACCGGAATCGTCGGGGATACCCGGGTCGACTATCATCCCGGCGTGTTTTCATGGATACCGGCGGATGTCCTCCACCGCATTGAAGCCGGGGAAGCCGGACTGATGCTGGTGGCCAAATTCACTCCCCCTTTGAACTGACATGAATCCTAACTACCGAATCCTGATCAAGCCATCCCGGTTCGAAATCCTGAAGATCAGCGGATCGACTCACAGCTTTCCGACTCATATCCATCAATGCTATTGCGTCGGCCGGATCGATCAGGGAGAAAAGATCCTGGTTATGCCCGGCCGACGTCATATCCTGAAGGAAAACGACCGGTTCATCATTCCTCCCGGAACCCCGCACTCCTGCCTGGTCCCCGATCCTCAAGGCGTCGGATATACCGTTCTGTGTATCAAGGATCCGGCTTCAATCAGCGAGACGAACCTGATCAGCACCATTCCTCCATCATTTGACCGGGTCGATACGATCCGGTCGCTTTATCGCTATGCCCTGAGCTATTTTCGCCAGGTTCACTCCGATGAGGATATCATGATCCGTCGTCTCATCCGTCACATTGACCGACACCTGGATGAAGATCTACCGATCGATGGCCTGGCTCAAACCGCCGGACTGAATCCGTTTCATCTGTCCCATATCTTCAAACGTAAAACCGGACTCTCCATCCGGCAATATATCATCCAGGCCCGAATCCGAAAAATCAGGCACCGATACAGCCATAGAAACACAGAATTGACTGAAGCTGCGTTGGATTATGGATTTTACGACCAGAGCCATTTCATCCGTCACTTCAAAAAACATGTCGGCATTACGCCGGGATTATATCAAAACTCCATCACCCTTCTCCCCTAATCCTACGATTCAGCAATAGAATTAAATTACGGAATCGCTATTCAGTATAATTCCATCGATCCATACCCGATCTCTCCGATCCAGAATATAACTCATAACGATTCATTTCCCATCGGAATTCAAAATCGGTTTCATCATAAACATTCCTCTCATCGATTGAATCCGGCATCTCGTCGGGGTTGACAGTACGGCCCCTGACAAGCTGAAGG
>JAGOEH010000169.1 GCA_017997825.1 Candidatus Delongbacteria bacterium | reverse complement strand
ATTCGTTCCAGAGAATCAGCGGCCTGAATGACCATGATCCAAACCAGAACTACCCCCACCGCGATAGCGGGTTTCATCAATCGAGTCCTCCCGGTCAGATAAAGCTGTGAAAATCCAAGTTCGGAAAGATGGAGTACTGATGGATACGGGCTTTCAGAAAACTCACATCGATAGAATCATGCCGGAGTTGATCCGCCAGTTTGAAAAAAGAAGTTAAATGGTCATGAATTCTTGAGGTGGCATATTCGACGGTAGTTTGAGTCTTGATAATAAAAGGCCAGTCGGAGGATTGTGCCAGTAATAATTCCCGGCCCATCTGATTAAGACAGTCACGATGATCGGAATCAAGAGGTTGATCGGCATAAATAGCGGCCCGCTGCTGCATAATCTGACCGGCTTGATGCAGTGGAGGATAAATCCAATCATTGGTATTATTCAGCCACATTTCCGAATACCCATTTTTCCCCCAACTGGAGGGAGAAGGATTACAATGCTGGATAGGGGGAAATTTCTCACGATAGGAATTGAACGTCATAAATTCGAATCCGGGTTGATGAGCTGCAACCAATTGGGCTAGTTCGAACAGAAAATCAACACCTTCAAACCACCAATGCCCGTACAATTCCGCGTCAAACGGAGCGGTAATCAATGGAGGAGTCCCAATCATTCCGGAGAGTTTCTCGATCTGATGGCGGATCTTGGCCATAAAATCCCAACTGTGCTGACGAACCTTCAGCAGAGCCGATTCAGGATGATAGAGCTGTTTTGATGCTGTACGTTTATTAGTGATCCGATGATATTTGATCCCGGTACTGGTGCGGAATCCGGCAGGATGCACAGCCGGTTCCAGTTGTGTCAAGGAGAGATCATAACCGATATCGGAATAGAAGTCCCTATAATCAGCATCCCCGGGATATCCCGTCTCGCCGCTCCAGATTTGCTGTGCAACCACCAGATCCCGTGCAAATACCGTCAGATTCGCAGGCGAACAAACCGGAAGATAGACTCCCGATAAGGGTCTGGGATTCCCAAACAGCAGGGAATGGGTTTCCAATACGGTACAGCTCACTCCAAACGAATGCAGGATTTGATCTAAATCTGTAAAATACCCGCATTCCGGCAGCCAGAATCCATCCGGATCGAATCCAAAACAATGCCGAAACGACTCGATACCGATCCGGATCTGAGCATTGATCAGATTGGGCTGATGCTGAAACAACGGCAGATAACAATGGGTAGCGGATGTGGTCCATAGCTCGATTTTTCCTTCAGAATGCAATTGCCGGAACGGTTCGATCAGATCCTGATGAAATCGATCATCGTACCCAATGCGAATCCGGGTGTAATAATCGAGATAGAACCGGGCCAGATCCCGCAAGGATGGCGAGGAGGAATTCCGGACCAACTCCTTCTCAGCCAATATGATCCGCTGATCTAAATATCGCAGAAACCGTTGTTTCAATAACGAATCCGTCATCATCGCCAACAACGTCGGCGATAACGAGATGGTAATCGGGAACCGGCATCCCATCTCCGCCAATCGATACAATCGATCAAGACAAGGCAGATAGGTTTCCGCTAATGCTTCATAAAACCACAATTCTTCGATAAAATGCTCATCCTCCGGATGCCGGACAAAGGGTAAATGAGCATGGAGGAGAAAAGAAAAGTATCCGTTTGGCATACAATCAGAAAATATCGGTCTTTTTGGAAATAATCGGGCGGATGGTTTGACTCAGGGTTCCATCCGGAGAGATTCCCATGGTTTTCAACTCAATCATGCCATCCTTCAGAGGAAACTGGAGGCGAAAACAATGATTCTCATCCAGACTCATCTCCTGGGTATTGTTAATGATCACTTTTCCACCCGGCTGAATCTGTCCCCGGACGGTAAGTTCACACTCTACGTTAAACCAGAATGGCTCCCGAGCAAGCGAATCATGATTGAAAGGACCGGTACCGGTTAAGGCAGTAGCAGTCGCCCAAGATGAAACGCAAGGAAACAAACGATTTTGGATGTCGACCGAAGAGGGCCCGGATTTTAGGCCGCCTCCTCCCATCACGTCCAGGATCTGACGGCTGGTTTCCTCGCTCATCACCTGGGGCGCCTGGGGGTAAAATATGGCCTGATCCAATACCTCGGCCGGAGTCTGTATGCTGTCCAAAGGGGTCTTGGATAGCGTCACACCAGGAATGGTGACATGATTGGACTGGCATAAAATATAAAATCGATGCAGATTCTTATAACCGATCTCGGCATAGTAACGATATTCCGGTTTTGGAATATTGATATACCAACTGGTGGCATCCTCACGAACCGGAATGTCAAAATAGATCATCCGATTCTGCTGCCGGCTGATTGATTCATTATACACCCGAAGCGTCAATTCCGCTTGGGGAAACTGTTTGCCATAGAATCGCTTGGCCTCTTCTCTGGATTTTTCAGTAATACTCCAATACGAAAAACACCAATAGGGATTCTGGACAAGAAGCACCAGGTGGTTTTCTTCTGAATGATAATACAACGAGTCTTTGTTCTGATAAGGAGGCAGGTGATCCTGGGGTTTGGAAATCTCAAATTTGGATTTCTCAATCATGGTTTCCGACGTTTCGATCGGAGTATCGGATGGTTTGGAAGGTTTAGTCCTCAGAACGTTAGGGCCGGCCACCGGTTTCGATTTTTCACCGGGTGATGATTTTAAACCCGATGAATCCTTCGATCGTTTTGGGCTCGTGCGATCGATTTTAGCCATCAATCGATTCACAATGTCCGATTTGGTAAAGCTTTCATCGACTTTGATCTTTCGAGCCTTGGCCAACCCAAGCAATTCATCCTTTTTCATTCTCATCAAAGCCGATGCGGTGAATTCATCTTTGGGCATAACACTCCTCCTTATGTTATACTATACATTAAGAAAAAAAACACTAATATGCAAGAAAAAAAAAGTAATCAAGATATCTTGCCGGAAGATCCGCTATCAAGGAGGCAAAAAAGGCGGAGTCAACTAATAAATCCCGTCACTCCTGAACTGGCGATCGGATGCCGAATCCCATCATTACCCGATGGATTGCCCATCATGACCATAATCGATCAGCGATAGAATCTGAAAAGGTCGTCGGGAAACCCCAGCGATTTAAAATAGTAATTAATCATGAGTCCGATCTGGGTTGATGAAGCTATTCCACTGGATGAAAATTCATTCTGTAAAATGGCTGATCCTTCCAATCCAACCCGGAACTTGAATAAGTATTCCAGCCCGATGCCAATCTGGGTACCGGGAGCCCAACCCAAACTCCGATAATCATAAGGTTTGAGGAGATTATTCTTCAATTCCTGCCGAAAACTGCTTTCGGTGACGACCAGACCGGGTGTGACGGTAGGATGGACCTGCATATGAGTCAATCCTACGGTACCCAGTACGGAGATACTGAAGCGATGATAAATCGGGAAATAGACTTTGAGTCCGGTATAAAGATTGATCTTTCGCACCGAAATATCGGTAATCCCCTCCATATCGATAAAATCACCATAAGCCTGCAAATCACGAAAGGCGTCATAACCGGCCAATGAGAAATTGAGATAATAGGTCAATGATCGATAGAAACGGAATTTATATCCCAGATCGAATTGATTCCCGTTCTGATGAAGATCGCCGGATTTTCCGGTCGGTTGACTGAAATGATAACTGGTCGTGAACGAGTTCTTCAACCAGGTTTTCTGTCTCATCGATGAATTCTTGAGGTTCCGGTACCCGTAAAAGTATTCTCCGGCCTGGACCGTCATCCCCAGTACCAGCCAGATGATAATCCAACTCTGCTTTTTTATGATCATGGTTTACTCCTTGCTCATCCTTATGCTCATTTCATGCCGTTTGATCTTCATACAAGGATTCCGTGTTTCAAATCACCCTTATTCCAGTAAAGTGATTCGAGTAACCGAGTTGATTGATCGGGTCCGAATGAATCGATCCTTGATCAGATATTTCTGTTGTTGCGAGGTATGGAACGACAATTCCGGAATCACAACATTCTTGTATGTTTCGCCGTTACGGGTCGTGATGTTGGCTCGAACCAGATAAAGTCCGCTCTGATCGGAAAAATTGATAGGCCCGTCATATATGAACTCAATCCGGAGGATTCGGTCAAACGGCAAACTTTTCATCCCTTGGGCAGAAAAGGCCATATATCGAACCTGATCACGATCAAATTTCACCCGATCGGTAATCACAATACTATTTGAAACGGTCACCATAACTGAGCGAATCAATTGGGAGACCGGAGGAACAACCTGAGTAGTCTCGACCGACAGGGTCGGTTCAGGTTCCGGAGGAATCGGCTGAGATGGTTGGGCCGACGGAGGGGTATCCTTAGGTGTTGGAATCCGGCGGTTTGGCCTAGGTTTGGCCTTTTTTCCGACCCGGGTTGATGTTGGGGATGGCGGTTCAACCCGCTGAGGAGGAACCGTATCCATAATCTCAGGGGGCGGCAACGAAGCATCATCCATCGAAACCGAATCAGATCTTAGACTGTCGCGGGCAAGCGTATCCTGAGGCATGGAATCAGAAACCGTAATGGAGGAAGCGGTGTCCACCACCAAAGAATCCGTATAGGAGGTTGTATCGATAATATTCAAACTGTCGGATAAATCCACGATAGTTGTATCGGCAACTACAGGCAATGAGGAAGGCTTGCGGGCGATGACCAATAAATAATACAAAACAGCCGCCACAATCATTACCACAAGTAGGACAATAATGATAATCGACGCCATATTATTATTGGATTTTCCGTGAGCTTTACTTTCGACGATTTCCTCATCCAGTTCTACCAGGTTGTCTTTCTCGTCGGTTGATGCCATAATACCCTCCAAAGACTGAATAAAATCAGGGGATAAAGTTGAATTACACTCCGGACAGTTCGTTTTACCCTGCAGCTCGCCGGGTTTGATATCATAACCGCAAACTGGACAATTCATAGGCTATCCTGAGGCTTAATCAGTGATTCATGAATCCATCCTTCAAACTGGACTTTCTTCCAGGATCCCTGTTGATCAATGACCTTGAGCGGCAGGTTCCCATTCAGCTTTCCGATTCGCAGTCCGTCAGGTTTAGAACGGATATAGCTGATTTTTCGGGTGGTATAGTCCGGATAGACCGGGGGGGAGACAACGGAGATATCGGGAATATCCTGATTAATGATCAGATGGCTGCCACCGGTCATTTCACTTTGGATATCCGGATAAAAGATAATGGTTTTAATGGAATTAATGTTTTCAAATGCGTCAAATCCATCATGAACCAGGAATTCCCGGATCTGCCCTTGAGAATTCCGGTAGAGAACCAGAAAGGAGTTGAAGTAACACATTCCATAAGATTGACCATCATTTCGATAGAGGGTGACCCAGATCGGCATGGCAGTCGGCTGGCGATAGATTTTTCTTGGATTGCCGTAAATAAATTCGAGTTTAAGAATATCGCCGGCCTTAACCCGGATGGATCCGGCTGAACCCTGAGGATAGATGGAGATCCGGGACTGATGCTGACGATAATCCCGAATGGCTATCCGGCCTTTCAGGGCTTCATTGTTCCGAAGCACAATCACACCCTCGCGAAAGATCAAGGATGGAACGGAATCTCCCCGCGAGGTCCCGCTCAGCAGGACCAGGAGGATCATGCAGCCGATATATCGTAGCATTGGTGTGTCAATCCTTTCCTTCGACCTGAGTTAGATCGGGTAGGCGGAGATAATTGGTCGGGTAGAGCTTTTCCTTAATCAAAATGGCTTTCCAGCGATCCGGATTAAGAGTTTTTTTCTCCAGCCATTGGCGGATTACATAAACCCGGCGGATCACCAGATTGCCTCCATAATTGGCCGTGTAGTTTTCCGGATTGAAGGCGGATATCAACTCGAACCGCTGGTTGGCAACGGTTACGATCCGCAAACGATAAAGCATCAATTCCGCCTGAGTTTCACCGGCCATCAGAAGGCAGCCCAACCCGCACCATATCAATTTTCTAATCATGATTAGGATGGAGATATTGACTGCGAAGTTCCGGAGTCATCTCCCAACTTCCCAGGATTCGGCACCAATTGGTCGACTTGAGCGTTACCAGGGTCATCTCCTCATCCAACAAGCTCAAAGGAAAACGAAGTCCAAAGCTCTTAACCCATGCCAGATCATCATAGATTTGCCCATCGACATCGATCGGTTCATACTTTGGAATCGTACCCCGCCCAACCACCATGGGCCGGACACGCTGTCCCAAATCATTCTCCAGGATAAAACACTCGTTTTCATTCCACAGCAGATCTTCCAGGTGGTTGGAGCGGACGGTAACCTCCATCCAGAATCCACGACGGGCATAATCGAAATTCCGTTCGATTAGTTGGATCGATTTTCCTTTCGGCATTTTCATATACCGAGTCAACTCGGTATAATATTGTTCTATATACTCCGGGGTATTGAACTGGACATGAATGGAAACATTTTCATCTCCGGCCGAGCGAATATTTAAACTGGTATTATAAATCGTATAGAATCCCAGATTATTGGAATCGAAACGAGCCGAGATTCCGCTACTTGTGCCGGTACCATAGCGCTGAGCCAACACCAGGGAATAACTAAAGATCAACAGAATCAACATTTTTTTCATGTCTGCCTCCCTATTTTCAATCGATTTCATCAAATTCATAGAATTTTCGTAGTCTTTCCAC
>JAGOEH010000168.1 GCA_017997825.1 Candidatus Delongbacteria bacterium | reverse complement strand
TTCCATTCATACCCCCTTGACCGAATCGATGGGGGTTTTTTTTTTAAAGCCGGAATGACCGGTCTGATGGATAAACTGGATCTGAATACGGTCAGTATCAATACCGATCCCCATGCCGACTTTTTTGCCACCGTTGACACCCTGAAGAGCTATGAGAAAGAAAAACTGACTCAGTATATCGAGGTCTTCTACGATCAGTTTATCAGCAAGGTGGGAGCCGGCCGCAACAAAAGCAAGGATCAGGTGGATTCCCTGGGTCAGGGCCGGGTTTGGACCGGCAGTCAGGCGCATACCAACGGGTTGGTGGACGAGATTGGCGGGATCACCGAGGCTATTGCGGGCGTCAAGGAGCTGGCTGGGATTCCCCAAGAGGAAACGGTTAAGGTTATCATGCTTCCGGCTCCGCGTGATATTATCCAGCAGTTTCTGGATGAGGAGCTGGGTGATTTTCTGTCCGAAAACAAGTATGTCCGTTTTCTGAAAGAGGCGGGAAGTATTTCGCCCCGTGGAGAACTGACGACTCGTTTACCTTATAGGATCGAGGTCGAATAGTTTGATTGCCGAATCCGTTATGCCGATCCGGGTGCGTTTTGCACCCTCGCCCACCGGATTTCTTCATATCGGCGGGGTCCGCACGGCGCTGTTTAATTATCTGTTTGCCCGTCATACGGGTGGAAAATTTCTTTTGCGGATTGAGGATACGGACAAGTCCCGATCCAGTGACGCCATGATTCGGATCATTCTGGACAGTCTGGCCTGGTTGGGGATGACACCCGATGAGCCCTATGTCCTGCAAAGTCGGAATGAGCATCGTCATCAGGCGGCCGCGTTTGAGCTTTTCCGGAGGCATCAGGCCTATTATTGCCGATGTTCGACTGAAACGATGGATCAAATGCGTCAGGAGGCCGTCAAACGCGGGGTTCCGGTTTGCGAGCTGCATGAGTGCCGCCATCTCGAACTGGAGTATCAGCCCGGTTATGCTCTCCGTTTTAAGATCCCGAGCGATCAATGGATCGAGTTCACGGATCTGGTTCATGGCAAAATCCGCATCCATACCCGCGAGATCGAGGACTTTGTTCTGCTGCGCGGGGATGGGTCTCCCACCTACCAGATTGCCGTCGTCAGTGATGATTGCGATATGGGTATCACCGATATTATTCGCGGGGATGATCATATTTCCAATACTCCCAAACAGATCCTGATCTATCGGGGATTGGACCGCCCTATGCCGCGTTTCGGCCATTTACCTCTGATTATGGCCCCCGATGGCCGAAAACTCTCCAAACGCGACGGGACCGTATCTCCCCAGGAGTATGATAAAACCGGCATTTTACCCCAGGCCCTGCTCAATTTCATCAGCCTGTTGGGTTGGTCCAACGGCAGCAATCAGGAGTTTTTCAGCCTACAGGATCTGATTGCCCAGTTTGACTGGAAAGGGGTCAGTAAGAAGAATGCCGTATTCGATCCCCAACGCTTACAACATATCAACGGCTTACATCTGAAACAAATGACGCTTTCCGATCTGGCGGAATCGCTGGTGGCTTATCATCAGCGTTATCCTCGCTGGGAATGCCTGGAGATGAGCCCTTATCTGCTCAACGTCGTGGAATTGATGCAAAGCCGGCTGCATAGCTTGCAGGATTTTTTTGAGTATAGCCGGTTCTTTTTCAATGATTCTATTCCGTATGAATCGTCAGCGGTGGAAAAATACTGGTCCGATTTGATCCTGACCCGGGATCGTCTACGGATGATCCATCAGCGGTGGAAAAATCTGGCGGTCTTTGAGAGTCTCCCCATTGAAACGGATCTGAGGGAATTGGCGGATTCGCTTACCGTCAAGGCGGCGGTTCTGATCCATCCCTTACGGGTCGCGCTGACCGGATGCTCCGTCTCGGCCGGAATTTTTGATGTTGCCGAACTGCTGGGGCGGGAGCGTTGTCTGGCACGGCTGGATGCCGCTTTGGCTTTTATCGAGCTTCAACTCAACAAGGAGTAATGTCCATCATGTCCAAACCTGTTTTATCGGCCCATTATCAGTCCCGAAAACCGTCTTCCATCCGATTGGCCCAGATTGAATTCATGAAACGGACCGATCAGGTGGAGGATCTCAATACAGCCATCGGCAATGTATCTCTGCCGGCTCATCCTGCCATGCAGCAGCGGATGTACAATCTGAATGCCGCCGACAGTCCTTTCAAAGACGGGGTGGTCAAGTATTCGGCCACGGTCGGTTTTCCGGAAACCTGCCGGGCTTTTCTGAATATTATTGCCTCCAGCGGCTTTAAAACCGACGGATTGAAGGTTCAGATCACCGATGGCGGCAGCCATGCTATGGAATTGGTGATCCTGGGTGTCTGCGGCCCGGCCGGCAGCGACCAGAGCCCCCTGTTCATGATCGATGCCGCCTATACCAATTATCACGCCCTGGCCAAACGGACCGGACGAAAAACCGTTTCCGTCAGCCGGACCCTCCAGGAAAACGGTAAATTCACCCTGCCTGATATCTCGGAAATCGAGGCTAAAATCGAAAAAACCAAACCCCTCGCCATGGTTGTCATTCCCTATGACAATCCTACCGGCCATTTCTATGATCGGGACAGCATGATCCTGCTGGCTAAATTGTGCGTCAAATACAATCTTTGGATGATCAGTGACGAGGCCTATCGGGAATTGTTCTATGTGGAGAGTCAGACCACCAGTATTTGGGGAATCACCGAGGCTGAAGTGCCCGGGATTGAGGGACGGCGCATCAGCATCGAAACGGCTTCCAAGGTTTGGAATGCCTGCGGATTGAGAGTCGGCGCCATTGTGACGGACAATCCCGAATTCTGTGAAAAATCGGTGGCGGAAAACACGGCTAATTTGTGCCCGAATGTGATCGGCCAGTATGTTTTTGGCGCCCTAGCCCACCAAA
This sequence comes from Candidatus Delongbacteria bacterium, assembly GCA_017997825.1. Lineage (GTDB taxonomy): Bacteria > JAGOEH01 > JAGOEH01 > JAGOEH01 > JAGOEH01 > JAGOEH01. Next base: position 3,807 of record JAGOEH010000168.1, on the reverse strand, counting down.
AGCATGACGATCTGCGGAAATGGTACAAACAACAGCAGGGGTATTACAAGAAAATGCTGATCGATTTTACCCGCGACATCAAAGCCATTCTCCCCGGAATCATTATCTCCAGTCCGGACGCGTCCATCTACTCGGTGATCGATGTCCGCACCATCGCCAAACCCGGCTTTGATGCCAATGACTTTGTGATGTACTGTTCTCAGCAGGGAAAAGTTGAACTCAACGGGAAAATGATGACATTGTTGGTGGCCCCAATGGACGGCTTTTATACGGTTGAACCGGGGCAGCCCAATCCGGGTAAAACCCAGATGCGGGTAGCGTATGTGGAAACCCCCGAACGGATGAAACTGGTACCGGAGCTGTTTATGCGGTTATTCCGCGAATACGAATCCCGACGCTGATCTTTAGTCTGTCGGCCATCGGGAAATCATGCCCCGATCTCATCCCCGTTTTCTTATCGAATTGACCGGAACGGCCGCGCATCTTATCGATACGCGGCCGTTCGGCTATCCGTTCCTATGGCTCGATAAACTCATCACCCTGGGGAAAGAGTCCGAAGAGTCCCCCGGTGTGGATGAACAGAACAGTGGAACCGGCGGCTATTCGGCCGGTGCGGATCAAATGATCCATGGCCCAGAAGGCTTTTCCGGTATAGACCGGATCCAGATAGATCCCTTCCTGTCTGGCGACATGACGCATCAGGTCGCGCTCGTCCCGGGTGGAAACGGCATACCCCGGACCCACAAATCCATCGATAATCATCAGTTCTTCTTGGGGAATCCTGAAATTGAGCTGGTAGCGCTGGATGCATTCATCCAATACCCGGCTGATCCGTTGTCTGAAATAGGGGGCATCATCACAGACATTGACGCCCATAATTTGGGCTTTAAGGCCGAACAGTTTTTGGGCCAGCATCAGTCCCCCGAAGGTTCCGCCTGAACCGACGGCGCAGATAATGGCATCAAAATCAATTCCCATTTCACCGGCTTGCTGCCGGATTTCCTGTCCGGCGTTGGCGTATCCCAGATAACCGGTGGAATCGGAAGCCCCTTCCGGAATGATCATGACCTTCTGACCAATCGATTCGAGTTCTTGGGCCCAGGTCTGCATGATTGGGTTGCGGTCGGTTCGGTACTGATCGGGGGTGATCCAGCGGATCTGGGCATCCAGCATGGTATTCAACAATAGGTTTCCGTCCAGTCCTTTTTCGGGTGGAGTCCCGCGCAGCAATAAATAAGGAGTATACCCTTGTTTGCGGGCTGCCACGGCCACCGCCCTGGCATGATTGGATTGAATCCCCCCGCATGTCATCAGTGCATTGACTCCCTCCGTCTCAGCCTGATACAGGGTATACTCCAGTTTCCTGATTTTATTTCCGCCTAACTCCATCCCCGTCATGTCGTCGCGTTTGATGTACAGCGATACCCCATACTCCCGGCTCAGATTGCTCATCCGTTCTATCGGAGTCGGTAACAGGGCGATCGGGTGACGGCGATCAAGAAAATTATCCATCGGTATTCTCCTTGGCCTGTGGTTGAGCGTTGATTCTCATGGCTCGTGATCCACAGCCAATCCCCGGGTGATGACGCCACGGAATACCCGTAGACTATCCATGGAACCCGGTGAATCGATTCTCCGCTAAGAAATGCGATCAGGGATACCGGTTGGATAGGGTGGATAAGATGGGATCGCGATCCAATGTTTGAGTAATATATCGGATTGTCCATGAACTGTCAAGCCAAAATTTTCGGCACCGATATTTGGTGTTGACTTTTGTCTGTTTTTATTTAAATTGATGGTGTCTTAGCTAATCCGATCGCACCGCGATTCCGAACGGTTTTTCAGACCGACCGGGGATTGCCGGTCCGATCATAATTGAGCATGATTGTAGCCACCAGGAAAAATTTAATCAGGAGCCGTAAGGTATGAAATCGGATTGTGAATCCGCCGCCCCCATTGCGAGCAGTCATTTCATCAAGGAGATCATTGAGCAGGATTTAAAGGCCAATCCGGAGCAGGCACGGATTCAGACCCGGTTTCCACCCGAGCCGAATGGGTATCTCCATATCGGCCATGCCAAATCGATCTGCCTGAATTTCGGATTAGCCAAAGAATATGGTGGATTGTGCAATCTGCGGTTTGATGATACCAATCCCAGTAAGGAAGACCAGGAGTATGTCGACTCGATTCAGCAGGATGTGCGATGGCTTGGATTTGACTGGGATGATCGATTGTATTACGCCTCGGATTATTTTGACCACTTATATAACTATGCCCTGCAGTTGATCCGGGATGGCAAGGCTTATGTATGCAAATTGTCGCCGGAAGAGATGCGGGAGTACCGGGGAACATTGACCGCCCCGGGACGGGAAAGTCCCTGCCGCCATCAATCGGTGGAAGAGAATCTGGCATTGTTTGAGAAAATGAAGAATGGGGAGTTTGAGGAGGGCGAATGCGTCCTGAGGGCCAAAATCGATATGGCATCACCCAATCTGAATATGCGGGATCCGGTCATCTATCGTATTCTGAAGGTGGAGCATCACCGCACCGGCCGGTGCTGGTGCATTTATCCCATGTATGATTATACTCATTGCATCTCCGATTCGATCGAATCGATTACCCATTCGATCTGCACGCTGGAATTTGAGGACCACCGACCGTTGTATGACTGGTTTCTGGATCAGTTACCGGTTAAGTCCCATCCCCGTCAGATCGAATTTGCCCGGCTTAATTTGACCTATACCCTGATGAGCAAGCGAAAGCTGTTGGACCTGGTTCAGAACCGGATCGTAACAGGCTGGGATGATCCTCGGATGCCCACCATTGCCGGAATGCGCCGACGGGGGTATCCGGCGGAAGCCATCCGCATGTTTTGTGAAATGATCGGGGTCGCCAAAAAAGACAGCATCGTCGATATCGCATTATTGGAATACAGTGTCCGGGAGGTTTTGAATAAAAAGGCCCGGCGCGTGATGGCGGTTCTACGACCCTTGAAAATCGTGATCGATAATTATCCGGATCATCAGGTCGAGCAACTGGATGCGATCAACAATCCGGAAGATATGACGATGGGAACCCGAACCATCCCCTTTTCCAAAGTGATCTATATCGAGCGCGACGATTTCCGGGAAGATCCTCCCAAGAAATACTTCCGTCTCTATCCGGGAAATGAGGTTCGGCTGAAGCACGCTTATCTGATCCGGTGTCAATCAGTGGTCAAGGATCCTGCTACCGGGGAGATTATGGAACTTCATTGTACGTATGATCCGGACAGCCGGGGCGGTGAGCCCAAGGACGGCCGAAGTGTCCGGGGAACCCTGCATTGGGTTGCGGCCGAATCGTCCATTCCGGCCGAAGTCCGTCTCTATAATCATTTATTCACTCAGGCTGATCCGGACGACGGCGGGGATTATAAACAGCATCTCAATCCCGATTCGGTCGAAATTCTGAGAGAATGCAGATTGGAACCCTCGCTGGCCGATGCCCAACCCGGTCAAGCCTATCAGTTTTTAAGAATGGGATATTTCTGTCTGGATCCGGATTCTTCGGACGAACGGGGATTAGTGTTCAACCGAACCGTCGGATTGAAGGACAGTTGGTCCAAGATTGAAAAGAAACTCAAGTCGGAATAATTTCATTTATATTCAGGGTTAAGGAAAGGAGCGAGCATGAACCCATACGGGCAGAATTCGGAGCTGGATTGTCTGGCTGCGGATACCATTCGATTTTTAGCGGCGGACGGGGTAGAGAAAGCCAATTCCGGTCATCCGGGAATGCCGATGGGTATGGCGGACTGTGCCTATATAT
>JAGOEH010000013.1 GCA_017997825.1 Candidatus Delongbacteria bacterium | reverse complement strand
ATATCAAAAGAATATTAGAATGATAATTTGCCGTTTAATTATTAAAAACTGGAAGAATTTTAAACAATTGGATATTGAGCTCCAAGAGCGGGTTTTTATTATTGGAGCCAATGCGTCCGGAAAATCTAATTTTCTCGATATTTTTAGATTTTTACGAGATATAGCCAAGCCGGGTGGAGGATTGCAGCAAGCGGTTCGAGAAAGAGAAGGGGTATCGAGAATCCGATCATTATCTGCACGTAAGGATCCGGATATCCATATTGAAGTTCATCTATCCGAATTTGGTTCTCGGACTCCACGATGGAAGTATGTGATTGGAATACGTCAGGAAACAGGTGGAAATCGATTGCCGATAGTGTGCTACGAAAGGGTTTTCAAATGTGACGCGGTAGGAAATGAAAAACTCATTGTCGATCGTCCTGATAAAGAAGATCGAATGGATAAAATTCGGTTGACACAGACCTTTCTCGAACAAATCAATCCGAACAAAGAGTTTAGAGAAATTGCTATTTTTTTTGAGAATACTCTTTATTTACACTTGGTTCCTCAATTGTTGAAATATCCTCATGCTTTTACCGGTCCTGACTTGCCGGGTGATCCATTCGGAAAGGGATTTTTAGAACGGGTAGCCCGAGTTAATGAAAAAACCCGGAAAGCATGGCTTAGGCAAATAGAAAACGTTTTGAAAATAGCTGTACCGCAACTTACACATTTAGAGTATACCACTGAATATGGGTATCCACACATTGAAGCGATCTATGAACATTGGCGACCTCGAGCCGGAAAACAGAAAGAAAATCAGTTCAGCGATGGGACTCTGCGTTTAATAGGTTTGTTGTGGGCTTTGCAGGAAGGGAATTGCCTTTTATTGTTAGAGGAACCTGAATTATCATTGAATAGTGCTATCGTTTCAAAACTGGCTCCCATAATATATCGTCTTCAAAAACCGAGGAAACGGCAGGTATTAATCTCATCTCATAGTTCGGATTTATTGAATGATCATGGAATTTCATTAAACGAGATCGTGGTACTTGAACCGGCATTAGAAGGAACAAAAGCGTGTATTGCATCGAATCTGTCTGATGTGAAACACTTACTGATGGCAGGAATGTCTCCGGGAGAAGCTGTTTTACCAAAAACCACTCCCCAGAACATAGACCAACTGCTTTTTAAATTCTGAAATGAATCCTACACTGATTAATTTTGTATTTGAAGATCAAATCAGCGAATATGTCATGCGTAAAATTATTAATAGAAGTAATCGATACAGTATTGGCAGCTTGTATTCGAAAGGTGGGTGGGGTTATATCAAGAAGAATATCAAGCGTTTCAATCAAGCATCCGCGCAATGTCCTTATTTTGTTTTGACAGATCTGGACAGGGGAAATTGTGCACCCATGCTTATTGATGAGTGGCTTGGATCTAAACCTAATCCTCAATTGATTTTCAGAGTCGCTGTTAGAGAAGTTGAAGCCTGGTTGTTGCCTGACATTGAAGGGTTTTCGCGTTTTGCTGGAGTATCTCAAGCTCTGTTAGAAAGGAATCCCGAGAGTATTTCCGATCCGAAAGCCATGCTTTTTGAGATTGTAAAACACTCAAGAAAAAGAAGTATCAAAGAAGATATCCTACCTCACGACAACTATGCTCGCGTTGGCCCTAATTACAATGGATGTTTGGGAGTTTTCGTCAATGAATATTGGGATATTGTCCGCGCCGCCGATCGTTCTGATAGTCTCAGAAGAACAATGGATCAGATTGATTTGTTTAATGCTGATATTAGCGCACCATCGATGTAAATCCTTAAAATAAAAAGACGAGAGATATAGGCATGATTTTTAAAAAGAACCGATTGGTCATTGTTGTTAGTATTTTATTGGTAGTCGGCTTTATGATTACTAGTTTGATGGGATTTTTCGTTTCCCGGGCGTCGTTGCGTAATCGGATCATTAATAACGAATTGCCGTTAACCAGCGATAATATCTATTCTGAGATCAAACGGGATATTATGCGCCCGATTTTTATTTCGTCCTTGATGTCGATGGATACCTTTCTGCGCGATTGGATCCTGGGTGGCGAGAAGGATATCACAGCTATCACCCGGTATTTAAAAGAGATACAGGATAAGTACCAGACATTCACCAGTTTTTTTGTATCGGAACGCACTCATATCTATTATCAATCGATGGGAATCCTTAAAAAGGTTAGACCGGAAGAACCTCGAGATTATTGGTATTTCAGGGTTAGACAATTGAAGGAAAACTATGAATTAAATGTCGATCTGGATATGGCCAATCAGGATGCGCTGACCATTTTCATTAACCATAAAGTATTTGATTATCAAGGAAACTATATCGGTGCGGCCGGGGTCGGGCTGTCGGTGACTTCCGTACAGAGAATGATCGAGCATTATCAGAAATTCTACCAGCGGAATATATACTTTATTGATCAGAAAGGAACGTTTGTAGTCAATCCCAACGATCAGCTTCATCTCAAGGATAATCTGTATAATTCAGAAGGGATATCGAGCATTGCTTCGCAGATTCTTCATTTACCCGACGGTATTTTTAGTTATCAACGTCAGGGAAAGACCTATATACTTCAAACTCGTTTCATCCCTGAATTGAAATGGATTTTGCTGGTGGAAGAGGAACAGGACAGGGTGATTCAAGGTATTCACAGAACGCTGATTATCAATCTGGTGATATGTTTGTTTATATCTGGAATCATTATGTGTTTGACCTATTTTTCCATACGGAACTATCAGATCCGAATCGAAAAGCTGGCGATGACGGATAAACTGACCGGATTGTATAATCGGCAGGTGTTCGATGTTATTCTGAGCAAGATGATCCGTGAACAGCAGCGAAAGGATTTTTCGGTTTCACTGATCATGTTCGATATCGATCATTTTAAATCCATCAATGATCATTACGGGCATCTGGTCGGCGATCAGGTACTGAAAATTATTACCCGCTCGATTCTACAAGAGGTTCGATCGTCCGATATTTTCTGCCGTTGGGGAGGAGAAGAATTCCTGATTCTGATGAAGGATTGTACCCGAGATATGGCTTATGTGCGGGCGGAAGAGTTCAGGACGCTGATCAAGAGTATTCCGATGCGGCATGAAACCGAAGAATTCAGGGTCACAATCAGTTTGGGGGTCACCCAATTCAATCCGAATGAGGCCTTGGACCAGGTCTTGAGCCGGGTAGACCAGGCGTTGTATCAAGCCAAGCATGAGGGACGCAACCGGACCGTTTGCTGTTAACCCAGCTCCGATGGAGAGCCCGTGAGATGAGATATGTTTGTGCATTGATAACCGTTGAGGATATCGCCCGTTCCAAGGATTTCTATCAGACCATAATGAATCAGACCATCCGAGAGGATTATGGAGAAGATGTTGTCTTTGAGGGCGGTTTTGCCATTCATCAACGTTCCCATTTTTCAGGTTTGATCGATCACCGCCCCATTACCCCCGGAACCCATAATTGTGAACTCTATTTCGAACATCCGGATGTGGATGGATTCGCCGAACTGCTATTGAACCATAACGTCACCCTGATTCATTCACCCAGGATCCAGCCATGGGGTCAGAACGTGGTGCGGTTCTATGATCCCGACTTGAATGTCATCGAAGTCGGTCAACCGCTATAAGCGTTTTTGTCGATTACACTTTTTTGTCTTGACCCAGCCGACTGATTTGATTATTATGATTTGATTCTAATTCTATTTCGAGGATGAGGATTTTTTATGATCGAGATCGATGCATGTTGTAAAATGCTGACGATGGGTGATGAATTTCTTAAAATAGTTGGTAATACTAAATACCGAACTATACTGGCCGATCCTCCATGGCAGTTTACCAATCGAACGGGGAAAATGGCTCCTGAACATAAACGATTAAATCGGTACAGCACCTTATCCATCAATGAAATAAGTGAACTTCCTGTTTCTTTAGTGGCTGATGAACCTTCTCACCTCTATTTATGGGTTCCTAACGCATTGTTGCCGGAAGGCCTTCACGTCCTGAAGGCTTGGGGATTCCATTATAAATCGAATCTCATATGGCATAAAATCAGAAAAGACGGAGGCCCTGACGGTCGGGGAGTAGGATTCTATTTTAGAAATACAACTGAAATGATACTTTTTGGCACCAGAGGCCGGTTGAGGACTTTGGAGCCGGGGAGAAAACAGGTTAATATCATTCGAAGTATAAAACAGGAGCACTCCCGAAAACCTGAAGAACTCTATGAAATTATTGAACGATGTAGTCCTGGCCCTTATTTGGAACTTTTTGCACGAGGTACCCGAAGTAACTGGAAGGCTTGGGGCAATCAAGCGGATCATTATGAAATATCATGGAATACTTATAGCAACAACAGTGCTGATAATCCTAACCCGGAACGAAATGAGGCTGTTCTTTCCATGGATGGGATCCAATTATCGTTAACGATTCAAGAGAACAATTCTATCTTTAGGCCCAACTCTAAAAAAAAGAAAAGACATTAGAATTGATTGAGTATTGAAATATTCACCGTCACAGAAGGAGAATGTTAATGAAAGCAGGGATTGTCGGCGGAATCGGTCCGGAATCGACTCTGGATTATTATCGAACTATCATTCATGAGTATCGCCGACGGACAGATGGTCCGAACTATCCGCAACTGGTGATCGACAACATCGATATGAGTGAAATGCTGCACTATGTTGCTGAGATGGATTTGGAACGCATGAGCGATCAATTGCTGCGTTCACTCAATCATCTGAAAGCTGCCGGCGCCGATTTCGGGGCAATCGCCTGTAACACCGCCCATGTCGTCTTTGATCATCTCAGAGAGCGCTCTCCCATTCCTCTCATCAGCATCGTGGAGGAAACATGCCGCTATGCCCATCATTTGAGCTGTCGAAAGGTGTTGCTCACCGGTACCTCATTCACTATGAGAACCAATTTTTTCCAGCAGGAGTTCGATAAATATGGGATTTCATCTATCGTTCCGGATCCGGAAGATCAAACCTCGATCGATGGAATCATTTTTCCTGAATTGGAAGAGGGAATTGTTGTCCCGGAAAAGAAAGACCGAATGCTGGGTATCTGCAACAAATTAATTGAGCATCACCGGATTGACGGGGTGGTATTGGGATGTACCGAATTGCCGATAATGATCAAGGCTCACGATCTCCCGGTCACGGTCCTGAATACCACCCGAATCCATATCGATTCGATCGTCAATACAATGCTCGATAATCAATCAAAATGATCCGTTAACCGACAACCATCAATCCATCCATCAGAATTCATACTCCAGCCCGAAAATAGGCAGCAGGCTCCACTGATATATCGTCCCTTGCTTTTTCTGATCTTTATTCCAGAAATAATTGGCCACATTCTTCCGATTGTAAACATTCCAGACGCTGAAATAGAAAACCAGGTTGCTACCTGAAAAATGGAAGCGACGATCGAAACGGACATTCATGGAATGATAATTGGGATAACGTTCCTGGTTGATGCGGTTCATATCCAGTACTTCACGGTTCAATTGAGATGATGCTGTGATATCGAAAGGCGTGAAAGGAGAGCCTCCGGCAAATATCCAGCGGGTACTGAATTCCCATTGGTGATTGGGTTTATATCCGCCTTCCAGGCTGATCAGATAGCGGTTATCAAAGACTCGGTCACGTTTCTGATTATCTCCTCCTTGATAACGGGATTTGAACCAGGACGCACTGGCCAATCCGTATACCTTTTCGGCCAGTTTTTTCTGAATCGTCAGTTCAATACCGCGGGACCAGGCTTTTCCAGTATCTACCAGATCCCCATGGCTGTAAAAGAATCCATATCGGTAATAGATTTCGTCAATCAGGAACAATGCGGGTTGAGTGGGATCGATTGGGAAATGACGATAGTCTTTTTGATAGATTTCAAGAGAGAGACGGGTGTTTTCAGTCAGCAGGTATTCGATGCCCAGAATAGCATGTTGAGCCTGTAATTGCGGCAATTCTCGGTTGGATTCGTTCTGGGCCAGCATAATCATGGGGAGTCCTTGCGAATAGATTCCCCAAGCTGCCGTCAGGGTAGTCCGATGAGTCAGGGAATATGACAGAGAAAAACGGGGGGAGAGTGTCGTAGTTTCATTGATCGAGAAATGATCCAGGCGGACTCCGCTGCGGAGTTTCAGATTCCGAACGGGACTGAATTCATAATCGACGAACACTCCGGATTTTTGACCCGATATGCTTTGATCGACATCGAGTTCCGGGATGGGTTGTCCGGATTCATTGGTCAGTTGATAATAACGATTGGAATAATCCGAATAGAGATATTTGACATCCAATCCGAAATCAAAACTATGGCGTGAGTTCAATTTGAAATGGTTTTGGTTTCTAAATTTCAGCACATGCTCCTTGGAATCATTCCGGATCAAGGGTATATCGCTACCGGTTTCCTTAAAATTTTCATCATACGCATCGACGGTATAGGAGATCGAGGTATTGGAATACCCGGCCGATTTCCACAGCGCCTGCCAATTCAGTCCGACGGTTTCTTCGGTGATCGACTGACGGCCGTAATATTGCATATCATTTTCGATAGCGCTTTTACGATCAGGATTGTTGTAATCATTTCCATATACATTCAGGAAGATCAGTTTATGATTGGGATTGATCGAATACACCAGTTTGAGCTGGCTGTCGCCGTAACGGGGGGCCACTGAGGTTCCGGTTTCAAAGGCATCGACCAACAGGTCCAGATAACTCCGGCGAATTGAAAAGAGCCAGGAACCTTTTCCTTTCGGCAAAGGACCCTCCAGAACCGCTCCGAAACCTGAGAAATTCAGATCCAATTGCCCATCAAATTCCTGCCGGTTTCCCTCTCGAAAGCTCAAATTCATTACCGAAGACAGCTTGTCGCCATATAATGATGAAAAACCACCGGAATAGAACTGTACATCCTGAATCAAGTCCACATTGATCAGACTGAGCGGGCCGCCCGAGGACCCCTGAGTAGGAAAGTGATTGATATTAGGGATTTCGATATTATCGACCATAAAACAGTTTTCGGACGGACTCCCTCCCCGTACAATCAGATTGTTGGTTTGGTCATTGATTTTGGCGATACTGGGCAAACTCATGATAATCCGGCTGACATCACCGGCCGAACCGGGCGCGCGTCGGATCTCTTCGTAGGAAAATCCGATCGAACTGGTCGGCTGCTCCTCACTTTCAGCAAAGTATCCGGCTGTTACCTCGACCGCTTCGGCTTGGACTTCCGATTCCTTCAATTCAGCCTGAACCATGCTGATTCGTTCCGGTTTCACGATCACATCCGATTTCCGGATAGCTTCATAACCGATAAATTGAAATTCCAATACGTAACTACCCACCGGAACATTCAGAATCGTAAACCGTCCATCCGTATCCGCCGCCGCACCCAGCGCAGTTCCTTTAATGAATACATTGGCCCCGATCAAGGGTTTTTGGGTTTCACCATCCAGCACAATTCCCTGGATGGTTCCAACCTGACGGATCGGCTGAGCCATCTGATCCTTGATCATAATCAGGATTACTATCATCCATCCAATATTCCGTAACACCGATTTCATTTTCTTCTCCTTTTGGGTTGGCGAGGATCTACCATCATCGCATTTTTGGGATATCAAAGTCTATTCTGATTCACATTGTCAATAGGTTCCAGTTGTCCGATCCGATCAGAAAATACAGCGAAAATCCCAAAAAAGAAATCACCCGAATGGGGGATACGTCTCAATAAAAGAAGATTCACCTGAATTGGGGAGTGTTTATGGTAGATTGTATTTTTTTATGCGCTGGGATAATTCCATTTTATTACTGACTCCGGATTTTCGATAGATTTTTTTCAGATGGGTTTTAACGGTTTCCGGAGAGATGAAGAGTTCGCTTGCAATCTGGATATAGCTTTTGCCTTCCAGTAGCAGCAAGACAATTTCCGATTCACGTTTTGAAAGCTCATAGGCCTGGGAAAAATGAGATACATCATGATTATCGTCGACCCGGGTCAATTCCGGTAAATAGATATAGTGTCCGGCGAAGTACATCCAGATCAGATTTATGATGAAAAAAAACAGATGGAAGGAACTGATGCCGAAAGGATATACTCTTTCAAAATAATGATGCCCTTCATACAACATGATGGGGAAGAAGATAATGATGCAATACAGACACAGATTGTACATGATTTTTATAAACGGTTGAGAAACTATGTTTAAGTGATGTTTAATATAGAAAACGATAAAAATTAGTTCGCCATAGAGAATGATCACCTTTAGAAGATCGATCATTCCGGAAGATCCATGAACGATATGGAGGAAGTGAAAGCATGTGGAAAAAGGGATCAGGGTCGATCCGACCAGAATGCGGTGGATATTCTTCCAGCGGTTCGGGAATGGTAAATTAAAAAGCGGCAGCATGAAATGGGGCAGATAGAATACAAACGCTCCCATGGTGATCAAGCTGATATCTTCCATGATGAGATTCAATTCAACATGATTGAATTCCAGTATTTCGTTGATAAAATAGAAACCAATCAAATTCAGTTGGGACAATGTCCAGAACACTAGTGTCAGAATATAGGAGGGAATCAGTTGGTGACGGTTTTTCAGATAGATGAAAAAGGCCATCATGATTCCGCTGCTGCCGCTGAGCATCAGAATCAGATTGATTATAAAATAGATTAATTTGGCGTTGGGCATCTCATTGGTTCTCGTTGTAACAGGTTTCCGATCAGGAACGATGACCGGGATAATGAATCATTCCTAATATAGAAGATTCAAACGAGAATGTCAAGGCATAATGCCGGAAACAGGCATTCCGTCCGGCCCTCTATTCCATGAAGAGAGCCTGCCGGTCAGATCCATTATCAGGTGCGGTAACGGAATGGAACAGGGAATTTTCATCTTGATTTCGATTGGTGATTGATATAATCTGTTTTTAGGTTTGAAGGCGTTGAGGGTATCAATTTAACTTGACTTTTTTCGATGATTTTATTTTAATAGAGAAATCAAAACTATTGGATGAAAGGAAACACGGGATGCAGAGTTTTATTTCAGATGATTATATTGTCCAGGATGATGGTTATTTAATCAAGAAGCAATTATTTTCAACCATCAAATTATCGGTATTGATGCCGGTTTATAATGAAAAAGATACGATTTTAGATATAATCAGGCTGGTAAAAAAAGTCGAGATCCCTAAAGAGATTATTATTGTCGATGATTGTTCAAAGGATGGAACGCGGGATGTTTTAAAGCAATTGGAGCATGATCCTGAGATCCGGGTTTTCTATCATGAAACCAATCAAGGGAAGGGTGGAGCGATTCATACGGCGATCCGCCATATCCAGGGTGATATTGCCATTATTCAGGATGCCGATCTGGAATATGATCCGAATGATTACTACCGGGTTCTTTTTCCTATTGTGATCAATAAGGCGGATGTTGTTTACGGATCACGGTTTATCAGCGGCTGTTATCATCGGGTACTTTTTTTCTGGCATTCTCTTGGCAATCGGTTTTTAACCTTTTTTTCCAATGTTTTTACCAATCTGAATTTCACGGATATGGAGACCTGTTATAAGGCATTTCGTCGTGAAGTGATCCAGTCTATTCCTCTTGAGCAAAAACGTTTTGGTTTTGAAGTGGAGATCACGTCCAAGCTGGCCAAGCGTCCCTATCGTTTGTATGAGGTGGGCATATCTTATTCGGGCAGGACATATAATGAAGGGAAAAAGATTACCTGGAAAGATGGGCTATCCGCCTTATATTTAATTATCAAATACCATTAGAAGAGAGAATGGATACCTTACTATGGCGAAAAAAAGAATCAAAATCCCGGACAACCAAGCAATAGGCGCCGCGATCGGAAATGAATCGAGTCAGTCAATCCATTCATCAAAAAGAATAAAACAAATAGCCATCTTAGGATCATTGGTTTTGGTTTATATCCTGGTGTATCTGTATATATTTGATTCCAAGATCGATCTGAATGGTGATAATATGGCCTATTATCATTTGGGAAGAAGCATGGCGGAGGGGCATGGGTTTACTACCATCTGGGAACCCGGATTCAAACCCCATAATCATTTTCCTCCGGGTTATCCGGCCATGATGGCTTCTTTGATGTGGCTGGGTTTCAGAAGTATTATTTTATTCAAAATTATCAATGGCATCCTTTTAGCTGCATCCATTCTGGTGTTTTATTTGTTTTCCAAACGTTTGGGAGTCTCCGATTGCTGGGCATATTTTATCGGTTTATGTCTGATCGCCAATATTCATCTTTTGCGATCGGCGACGATCATCATGAGTGAAATCCCTTTTCTGTTTCCGGCGGTCCTGATTCTATACCTGATGACCCGAATCGATTTTGATAAACCGATATTCCGGGATTATACCTGGATGGTGGTGACCCTGCTTTTGGGAGGATTATTCTATATCAGGGTAACGGCTCTGTCGGCCTTGCTGGGTGTGCTGGCATTTTATATCTTTCGAAAACAATGGCGTCATGCCGTTTTGACGATTCTGGGATTTGTCTTATTGGTTGTGCCGTGGATCTTGAATTCTTCCGGTAATACCAATATGCAGGCCTTCTGGTATCGTAATCCCTATCAACCTTCGCTTGGGACTATAAGTTTCAGTGATCTGATTCATCGTTTTCTGAATAATTGTATTCGATATCTGTCCAGCGAAATTCCTTCCATTTTTTACGATACCTGGAGTTATACCGACCGAACTCATTCATTTTCCGGATGGATAATCGGTATTCTGATTCTGGGATTACTGATATACGGGATATTCAAGATTGACAAATACAGAATCCTGGTTATCGGTTATCTGGCCGGTTCTTTCGGAATTTCCTTATTGTGGCCGGAAGCCTGGTTCGGTGTTCGGTTTATCAATAATATCATTCCCCTGATCATCCTGTTAACATTTTGGGGGTTGTACCGATTGTTAAAATATATTTTCCCCAAAGCTCATCCGGTTTGGTTGTTTCCTTTGCTGCTGATTAATCTTCCGGGATTAAATGCGCTAAATCAAACCGCTGTAAAGGATTATCCCATGGTGTGGAAATCCTATATCCAGATGGCGGAATACTGTAAGGCCAATTTACCGGACAGCGTTGTAATAGCGACGCGTAAACCTACCATATTCCACCATTTCGCCCAACGATACAGTCTGATGTACGCTTTTTTGGAAAACGACAAGGAATTTATTGGTGACCTGAAAGAGCGCAGCGTCGATTATGTGGTATTGGATCGGTTGGGGTACAGCAGTACTACGATGTATCTGCTGCCTGCCATTCAAAACAATCAGGATTATTTTCAAATCATAGCCAATTCTCCCAATCAGGCTGCTGTTCTGTTCCGATTTGTTTCTTCTCCATGATTCCAGGGAGAGTAAACCATATTTAGCATTCTGTGATCAGTAAAAGTTTTTTATTTTAAAAATATAAATTGACATTCGATTTATAATTCTTTATAGTAATAGTAATAACCTACATTTTTCTGAGGCTTTCCTACAACGGAACTAGTATTGAGATAGGATTAATGATCCTGTTTTGATGTTTCTGCCGGAATGGATGGCGGATGAATTGCGGATGATGTGTATTGGTTTATGTATTGGTGTAATTATCAGTGAAGGAGGGTTTTTATGTTGAGAAAGTGGTTTGGACTGCCCTTTTGGGTTGGATTATGTCTGATCGGTCTATTATCCTTATCGACAGCTCAGACTCCTAAAACGATTGTATTCTCCAATCAGCCGATTGATGTGAACAATCCGACTAATCTGATGAAGAAATTCAAAGCCGGGGACTATATTTACGCGGCGGCTTTTTTAGAAAAGGATTTTTTAGCCTTGAATAAGGACCCCAATGCTAGTAAAATCTTTGTTGAAATCCACTATTATCAATGGAAGAAACCTCAGTATGATTATCAATCACCGTATGAGGAGTATATCGATTTTAACGGTATCACACTAACCGGATCGGCCAGAAAGAATCAATCCATCGTTTTTGGAGTAGCCCCTGAGCCGGACAAAATGATTGATTATAATAATCCTGAAATCGCCTATAAAAAATTTGGCGTTCATATCGATGGGCCGGTCAAGATATGCCGGGACATGGGCGAGAAGCTGGAGGGTGGAACCCGGAAGATTGTTTTCAGAGTCAAGGTACATTATGAAGATGCAGCGGTAGGAGAGTTCGAGATCGAGGGCGGATCATTCGGGTTCTATTCCGAGCTGGCGGAAAAGCTCAAATCCGGCTCCGAGAGTGCGGATTTAAAGAGTGCAGCGATGCCGAAATCCCAAAAGACCGATAAGCGCTTGGAAGCGGAGATGACGGCTGCTTTTAAGAAATCCAATATGTTCAATGGGGATTTTCCGGGAGGATCGATTTTGCGGGTGGTGATTGTCGATGCCGACTGGATGATCGAGCGGCATCCCATTTCGGGTGCTATTCTGTTTCGCTATTTACGGGGGGCATTTGCCGTTAAAGACAAATCAGGAACCTGCTGGATTGTCAAAATGGTTACCTTCAAACAGGACTATGTCGGTGGAAAATTTCAAGCGACCCGGTTTGACGGAATGGGAGATAAGGTGAAGATTGAATGTGCTAATGTTTACAAATAAATGATGATGGAGTGATAACGATACACAGGCCTGATCGGATCAGGCCTGTGTATGTTTATAGACATGATAGATGCGTTGAATGACGGTAAGATTTGATGTAACAGCTAGAAAATAGATGACATAGACCAGAGTTGGATAGGGCAGAAAACATCCCAGGGCCATCAGAATAATCCGTTCCGGCCGCTGGATCAGACCGATCGAACAGGCAATTCCCAATCCCTCGGCCCGGGCTCTGACATAGCTGACCATCAGCGATCCTGAGATTGTGAAAAAGATCCCCAATAATCCATAAAGAGCTTGAACCCGGATAAAAAAAACAGCGACACCGAAAAAAAGAAAGAGTTCGGAATAGCGGTCGAGGGTTGAATCCAGCAGGGCGCCGAATTTAGTGACTCTGTTTTGTCCCCGGGCTATATATCCATCCAGCATGTCAAACAGGCCTCCCAACAGAATCACGATGCCGCCCCAAGCCAGATGTCCGGTGGATAGCGGCAGGACGACCATCAGATTGATCAGAAATCCGATCAAGGAAATAGTATTGGGAGAAAATTTGAAAAACAGCAACAGACGGATCAGGGGATTAAAAACAAAGATGACCAGTTTTTTTCCGTAGTGATGAAACAATTCGATCATAGGGCTCAGGGATAAAGGAGGGGTTTTTAGATTCCTGCCGCTTGTACGGCGGTAATGGTGACTACATTTACGATATCATCGACGCTGCATCCCCGGGATAGATCATTGACCGGCTTTTTAAGCCCCTGCAGGAAGGGACCGATCGCCTGGGCTTTAGCCAGCCGTTCCACCAGCTTATAGCCGATATTGCCGGACTGCAGATCGGGAAAAACCAAAACATTGGCTTGGCCGGCAATCGGACTGCCCGGCGCTTTCTGTTTGCCGACCCGATCAATAATGGCCGCATCAGCCTGTAATTCTCCATCCAGCTTGAGTTGAGGGGCTTTCTGCTGAGCGATTTTCACCGCCTGCTGAACCTTATCGACCAATTCATGCTTGGCGCTCCCTTGGGTGGAAAAGGAGAGCATGGCGACTCTCGGTTCCATACTGCATAAGACCCGGGCATTCTCCGCCGATGATATGGCAATTTCCGCCAACTGGTCTGCATTGGGATTGGGATTGACCGCGCAATCGGCAAAAATGAACATGCCATTTTCACCATACTCACAATCCGGTACCAGCATAATGAACGCACTGGATACAATGGAGATTCCCGGCATAGTCTTGATGATCTGCAACGCCGGACGAATGGTGTCCGCCGTTGAGTGTTGCGCTCCGGAAACCAATCCGTCGGCATCTCCGGCATAGACCATCATGGTTGCATAATAGACCGGATCCAGGATGGTTTTTCGTGCTTCTTCCGGGGTGATGCCTTTACTTTTGCGCAATTCATAAAACTTTTCAGTATAGGCATTCAGGTGAGTCGATGTTTCCGGATCGACCTGATCGATTCCATTCAGGTTGACATCCTGTTCGGCCGCAATTTTCTTCATCTCCGCCGCATTTCCAACCAGAATCACCCGGGCCAGTTTGTGCTGGTGAATGATAGCCGCTGCCTTTATGGTTCTGGGTTCACACCCTTCAGGTAATACAATAGTTTTGTAAGCCTTTTGAGCTTTGTTCCTAAAACTCTGTAATAAATCCATGATTCCGGCTCCTTTTTATATGGGGGTTAATGATCAATTCGTGCAGTTATAACTCTAAAATCGTTGTAATCCAGGAATGCAACAGAAGGTTAATACCATTTTCCAGTCATCCATGATGCTAATTTAGGTTTTTTTTTTGCAAATGCAAGATGTTTTTTCTGATCATTCGGGGGATATACCGACAACAAAGTCCTTGACAAGTAATAAAATTTCATTATATATTGGTCATTGTTTCAATCTGTTATCTCTATAGGTCATGGATAAAAGAACAGGCATCCCAACCGGATCCGCCTCCATGGTATCCATCCGCTTGAATACGGGATGACCAGGTGAGAGATGAACAGATTGTTATCTGATTTGTATCATAAGCATTGGAAAAAAATCATGAAAGGACAGGGTCATGGAAAAAAAGTGGATGGTATGGATCATTGGAATCTGGATGGGATTGATGATTATGGCAGCCCAGGCCAAAGAGAATAGAGAAAGTATGGATTTAATGCCGGTTCCTCAAATGGTTAAATGTACCCAGACTCCTTTTTATCTGAACAATCATTTCGCTATTGCTATCCATGGCCCTGAGGATCAGGATTTGGAAATGTATGCCACTCGGATTCTTCGGCGCTTGGGAGGGAAAACGGGTCTGTTTTTTCCCCAGGCTTATGTTCGAAAATCGGATCAACCGGATACGCCATCGATGGTCATCGAATTCAAACGTTCCGGTAAAACCGTACTCCATGAGGAGGAATCCTACCTATTAACCGTCACCGATCAGGCCATTACGTTGAAGGCGGAGACCTCATTTGGAATCATGCGGGGTCTGGAAACCCTGGTTCAGCTTCTGGATGCCGACAGCTCAGGGTATTTCTTCCCGGGCTGCTGGATCCAGGATAAACCCCGTTTTCCATGGCGAGGACTAATGATTGATGTATGCCGTAATTTCCTACCGATGGATGTCATTCTGAGGAATCTCGATGGGATGGCCATGCTGAAAATGAATGTTCTTCATTTACATTTAAGTGAGGATCAGGGATTCAGGATAGAAAGCAAATCCTTTCCGAAGCTTCATCAATTGGGATCGGACGGTTTGTATTTTAGCCAATCGCAGATACGTGAGATTGTCCGATATGCAGAAGCCCGGGGGATTCGAGTTGTTCCGGAATTCGATATGCCGGGTCATGCCACCAGTTGGTTGGTAGCCTATCCGGAATTGGCTTCTGCTCCCGGCCCTTATACGATATGCCGTCGATGGGGCGTTCAGGATCCGGTTTTCAATCCAGCCTCAGAGAAAACCTATCGCTTTTTGGAGAAATTTATCCGTGAAATGGCCACGTTATTTCCTGATGCTTATTTTCATATTGGAGGGGATGAGAACAATGGACAGCATTGGTCGGCCAATGCCGAGATCCAGCAATTTATGAAAAAGCACAATATCCCTGATAATCATGCGTTACAGGCCTATTTCAATCAACGTATACTGAAGATTCTAACCCAATGCGGCAAGAAAATGGTCGGATGGGATGAGATTCTTCATCCGGATATGCCGACCAGTATTGTTGTTCATTCCTGGAGAGGGCCCCAGTATATGATGGAATCGGCTCAAAAGGGATACAATGGAATTTTGTCGAACGGGTACTATGTTGATCTGATTCAGCCGGCGCATTTCCATTATCTGAATGATCCGGTTCCGCCCAAAGCCGAACTGAAACCCGAGGAATTGGCCCGAATTTTGGGAGGGGAAGCGACCATGTGGTCAGAACTAGTCACTCCCGAGAATGTTGATTCGAGGATATGGCCGCGGACAGCCGCCATTGCTGAACGATTCTGGTCTTCGGCTTCGGTCTGTGATGTGGATGATATGTATCGACGTCTGGAGGTGATCGAGTATCAACTGGAAGAGGTCGGATTGACCCATCGAAAGAATTATGAAATGATGCTGCGGCGGTTGAGCCGGGATACTGATATTACAGCAGTCAAGACACTGGTGGATATTATCGAACCTTTAAAAATTTATGATCGCCATCAGCAGGGAGTGACGTATACCTCCTATTCTCCCCTGACTCGGGCGGTTGATGCTGCCAGACCCGAATCGCTGATTGCCGGACATTTTTCCAGGCTGGTAGATGAATTCATCAAGAAACCGAATCCTGAGCTGGCCGCTCAGATCAATCCGTGGCTGGAGCTCTGGAAATCCAATCATACGGCTTTTATTCAAACCAGCCGGATTTCACCGATTTTAAGAGAGATGGACAGCATGTCTTCCGATCTGGCTTCGCTGGCAACGATCAGTCAGGAAAGCCTGGAGGCGATTTTATCGGTTCGTAGTATGAGTCAAAGCTGGCAGGAAAACGCCAAATCCGTTTTTCAGAAAGCAAAACCTTCACGCGGTCAGGCGGAGCTGATGGTGATTGTTCCTATGGAGCGTCTGATGGAAGCGGTGATGATAGAGTAGAGGAGACGCGGAGGAGTCGAATCCAGAGAGCTCCGCTGAGGAAAAAGAGGATCCTGAAGCCAAGGTGGTTACCGATATCCCAGAATAGGGCATTGATCATAATGACCGGCCACAGCAGGACGATGATGGTTTCAAGGAAATGATCATGAATCTGAAGGGCGCGGCAAAATAGGCCGCGCCTGATCAGGCAGTATCCGATTATTCCGGCTGCCAGAATTCCGGCCAATCCGCGTTCCACCAGAAAAGTCAGCATATAATTATCCGCTACATTGTAATGGTGCCCTCCGGGCAGTAAGTCCGCATACCAGGATGCATACCGATCCGCATAAATAGGGTAATTCCCGGTTCCAACGCCCCAAATGGGAGCCCCCGCCAGAATGTGAAATGCAATTTTCCATTGCAGACGGCGATGACGGATATCAAAATCCGTCGTGAAGAGGGTGGCTATAATGACTGCGAGTAGAAGCAGTAAGGCGGCCGGTTTTATAAACTTTCTTGAATAACGATACCATTGTTTTGCCTTGGGTCCCAATCCTGCTATCCAAAATAGCACCAGAGCCATCACCACGGTCAGATAGGCCCCGGTAGTATCGCATCGATACAGCGCCCAGCCGAGAAAAACAACCAAACCAATCATGATGATGCGGTTCCAGCACTTCAGTTTCGAAAAAAACAATACCATATTGAACATCAATCCTGGCAAGAGCATGGCGATCAGGCTGCCTCTCATACTGGAGTTGCCGAAAGCCGAGGTAGGAACAAAGTGTTCATAGACTCGAATGATGTCCGGATCATGCTTCAGTTTCTGTTCCCACAGGGATCCAAACCAGCCCGGTTCTCCATTCATCCCGATCCATATCCCGTATCCGGCCATACCGGCTATCATCATCAATAGACCGATACTGATCACCCGAAAATCTTTCCGTTGAAAAGGTGTCAGATAAACCAGCATAAAAACCATACTGCCTGAAAATTCAAAAAGAAACCATCTCATCAGGGATAATGGCAGCGGCTGGGTCTGACCGGCCGCCAACAGCCCTAATCCCAACCATAGAATCCACCACCGGAGAATCTTCGATAACGACATCTTGTAACAATGCCGGGCATTCAGAAGGCATACGATCAGATAAAACATGATAATCATAAAAGGGATCAGGCTGAATAGCGGTAAAGCGATCCCCAAAACAGGAATGGAGGGCAGGAAGGAGTATGGAATCAGAATCAGGTAGAGGCATAAACCCAACAGAATGGTTACCGGATGGACTATGCCGTGCAGGAAAAGACCGATGATTTTTACCGTAAATGAATTGGACAGGTGAGACTCTTTCCAGAGTGTGGATTTACCGGCAGCAGGAGAGGAAAGGGGTAGATGATTTCTTGATACAAACAACCGGCTGGTGTGCCGCCATTGATCCATCCGGTTTAACCAGCGCCGGGTTATGGAATGATTCCAATCAGGATGATCTAGTGATGGATGAGACATAATAGCTGTTCCAATCGCATGGATGAGGCCGGGAGGTGATGAGCGTCCTGGATTTTATTAAACCATGTCATCTGGCGTTTGGCATAATGCCGGGTATTGGTTTTGATCTGATCGACGGCTTCCGTCAGGCTGAGCCGGTTTTGCAGATAATCGATGATCTCACGGTATCCATAGGTTTGAAGTCCGGGAGAGTCCATGGAATATCCCCGGTTTAGGATAGAGTTGACTTCATCGATCAGGCCCAGGCGAATCATTTGATCAACCCGTTGATTGATTCTGCGGTAGAGAATATCTCGATCAGTTTGGAGGATGATGTAATGGAAATCGAAAGGATAAATGGGTTTTTTGTGGAGGGATTTCCAGTAGGATACACTTTTCCCGGTATGCAGACAGATGGAGAGGAATCGAATAATGCGTTGCCGGTCTTGGGGATAAACACCGGCGGCCGTTTTGGGATCAAGGTGTGTCAGGCGTCGGTAGGATTCTTCCAGACCATTGGTGTCCATCTCATTTTTAAGCTGTTGGGTTAACTCATCGGGAATATCCGGAATTGGAGCCAAGCCGTGCAGCAAGGTTTGAATATATAAACCGGTCCCACCGACAATCAGAGGCAAAGGAGATGATTGGGAGTGGCAGTGATTCAGCAGTTTTTGACAATCCTTGAGAAACAATCCGGCATTATAGGTTTGATCCGGGGTGATGAGATCAATCAGGTGATGGGGGACACGAGCCAATTGGTCATGATCGGGTTTGGCGGTTCCGATATCCATCCATCGGTAGATTTGACGGGAATCGGCCGAAATGATCGAACTCCCCACAGCTAGAGCCAGTTCGATACCCCATTCCGTTTTTCCGCTGGCTGTGGGACCGGCCAGAATGATGACGGCAGGACGGCGGGAGTTATTTTCGTCCAAAACGCTTTTCCAATTCGCTCAGGTTGATTTTAATCAGGGTCGGTCGGCCATGAGGACAGGTATAGGGAAACTCACAGGCAAACAGATCGTCAATAATCTGCTGCATGCTTTCCACATTGAGTTTATCGCCGGCTTTGACGGCGGTCCGGCAGGCCGTATAACGGGCAATTTTCTCAACCGCTTTAGTATGAATCTCTTTTTCGGCAATCAGATCGTCCATGATTTCCTTGAAGGTGGATGCGCTTTCCCAATGCTGAATATAGGCCGGTATGGATTCGATCATTAAGGAGTGCCCGCTGTATTCCCGTAGTGAGAATCCCAGGGTTTCGAAAATACCCCGGACCTCCTGATAGAGAGCAAATTCCTGCTGATTGAGGTTAATCACTTCCGGGAAAAGCAGTTGTTGGGAGGCTGTTTCATGATCCCGGAAACTCTTCAGGATTTTCTCATACAAAACCCGTTCGGCAGCGGCATGCTGATCGATCACCACCATGCCATCCTTGATCGAGGTTACGATGTAAGTCTGATGGAGCTGCCAGAGCTGTTGAACCGTCTGATTGTTTTGTTCGGTTTCAAATCCATGAGTTATACGTTGAATGACTTTGCTGATTTCGGGAGGAGATGAAATCGGTTTGCTTTCTTTTTTTTCGAGTTGCAGGGGTAAAGTCTCCTGGAAACTGATCTGGGGTTTGGCAAAGGATGATCGAGGCATGGAGGAAGACAGATTCATCAGAGCGTGATCTTTGCTGAATCCCTGGTCCAAGGCTTTTTTGACTGAGGTATAGACCAGATGATAGAGTTGAAGGCTATCGTTGAATCGGACCTCTCGCTTGCTGGGATGAACATTGAAATCGACCAATCCGGGATCCAGATCGAGATAGATGAACACCAGTGGGTAACGATCCTTTTCAAGCATGGAGCGATAGACTTCCAGGATCGCTTTGGTGATAACCTTGTCACGAATAATCCGTTGATTGACAAAAGAATAGATGGAGGCGCTCTTGCGGGCAACTTCGATGGAGCCGGCATATCCTCGGATGCTGCCCAGATCGGAACGATATTCGATGGGAAGTAAGGCTCCCTCCAATTCATGTCCCAGAACCTGATAAATGCGTTGTTCTAAAGAAGGGGTTTGAGGATAATGAAATACTTCTTGACCGTTGGAAATACAGCGCCACGATATCTGGGGATGAGCCAGGGCCTGGTTTTCAACTTCAGTCAGAATATACCGATATTCGGTGTTGTCCTGGCGCAGAAATTTTCTACGGGCAGGAACATTAAAGAACAGGTTCCGGATTCGAATGGTGGATCCGACATCTCGGGCGGTTTCCTGATAGGCCATTTCTTTTCCGGCTTCCAATCGAAGATAGATGGCGCTATCCTCCTGGAAGTAGCGGGTCCATACTTCGACCTGGGAGACGGAAGCGATGGAAGGAAGGGCTTCACCCCGGAATCCCATGCTGCGGAGGTGATTGAGATCATCAAATTCGCTGATTTTTGAGGTGGCATGGCGCTGAAAGGCCAAACGAATATCATCTTTGGGAATCCCGTGTCCATTGTCCGAAATCTCGATCAGTTCTTTGCCGCCTTTGTCGACCGATATGCTGATCCGATCAGCCATCGCGTCGACGGAGTTTTCGATCAGCTCCTTGACAACAGAGTAAGGCCGCTCAATGACTTCTCCGGCTGCGATTTTATTGCATAAATCCGAACTGAGTAAACGAATGCGCGGATGCTGATCCCGGGTCTCCGATTCAGCCATCTTTCCGGTCCCAGGCATAAGGAATCGAATTGATGTGCGGGTCCAATCGGTATTCATCGGGATCTTCATAACAATAGGGCTGGGTTGGAAGATTGATGATCATGGCTTCTTCCTGACTGATGCATTTCCATCCATGATAGACTCCGGCCGGTACCCGGATCAGCATCGGTTGATGAGTCCCGATACAGAATGTATTAAGACAGCCTTGAGTCGGGCTTTCAGAACGGTCATCCCAGAGGACCAGTTTGATCATTCCATGGATGCAGCAGATATAATCATCCTGCTTTTTATGAAAATGCCACGCCTTAACCACTCCCGGATAGGTCGTAGTGAGGTATACCTGGCCGAACCGGTTGAAAATCGATTCATCGGAACGAAGGATTTCCATTAACCTTCCGCGTTCATCCGGAATGACGTTCAGGTTTTTGGTTTCAACTCCCATGATGGGTAATTTTTTCATTTTTCGGTTCTCCTGTTGGACTGATTGTTATGGTGCAATATAATGATTTTTTACAGTGTGTCAATCATTTTGTGTTCCCACCATCCAACCATCAGGAAACCCAGTTCCCGTATCAGGTTCGGCCAGCTGTAATCTATAATCAAATTCGAAGCGGCGATAATTTTCAACATGGAATACAGATGGGGATACCCGGGGATGGATGATGGAAATTCGGCCATTAGATTTTGGTAATCAGAAGCAAGCGAGCCATCATTTTCCGGGTGGATAGCACGATGGAAGGCTGAGGTCAGATCGGTTTTTCGG
Source organism: Candidatus Delongbacteria bacterium (assembly GCA_017997825.1). Taxonomy (GTDB): domain Bacteria; phylum JAGOEH01; class JAGOEH01; order JAGOEH01; family JAGOEH01; genus JAGOEH01. Next base: position 10,837 of record JAGOEH010000013.1, on the reverse strand, counting down.
GTGGGGATGGAATGGGTTAGCCTAAGCTGAACCTCCAGTCCAACGATCCAGGCCCATATCAGACGGGGCTGGGGCTTAAAGATGGTATACAGCACCATCTGATCATCCTCCAGCATGATTTGACGCCAGTCCCAATAAGCCGGAATCAGAATGGAATAAGATAACATCTGACGGGGTAACCATCGGAGAATCGAGGGCTCCAGCCGCGTATCCAGTCCCTCCGTATCGAGGGATAGACAGGAAAGTACCAATTGGCGGTATTTTCTGATCATGGAGGAAAGACGGGAATAATGATGCAGAATCCCTTCATCCTTCAATACATCACGGCAAAAGGAATCATGAGGCCGCCACTGAATAGATTTTAGCAGCCATCGGCAATACTCCGATTCCGGTAATTTCCAGACCGGAACTCCCCGGATCGGATAGTGCGCCTGCTGGAAACCATCCTGAAGAGGTTCCAGGCGGGGGTTGATGATCGAAACCTGCTGATCGGTCAAGGAATAACGGTAAAAACGGATCGTGTTCCAGTCCTGCGGAACAATCCAGGTCTGACGTGAAAGAAGATAATCCTGAAAATAGGTGACATTCGGATGATACAATCGAATTTTGAGAGGAGAAAGAGGGCAACTCATCAGATTGTTTGAACTCCGTTTAAGCTCAAAGTAAAAAAAACGACAGCTTTAATATAAGTGGTTTAAATTGAAAAAACAACTCAAAACAGAAAATAGGGGTTGACATCCAGACCCGTTCCGATTATTATCCGACAAGAGAAATCGACTATGGGAATTTTTTTTAAACATAAGATCATCACCAGCAATTATCGGATCATTCTGATTTCCTTCATCGGATTTGCGCTTAATTACCTGCTCAATCTAGCCTTGATGCGGTGGCTGATGCCGGAAATCTTCGGTTTGATTGCCGTAATCGTCAGCACGATCGATATGATGTCACTGATCGATGCCCTGCGATTTGACCAGTTGTTCTATAATCGGCCGGAAGAGAACCGGGGTATTGAAAACTTCAACTATCTGCTGATGAGAAGTCTCAATATTCCATTGATCCTGATTTTATCGGTTCCATTTTATTTCATTTCCCATCCGGATCGCAGTGTCGGCCCGATTTTCTGGGTTTTCATGGCGCTGTTGATTTTCAATAAATTTTTGTTAATTATGCTGTCCTTGTTCAGTTTGGAATCAACCAAAAAGTGGAAGCGCTATCGATTTGAAGGTATCAGTACCCTGATCGGGATTATGGGTTCATTGGTTGCACTGATGATGGCCTATTGTGGGTTCTCATATTGGAGTCTGATCGTAAAATACATGCTCAGCAGTTTTATTATCGTCGTTTATATGGCATGGAAATACCCGCTGAATCTCAAATTTAGAGTGGATTGGTCCATCTGTCGCTGGTATCTGTCAAAAGGAAAAAAACTCTTTATAAACAATCTGGTTTCATTATTGTCGGGACGTCTGGATGATTTGGTGATCGGATATGGAATATCGCAGGCTATACTCGGCGTGTACAGTAAAGCCTTTCACTTCGTCAGACTTCCGATTGAGCTTTTCACTAACGTTATGCTGGCCAATAATTATCCGCTTCTGATAAAACATCGCTATAATTCGGATAAGATTATGCAAATCATCAAAGTATTGGTGGATCTGAATGTCATTGTTGTGGGTGCAATTATGGTCAATCTCCTGTTGGTGTTATACTACCTGATTCATGTCTTTTTCGGATCGACCTGGGCCTCGATCTATCCTTTATCAATCGGCTTGATGTTTCTGTCGTTCGGTAAACCTTTTCTGGATGTAATCTATAACTATATGATCATTGTTGAAAAATTTAGAACCATCAATCTCATTTATATCTGGTATGGAATCATTGAACTCCTTTTGATCGGAGCGGGATTCTTATTTTTCGGATATTGGGGAGTCACCATCGCTCAAAGCTTGGCCATGATGGGAGCGATTCTGATTATTCATGGCTATACTGAATTCAGTTTAAAATTGATCCGGAATATTTTTGGAGTGTATGGAGTCGTTTTAGCCGGATTTATAATTATCAATTATTTTAATTTGCAGCCTATAACATTACACCAATTAATCATTAGTATCGCATGCGCTAACATTATGTATATAATTATAATTTATTTGATTATGCATGATGGTTTAATTAAAATTATTAACATATTGAGAACAGGTCAATGGAATTCAATAGAATAAGTGTTTTATTCATTCCAGGTGCTTATCCTCCGATCCATTGTGGAATTGGGGATACCGGTTATAATCTGACAGAACATTTAAAAAACGAGCTGGAGCTGGTATTATATATACCTGATGGATCATATCGGAATGTAAGTCAGGTGATTCATTATCCGGTCGGTCGATCGGGGCATCTGAAGAGATTGTGGAATTGCCTCAAAACCCGTCCAATACGGATTATTCAGCTGCAGTATCCGACCGCGGTATTTTCCGGGTATCGTTTGATACTCAGTTTGCTCATTATTCGATTACGGTTTCATGATATTCGGATCGTGACCACCATCCATGAGATTCTGCCCTATCTCATGACATCATGGCGGCGAAGAATTCGTTTTTCCGGGTATTTTTTGCGGTTATTTTTATTGATTTTGATTTCGGATCGATTGATCAGCACCAATCGACAGGAATCGGAATGGTTGAAGCGCTATCATTCCAAGGTACGGGTCATTCCGATCGGTGGGATGACGCCAATATCCAGCGGAAATCCAATCATTCCGGCCATGCCGGAGCGATATGCGGTTTTTTTCGGTAATATTCACAGCGGCAAGCGGCTGGATCTGATTATTGAGGCCTGGGCCGCTCTGAAATCGGCTGATGATTATTGGGTGATTTGTTACGGTAATCAGGAAACACGATTATTGCAGCAATTGGATCACCAGATTGAACGGCTGGGGATAAAAAAGCAGATTCTGTTTTATCATGGCTTGGACAATGATACAATCCTTAAAATTCTTCAAGGCAGCCGTGGAGTCATTCTGCCTTATCAGGGGGGGATTACCCCCCGCAGTATGGTTTTGCAGACGGTATTGGCCGGCCGTCGGCCGATCCTGGCTGAGGTCGGACCTCAAACCCCATTCTGGCTCAAACAGATTTTGCCCCTGACCTATAGCCTGCCCTGTCCGTCTACGGCGATTACTGGGAAAATCAGGCGGATGATGGATTCAGAATCCGAATCCACGTCTGATACATCCCGGATGGAAGTGATCCGGCGTTATTTTTCATGGCCGTCTATTGCCGCCAAGTATTTTAACCTATATTGTGAGATTATGCGATTCCCGGATTCATGCCGGTAAGAATCGGGATACGTGCCGGAAAGCCAAGGAGAACCGATTGAACCTCAAATTATTAACCATTATCATTATAGTGCTGTTTGCGGACTGGATCCGGATGGCAGGGGATCAAACCGCCATCCGATCCGATCATCAAAAAGGGGCATTATCGGTCAGTCAGTATTTGTATTATACTTTTCTGGACCTTTATGCCCCGGAGGAGCTGCCGGAGTGTTATCGGACACCGCCGACAACCGCCCGCCGTTCCCGTTTCGGGCTGATCGGGGAATTGAAAAACCGGCTGGATGAGGTGGCAGAACCCTACCGCAGCCGAATACGATCCGTTCTAAGCTCCCGTCCGAGTGGTTTGCCGAATACCTTCATTTCCCCTTCCGGGCATTTCATGATTCATTATACTACCACCGGGTATCATGCCGTGGATACCCGTGATAGCGATGCGAATGGAATTCCCGACTATGTGGATCAGGTCGGCCGGATTTTTGATCGGGTCTATCGGATCGAGATCGACAGTCTGGGATATCGCCATTATAAAGAAGATAATATTGACGGGTTTCAACTGGACGTCTATATTCAGAATTTAGGGGGGGATTATGGGGGATGTGCCTGGGATGAAAACACCTGTATAACGTGTACCCCCTTTATTACCATTGATAATGATTATATTGAAAGTTCTTATACTACCCATGGACTTGAAGCGGTAAGAGTGACCGCCGCTCATGAATTTTTTCATGCTCTACAGCTGAATTATCGCTGGGATCCGGGAGTATCCAGCTCCAATATATACTGGTATGAAATTTCTTCCACCTGGATGGAGGATGTGATTGAGGATAGCGTCAATGATTATTTATCGTATCTGAAAACCTATTATGCCAACACCAATAGCTCATTGACGACATTCGACGGATACAGTGAATATTCTAAGGTACCCTGGACCTTTTACATGGCCGAATCCTATTCGCCGGATATCATCCGGCAATTATGGGAGGATTATAGCAATCCCGGTTATCAGCCGCATCAATCATTCGATCATGTGTTGCCTGAGGGATTCGCCACAAATTTTATTCGGTTTGCCTATTGGAATACCTTTACCGGGACACAGGCCGTAGCGGATTCATTTTTCAGCGAGGGATCGCATTATCCGGAATTGACGATTCCCGATTGGGGAGGGGCCGGAATTCGGGATATAACCATCCAGCCATTGGCCATCCAGTATTACCATTATATTCCGGAAGGGAATGGGGGTATCCGTCTCCATAATGATCCTCTTTGCGACGGGTTTATTAAAGGCATCCAGTATAACGGCTCCCATCATACTCATTTTTTTAATTCCTCATCCGGTTCCGTTCTTTTTCCGAATCTCAGCTTGTATCGTCATCTGATCATTGCTCTGGTCAATCCCACCAGCCAAAGTATCAACCGTCAGGTTAGGCTGGAATTTGATTCCAGCCTGTATGATGTAGCCCTGATCAATGGCCGGGTGACCGATCGATCCGGAAAAGGAATCGAACAGGCCGCCATTGAACTCCATCGATCTTCAGATCATCGAGTGATGGTAATGACCCAATCCGGATCAGCCGGAAGCTTTTCTTTACCGATCCCGGATAGTCTAATCCATCAAAATCTGAACCTGCGGGTGGAAATGGCCGGGTATGAAATTATGGAATGGAAAGATTTTAGAGCTGAGGAATGGCTGGATTCCTTATTGACCATCCTATTAAATCCGTTGTCGAATCGTCAAATTGGAGCCTGGCCCAATCCGTTTCAGAATCAGTTGTCATTCGGCTATTTTGAGGCTTACCAGAATCCTGAAGTCGAATCCTATCAGGTTCAGCTATATACCCTGGACGGACAGATTATTTATCAAGACACAGGCGAAGCCGCGTTTAACCGGATCGAAATCCCGTCTCGGTATCTTGAGCCACTGAGTAGCGGGGTCTATCTCTTTTATCTGAAGCTGGGGCCGTTATCTCGCCGGGGAAAGATCATCAAAACAGATTCCGATTAGGGAATGGGAACCGCAACTGAATTATCGATTGACTTTTTCGGGATAAAATGATATTATCGAGGTGCAGGAACTTTCCGTCATTGTCCGATGAAGGGAAGCCGGCCGATTCAGAATTGACTTGATAACCGAGTAGAATATTATGAAGGAGAATACATGATAATCAGAACTACGGCCCGATTGATCCTATTGATTTTAGTTCTTCAAGCCGTCATTCAGGCTGATATACAGAAGATAGAAACGGCTCGTCAGCAGGGAAAACTCTCGGCCGGCCAGTATTTGTACTATACCTACCTTGATATTTTTACTCCGGATCAATTGCCGGAAAATATGAAATCGGAGGGCACACCGGTTCCACGCTGCCGGTTCGGCCAGATTGCGGAACTGAAAAGCCGGCTGAATGAGGTGGAAGAACCCTATCAAAGCCTGATGCGGTCTACATTGGGAACCCGTCCGGGGGGATTGCCCTACACCTATCTTTCTCCTTCCCAGCATTTTCTGATTCATTATGCCAAAGTCGGGACCGATGCCGTCGATTCTATCGATGCCAATCAGAACCAGATCCCGGATTATATCGAAGAGACGGCGGTCATTTTTGATCATGTCTATCAGGTTGAAATTGAAACCATGAATCTTAAGAAATACAAGGAAGATACCATTGATGGGGTACAATTCGATATCTACATCAAAAGTCTCCAGGGATATGGCTATACCGACTGGGATGAATCGAGCTGTACCCGCTGCACGCCTTTCATTACCATCGATAATGATTTTCAAGAGAATATTTTTCTGACCAAGGGCCTGGACGCCGTCAGAATTACAGCCGCTCATGAATTTTTCCACGCGTTGCAGGTCAATTACCGTTGGGATCCGGGAGTATCCAGCTCGAATATTTACTGGTATGAAATCTCAGCCGTATGGATGGAGGATGTAATCTATGATAGTCTGAATGATTATTACCAGTATCTGGATACCTATTTTAAAAACAGCAACAGTTCATTGACGGCCTATAACGGATGGGTGGAGTATTCCAAAGCCCTACTGGCTTTCTATATGGCCGAATCCTATTCACCGGATATTATCCGTCAGTTATGGGAGGATTATGCCACTCCCGGTCGGGTCCCCCACGTCTGTTTCGATCAGGTATTACCCGGCGGATTCGTTTCCAATTTTCTCCAGTTTGCCTATTGGAATACCTTTACCGGGACCCAGACGGTTGCGGATTCATTTTTCAGTGAAGCGGCCGCTTATCCTGAACTGACGGTTAGCGCATGGTCCTCATCGCCGAGTATGCCGATCACCATCAATCCCTTGGCCGCTAAATACTATACCTATCTTCCGACCCGAAACGGCGGACTGCGGCTGAGTTATGATGCCGGTTGTACCGGTTTCATCAAGGGGGTACGCTATGACGGAACCCATCACACCCTGTTTTTCAATCCAGGCTTGAGTAGTCAGGAACCCGCTATTTTTCCCAATCTGAGCTTATACCGGCAAATCATCATCGGGCTGGTCAATCCTTCCACTTCGATCATCAGCAGTAGTTTCACCCTGGCATTCGACTCCACCCTATGCAATATCGGATTCATCGAGGGACAGATTACCAATCGAAAAGGAGAGCCCTTAGACCAGGTTCATGTCAAGGCTTATCATCCCAATAGCGGGCAGGTGATCGGATTAACCCAGTCCAGTTCGACCGGAGCTTTTTCACTCCCGATTATGGACACCTATTTGGATCAAAACCTGAATTTGAAGTTGGAAGCTCAGGGCTATGCGATTGAAGAAATGGTTGATATGGTGGCGGCCCAGCTTCAGGATTCGGTATTGACGATTCGGCTCTCCCCTTTATCGGAAAAACAGATTGGTCCATGGCCCAACCCATTCAATAACAAGCTGAATTGGGGATTTTACAAGGCTTATGAGTATCCGGAAACCGAAGGCTATCATTTGCAGATCTATACCCTCGACGGCCGGATTGTTTATGAAGATCAGGGAGATGATGCCCTGAACCAGATAGAAATTCCCGCTACCGTACTGGATAAGCTCGGCAGCGGGGTTTATGTTTACTATTTCAAACTGGGATCGACGCTTCGGAAAGGAAAACTGATCCGAAAGAGAGAATGATACAATTCCAGCTCCTTATTTCATTAAAACCATTTTACGGGTATAATTAGCACCATTTCCCCGGTCAGTGGCAGCGTTCAACTGATAAAAATAAATCCCCGATGCCAAACCGGAAGCATCATAATTATAGATATAGGTTCCGGGAGACTGCGGGTGATCAACCAGGTCGTCGACTTTTTCTCCTAGAAAGTTATAGATACTCAATCGAACTCTACTGTATTCAGGAATGGAGTATTTGATTTGAGTATTCATATTAAAGGGATTGGGGTAGTTGGTAAACAATTGATACGTGGCAGACGGAAGAGTATTGACTCTTTCGATTTCTACCGGAGTGCCCGGATAGGAAACCTTCAAATCCTTAAGATAGATGGTTCCCTGATAGGTGGAATCGGGTATTTTTCCGGAATATCCAAGCTGAATTTGGAGATACTTGAAGGTGACGGGATAATTGAATAGACCTCCAGCAACAGCCGTGGAACTGCTAAACGGTAGAGGATAGGCTTCCCAGTTTGACTTAATTATTAACTGACTGGCACTGATAGTGTTACGGAACAGTTCCCCGTTTTCGTCGGAATAATAGTAGCTCAAACGGTGCTTGTAACCATCCGACCATGCCACCAGGCTGATACTGTCTGGAACGCCATCGACCGGGATATCACAATACAGGGCAATGCTCTGAACGATATAGGCGATAGCTTTCATTCGGTAATCGATGGCCAGGACATTCCCCTGACCGGTTGCAGGATCAATGGCCGGATAAATTCTGACATAATCGACCTTATCGGAAGTAATGGTCCAACCGGTGGTATCATTCATCGGGGATAGGATTGATGTTCCTTGAATCAGGGCGACTTCTGCCTCAATGGTGTCGGCGGCTTGATCAATTTGGATGATAATATCGGTTCGCCCTGGTTTTTTACCCTTGAATACACCCAATGAATCAATACTGCCGATGGAGGAATCGGACAGGCTCCATCGGTAGTCGGAGGCCGGGAGTTTTCGCAGGGTATGGCATTCATCCCATGAATTGTATTTCAGGCTGACGGATCGAACCGTATCGGTGACGATGAATCGCGAGGTCAGGGTAACCTGATTGATAACAATAACACGCACCAAGATGGAGTCACGGATTCCTTCATAATCGGCATAGATATACCCTTGGGCCGATCGTGGACCGGCGGTAAAGGTGGTTGAATCAAATCGTCCCAATGCGGAATCACAGGAGAACTTTAGCTTGGATTGATCGATACCCATTCGGTATCCGTGGGTATCGTAACCGATCAGATTGAGGTTGGATTGTGTGCCTCGGAACAGAATCAATTCGGATTTATCAAACTGGATTGCCGACAAAATCTGAGTCGGTTCGGTGGAGGAGACGACCGTCAGGCAGTTGGCGACCGCTCTCAACGATCCATCACTGGGGATATTGCGGACCGTATCATTGACTACCATACACGCCGAACCGCCACCATCCAGCATGGTGCCCTGCCAAATATCCAATTTGCCGATCATGAAATCGGCCAGTTCTTTACGGGTCATCCCCGCACTGGCCGTACTCCGTCCATCGACCACAATGATAAACAAATAGAGGCTGTCTCGGGAAAGACCGACTGCGGTTCTGGGATTCCTGGTTTCCAGCATGGATGGAGCGTTGGGAGCTTCATAGTATTGGCCGTCAATGATAATTCGGGGGTATCCACCCGTAATCTGATCCAGATGTGGAATTCCCGGTGTCGTCGCGACCAGTACCCGAACCGTATCTCCCACTGAAAGACGATCCAGATGAGGTTTGGAATTACCGGTCGCCGTGAGAATATAGTTCCGGGTGGGTATCGTAGCCCGTCCATTAGTATTGGAATACTTGGCTTTTACCATGCAGGGAATAGTGTCATTGGCCAACCAGGGAGAGAGCGCTTCGATCTCGATCTCGGTTCCAATCAGGGTATCCGGGGGTACCACCGTTCCAAAATAATGATTGTAGCAAATCATTTGATTCAGATTGCGAGTTTTATTAAAAAAGTGAATGGTGACGGTAGTATCGGATAGAATCAATTTGGGTTTAATAAAAATGCGTCCCATGATAGGTTTTTTATTGATATCGAGTCCAATGCCGCTGAAATAAGCGGAATTTCGGGTTTCATAGCTTTTGACCACTTCACCGTTACACAGATTGGTGGTCAGAGTTCCCTGAGTGGCATCATAAAAATCGGCATTGGTAGCCGCCACAACCCGGTGATTGGAGTAAGTTTTACGCCGGGAAATAGCTAATGGATTCTCCTGGGCTACTACCCGATCCTGTCCTTTGGCCGTCTCGATCCTGATGTTTTCGCTTCTCAAATCAATTTTCAAAACAAAAATGTTCCATGGGTTTTTCGATTCTTTTATTTTATAATAATTGACTCCAGCCACCGCATTGAAATTGGAAAGGGTATCATATTGAAAGGTTTGTGCCGACAGACTACAATACAAAAATCCTAATGTAATCATTATTCTTTTCATTTTTGGGGACTTCCTTTCCTGGAGTTAATCATTCAATCACTTCATGACGTTGATCAGCTAATGGAGTACATTGAAAAGAAATAGTAGATCCTACGATGATAAAATAAATATGTATAAAAGTCAATAAATAATTTAATACAATGATAAAAATATAGTTTTATCGATGTCTTTAATCAATGAATCAGGTTCGGGTATCGGTTGAACTGTTTTTAATCGATTTTCAGAAGGTGCAATGCTAAGAGTTGATGGTATCCAGATTCTACATAACCTGAAACAAGAATACTACAGAATCCTACCCTCCATAAAAAAGGCCACCTGTCCTGCGATATCGATATGGTCGGAAAAGAGAGTCAGATGGAGAACTCCTCCGCGTTCCGAGATTTGGCAAGCAAGGAGTGAATTTTTATCGAGGCGGGATTGCCAATAGGGGCCTAAGCAGCAATGAGCCGATCCGGTGACCGGATCCTCATTGATTCCTTCGGCGGGATCAAAATAGCGGGAGATGAAATCATAAACACCGGAAGGATCAGGGGAGGTGATTATGATTCCTCCGGTCAGAAGGTTTTCGAGTCGTTGGAAATCCGGTTGAAGCATGGATAATCGATGGGGGTTTTGGAGTTCGATCAACCAATCTGACTGATTTTTTCCGGTATAGGCCAGATCATCGGGAATCAATCCGATACAATCCATCAATTCGCCTGGACAAGCAACCGGGGTGGGGGGCATCAAAGGAAATTTGAGGTGAATCAGGGGCGGAGTCTGAAAAACAGTAAATACTCCGTTTCGGGTATCAAATATAATCGGATGGTGAGGATTTTCGAGATTTTCCCGCCAGATGACGGCGGCGGAAGCTAAGGTGGCATGCCCGCAGAGTTCGATCT
>JAGOEH010000012.1 GCA_017997825.1 Candidatus Delongbacteria bacterium | reverse complement strand
GGTGTCAATAAATTAAAAAAAAATCAGGGCAGCGGAATCCGATGAAGTTTTGAATCATCCGATTCCATCATGTCCAGGCGGTAATAGAGCCAGTGCCCGGCCAGATAAAAATTCCAGCAGTTTTTTTCCAGAATAGGGGTGATTTGCCGATCGGTCAAATTCAATCGGTAAATAAAACCGGAATGGTAGCTGGAGAAATACAGGTCCTGATTCCGGAGGTTGATGAATGCCATGCTGGAATCGCATATCAACACCGCTGAATCCGGTGATATCAGACTGATCCGGTAGAGATTGCGTTCGGGTGTATCGGGGATATAATAGAGCGAGGTGCTGTCGGATAGTAGGGTGGAGGTTCTGACATTCGGCAGGAATGGCTGACGGTCGGTACCGTTATTCATGATCCGGTAAACCGGGCCGACGGCCGGATAATCTCCCGTACCGGATATATAGTAGATCCAGTCCCCGAGTGGAGTAATCCGGGCGCAGGGGTCATCATTCAGTTTGGTCAGCCGGCTGCCCTTTAGATTACAGCGGTAAAGCTTGTTGTGATCACTTCGGCAGACCAGGAAGAGCCAGTCGCCTTTGAGTACCAGTTCATGAGCCGGTTCTTTGAGAATGCGGTGTCTATCTTCGCCATCGGTTGACAGGGCATAGATATAGCTGTTATCATTGAAATTGATATAATAGATCCAGTTATCTTTAAGATTCATATGGAAGGCTACATCGTCGGCAAGACGAACCGTGGTTTGACCTGCCATGTCGGTTTTATAGATTCCCGGATTGGCTGGATCGGAGGCCGAATAGTATATCCAGTGCCGGTCACTTACCAGTTCGCCCTGATTGAGCAGGTTGCCCGGGGTGTTGCCCGGCTCGCCCTGAATGATGGCGGGTTTTGCCCGGATCGAGAACCAATCGGTCGTACCGAAATGGAACAGATAGAGATAGATACAGATGAGCGACGTCAAAATCGGTGTCGTCTTTGAATAGAGACCGGCGGATGGTTTTTTATTCCGGATTCGAACCAGCAGATAGAGACCGGTTATTCCCAGACAGAACCAGAAGAGTGAGAAAATGAAAAGCAGGGTCGATGAATAGGCGGAATTGATGTGAGGAAATCGTTCCAGATAACGGATTTTGATCAGGCTGTGTTCCCGGTCGGAGTCGACGTGCCCGGAATATAATGAGCCGTCAGGAGTATGAAACTGATAGTATAGAGCATATCCGGAAGCGTGGCGGCCGCCGGTTTTTTTGCGGCTATAGGAAACAAAGGCCGAATCCGGTTTCCCGATCGTCAGCAGAAGGGCATCCTCGATGGCGGCTTCCATGCATGCCAGCACCAGAAAAAAAATAACGCCCTGAAAAATCGGTTTCATGCGATACCCTCTTTCCAATTAGTTGAAAAAGAGGAACGGTGCCGTTGTCCGTCCGCTTTTCCTGCATCCTGTGCCTGCGACCTGCCGCAGCCCGATCCTGGCGCAATCCTCAACCCGGGTATCGGTGGGAGGGGGGATACCCGGGTTTTGGAATAATAAGTCGGGGTTGGTGAAAAGTCAATCTATTTTAACGGCAGATAGGAACATCTTTGTAAAAGAGAGTAAACAGGACCGGCAGGATAATCAGGGTCAGCAGGGTGGCGGAAATCAGGCCGCCGGCGACTACCAGCGCCAGAGGGCGCTGTATTTCCGAGCCGGGACCGACCGCGGCGATCATCGGAATCAGGTTGAATATGGTGGTCATGGCTGTCATCAGGACCGGCCGTAATCGGACTCGGCAGCTCCGGGTCACGGCATCATTCATTTCGCATCCCTTGGATTTCAATTCCATGATATGGGATACCAGTACCATGCCGTTCAATACGGCTACTCCGAACAGCACGATAAAGCCGATCGATGCAGGTACCGACAGGTATTGGCCGGCCAGATACAGGCTCCAGACGCCCCCGATCAGAGCGAAGGGAAGGTTGAAGAGGACCAGCAGAGCCGGTTTGACGGCCCGGAATGTAATGATGAGAAGCAGGATAATCAGGCCGATGACCATTGGTGCGATGATCATCAGACGGGTCATGGCCCGCGCCTGGTTTTCAAACTGGCCGCCCCATTCCAGGAAGTACCCTTCAGGGAGAATCATTTTACCCTGAATCGTATCGCGGGCTTGTTCCACATAACCGACCAGATCGCGCCCGGTGATGTTCAGTTCAATCCCGACAAAGCGCATCCCGTTTTCACGGCTGATCTGGACCGGTCCCTCTTCCATCCTGATATCGGCCAGCGCCGCTAAGTCAATGGTGCGGCCGTCCTGGCTCTGGAAACTTAGTTGTCTGACCTGCTGAATGCTCTGCCGATACGATTCGGGAAATCGGAGAATACAGTCGAAAAAGCGGTTTTGCTCATAAATCCGGGTGATCACGGCTCCATCAAAAGCCACCTGAATGAATTCCATGACTTCCTGAGCCGTCAGGCCATAGCGTCCCAAGGCTTCCCGATTCAAATCCACCACCAGATAGGGAAGACCCTGGTTTTTTTCCACCATTAGGTCGGTTGTCCCCTGTAGGCTCGACAATTCACGAGCAATCTGGTTGGCCAGGCGCGACAGGCTGTCGGGATCCGTTCCGAAAACCTTGATCATTAGCTGGGCGCGGGTTCCGGCCACCAATTCATCGATCCGGCACTGGATAGGCTGGCTGAATCCGAAGAGGAATCCCGGGATAGTGGAGATGCTGTCCCGCATGGCCGCAAACAATTCCCGTCTGGTCTTGGCTGTCTGCCATTGCGAATGAGGCTTGAGCGTACCGACATAACCGGTTTTGTCCGCACTACGCGCTTCCAGGGCAATTCCGGTTTGGCCGGTTTTGGAAACGACCGATACCAGTTCGGGAAATGTCTGCAGTTTCCGCTGGATTTGGCGATTGATATCCATGGCTTTATCCAATGAGACGCCCGGCAGTATCTGGATATCCATGTCGAAGGCCCCCTCATCCATGATCGGCAAGAATTCGCGCCCCAGGCGGGGAATTAGGAAAATGGCCGATATCAACAGGATCAATGCCCCTCCCAATACGGTTTTGCGGTATCGAAGGGCTAAGCTCAGGATGGATGAATATCCGTTCTGGAGCCGGTCCATCCACGGATTGGCTTTCTCGATCCGATGCCTTAAAACCAGGCTGCACAAAACCGGGCTGACGAATACCGATATGATCAGGGAGGACAAGAGAGCTATGGATACCGTCAGCGCCAGCGGGCTGAACATTTTACCTTCCAAGCCCTGCAGGGCCAGGATGGGAATGAAGACCAGCGCAATGATCAGTTCCCCAAAGATGCTGGGACGGCGGACTTCCATGACCGCCATTCTGACCAAATCCCGAAACGGAAGCTGATCCCTGGATTCGGATAAATGTCGCTGGACATTTTCCACCTGGATGATGGTGGCATCCACAATCATTCCGATCGAAATGGCCAGGCCGCCCAATGACATCAGGTTGGCGTGGATGCCGGCCAGCTTCAGGCCGATCATGGCGCCCAGAATGGAGAGCGGTAGTGAAATCAGGATAACGATGGATCCTCTCAGATTGCGGAGAAAAAACATCAGTACCAGCAGGACCAGGATCGAACCTTCAGCCAGGGATTTGAGCACGGTTCGGATGCTGCTCTGGATCAGGGGTGATTGACGATAGTAAGGGACAATCCGGATCCCTTCCGGCAAAATCCGGTTGCGGTTGATCTCTTCCACTTTCCGGGCGATAGCCTTTTCCAGTTCAAGTCCATTTTCACCCTTCAGCATCATGATAATCCCGCCGACGGCTTCAATTCCGCCATTTTTCAGAGCCGCTCCCTGCCGGAGGGCCTGTCCGGTTTGGAAATCCGCGATATCCTCCAGGTAGACCGGGATCCCGCTTTGGTTTTTAACCACGATCCGGCGCATATCGTCAATGGATCGGATCAACCCGATGCAACGGATGATGCCTTGCTGTTCGGGACTGATGTCCAGATATCCGCCCCGGTTCCGATTGTTGCGGTCGATCAATTCGCCGATTTCGGATGCCGTCAGTCGATATTTGATCAACGATTCGGGCCGCAGGATGATCTGGTATTGCTTGACATATCCGCCGAACGAGTTGATTTCGCTGATGCCGGGTATTCCTTTGAGCATGGGGGCCACGACCCAGTCCTGGAGGCTTCGGAGTTCAGTCAGGTACTGGACGGCCTCGGCCGAATCGGCCGGCATTTGGCCCTCCAGGGTATACTGATAGATATCGCCCAATGCGGTCGCGATAGGGCCCATCTCGACCTCGACCCCTTCCGGCAGCTTCTCCCGGATTTCATTCAGCCGTTGAGCGGTCTGTTCCCGCGCAAAATAGATATCGGTTCGATCGGTAAAAACCAGGGTCACAACCGAAATCCCATACTTGTTGACTGAACGCAGCTGCTCCAGCCCCGGCAATCCTTTCATTTCCATTTCGATGGGATAGGTGACGAACTGCTCGATTTCCAATGGAGAAAATCCATTGGAGGTGCTGACGATTTCGATCTGGACATTGGTAACATCGGGCAGGGCTTCGATGGGTAGGCGGCGGATACTCCAGATTCCCATGCCGACGCCGAGCAAGGCCATGAACAGTATGGTCTTTCGGTGCTGAAGGCAGAACTCGATGATTTTATTCAGCATGATCATGTCCTTCCAGCGAATTTTTCATCATTTCGGATTTGAGCAGAAAACTGCCCTCGATGATGATGACGTCGCCGGCTTTCAGTCCCGCCTTAATCTCGATTCGTCCGTGCAGGGTCTTTCCCGGATCGATATCCCGTTTGATGAATGTGGTATCATTTTCACAAACAAAGACAAACGGAACGCCATCCAGCCGCTGGACCGCTTCTTCCGGGACATACAGGGCCGGTGGTGCGGCCGGATTATCGCTTTGTAGATGAATCGTCATAAACATCCCCAGTTTCAGCTTCCGATCAGGATTTGGGATTTCAATCCGGCCCCCGATGGTCCGGGTTTCAGGATCGATAACCTCCTCGATTAAGTTGAGCCGGCCGGTAAAACTCGATCCGGGCCAGGCTGAGGTTTGCATGATGGCCTGAGCCGGTAAATGAATATTCATCAGGGCTTGCTCCTGGAAACGGGCCGTTACCCAGACGGCTGAGATGTCGGTGATCGTTCCCAGGGATTGATTGGCATCCACAAAATCTCCGACGGATAGTTCCGAAGCGGTTACCGATCCGGCAGCGGAAGCCCGGAGGGGATAGTATTCCATCACGGTTTGATTGGAGCGAATCAGGCTGATGTCGTGGGATGTGAGGCCTAGCCATCGGAGACGCTGATCGGCCTGGGCTTGGAGTGATCCGGAAACGAGATTCAGATATTCCTGCTGGGCGGCAATGAATTCCGGACTATGGATTTCTGCCAGGAGATCGCCGCGCTGGACTTTTTGCCCTGGCCGGCCATAAATGGTTTTGATCCAGCCCGACACCCGGGGGGCAATGGAGAATACCCGCGCCGGATCCGCCTCTACGGTGCCGGTGGCTTTGATTTCCGCCGATAAATACTCCAATTCCATCCGTCGGCTTTTGATATGGTTTTCCCGCAGGGCCTGGGATGAAATGATGATATGGTCAATCACGGCCTGTTCTTCTTCATGATGATGGGAGGATTCGCTTTCCGATTGGTTGCATCCGAGGATCAGTCCCATCAGGGCGATGGCCGGGGCCAGAATGTATTTAATTGTCATGGTCGGTTTCCTTTTCGGTATAGGGATCGATTTCTGCACATACGTGCAGTTCATTCAAGGCCAGTCCGTACTGCAGCCGGGCTTCTTCATACTCATTTCGATATCGGGTCAGGTTATGGAGGTAGAGCATGACCTCCGAAAGCGCAATATGTCCGGCCGCATACCGGTCCAGCAAATTCTGCATCTCTATCTCTCCATCGTGCAGGATACTCTGTTGAAAGCGGTTAAGCTGTTCGATCCGGATTGTCAAACACCGATAAGCATCGGATATGGTTTGAGGCTGTGCCTGTGTAATCAGAGTATTGATCTGCCGGTCCACCCTGGACTCAAGTTCGATGGTTTTGCCCGGGATCTGGGATGCCGGAAGAAAAAACAGGGGGATTGTAAAACTGCCTTCAATACCCCAACTCTTTCCCGGACGGCCTTCATAATCGTTCAGATTGAATGGAGGATCGTTTTCGTTCCAGTCATGCGATATCCCAAGGCTGAGAACCGGAATCAGTTCCAGCCGGCTCAGCTTTCGGTTCGTTTCAAGCCTGGCTTGCTGAATCTGGATCATTTGGTAACGAAATGATTGTCGGATCAACTCCGCTTGGGCAGTCTCCGCCGATGAATAGGGCAGATCAGCCGGTTCCAGCATCGATGAATCCGGATCGGGCAGAGAATCACATCCGGTCATGATTTTGAGGCGGGTTTCCAGCTCCGCCTTAGCCTGCTGATGATCCGCCAGATCCTGTTCCAGCAGGGTGAGTTCCATCCGAATCGCCACCAGATCACTGTATGGGGATTGCTTCAATCCGTAACGAGTTTGGGTGATGTCCGACAATTTTTGGAGGGTGGAGATCAGATTCCGGCATCGAACCGAGAGTGTTGTGTGATAAGAGCGATGCAATAACAGATCCCGAATACTACGGGTTTTAAATTTCAGTGTCTGTTCCAGTTCCAATTCGGCCAATCGGAGCGCCTGCCCGGCCGATTGGTGTTTTGCGGTTCTGATTCCCGGCCAACTGAATGATTTCGATATTCCGAGGCTTTTTTCATCGCTGCGGTCAATCCGACTGAAATCCTCAATGCCTCCCAAACTGAAATTCAATTCGATCGGGGCGAAAGATCCGGCGGCTCTTTGTTCAAGCTTGGCCAGTTCAACCTGACGGGCGGCCCGGATCAGTTCCGGATCATGCCGGATCGCCATGCGAGCCAGGCTGTCGGCGCTCTGTCCCTGAATCCACCCGATCCATAACAGATGGATAAAAATGAGATGATGAGCTTTCATAACGGTTCCTTATGGGTATGAATGATTAGAAATCGAGGTATCCGGTCATCCCGTTGTCTGATTGGAGTTCCGAATCGACCGATCCGATGAAATAATTCCGTTAAGCGGAGAGAGAACTCGATCGGAGCCAAAACAGACGATTCCGAGTGCTGGGGGATGAATCTTTACCCGGATTAATTACGAAACGATGGAGTAATGGGGATTAAATAATCAGAATGACCGATTTTAGACGATCAAGATTCTTGTTGACTGATGGGAGCGGGGGATCGGTACCGTTTGGGGTCAACCGGGACTCAATCGGAAGAGGGGGAAATGCTGGATCGATTTCAAGCGATTGGAGGTCAATGCATTTGGGGAATTCATGAAGTGGATTTAACGATTTGATTTTATCGAGAATGGGAATATCCTGACAGGCTGTCTCTTGATGACAGGCGGTCAGAGCGGAAGCATGGGAAATCGGGCAGGTATGATGGGTGATCTGACGGCATTCACAGGTGGTGGTACACAGCTCCAGTGCCGTTCTTCCATGATCGGTGGTACATAACACATACCCGCGGGCTCCCATAAACTGAAGGAGTGTAAACTGGATGACAATCATCCACACCGGCGCTATTGGCCATGATCGATTCATCGTGAGCCTCTTAGATTCAAGGTCAGTTAGTCCAGGAACGATCCGTTTTCTTCAATCCATTCGAAATCTCCATAAAATAATGATTTCGATGTTAAAATGCAAGCGGATTCAGACAAAATCCGGATAAGGAATGGATTATAACCGGAGTTATTTCTTAGGGAGTTGGTTGGGGGTTAGGAAATAAATATGCCAGAGATCGCGGGTATTATAATGAATGAAGGTGTCGATGATGTGGCGGCCGGTGGGGCCAATGTTTCTTTTCAGATACTCCAGTTCGGTAAATTTAGCCTGGATATCGGGATCGTCGGGCAAATTCATGTTGACTTCCCGCAAAAGCAGAACACCCTTGGCCCGAACGGCCAGCTCCAAGTGAATCTGGAGATAGCACAGCATGTCTCCCAATATAATGGGTGTGAACCGATCCTTGAGTGATTGGAGATAAATCCCGATTCGGGTTTGCAGAATCCGGCCGGATTTGATGGATTCGAGCAATTCTATATCGGTATCCATCCCGATTTCCAACCAGTTTTTCAGGTTTCGTTCACTTTGACGATAGATGGGAATGACAATGACGGGAAACAATATGACTTGGATGATTGACGTCACGATCGGATGAAAGTAAACCATATTGAACATAGCGTGAAGCAGACCGGCGATGGCCAACCCTGGAATCGCCCACCGCCAGGCCCGCAGCCAAGAACCGTCGTACAGTCGTTTGGTGATCAGGGCGAAGATGGCGGTACATCCTCCATGCATGACTGCCGTTCCGATTCCCCGAATAATCCAAATGGCGGGATTTACGGAGTGGAGATGGAGGTAATAGTAGATATTCTCAATCAGGGCGAATCCGGTACCGACTGCAAATCCATAAATCAGACTGTCCACCAGAAATGCCAGCCGGGATTTTTTCAATAGAATGAGAATGAAGAAAGCCTTAACACTTTCTTCGATCCAAGGGGCGATCCAACGGGAATAGGACGAGAACTGGATCGAGATGGTATCGATCAGAACGGTGTTGATGCCCCAGGAGAGCAGGGCAGCCAGGATGCCATATCCGACGACCGATAGAACCTGAGCCGTTCGGACCAGTTTATAGCTATCCATGAAAAGCAACAGCCCCAGGTAGATCAGAACAGGAAACAAAGCGATGAAAAAGATAAAGTTATTAGGCATAATCAGCGGATCAAAGGGTTAAAACAGTTTCAACGAGAGCATGAATTCGTTGGATGTTTCACGATCTTCCAATGCTACGGCATAACCTAACGATAGGGTCAGGTTGTGCAGCGACATAAATATGGCCTGCAGGTCAAGTTGAGAACCCAAGTTGTAAACCTCTCGGCGGGAAGAAGCGTGGTCGGGATTGGTAATCAGGCTTGAACCGAACATGGAAATCCGGGCCCATCGGAGATAAAGCAGGCTGTTGCCTGTCCGGCTGAATCGAACCGGAGGCAGGTGGCATTCCAGCATGGCCCGGTTGAACCGGGTACCTCCCAGAGCGTTGATTTCCATGCCTGGGAAGCTGTAATACTCAAGATAGCGTTTTTCACTCTGATAATCCACCCAGTTGTTGCCGAATCCCCCAAAATAGAAATTGGCAAACGGATTGTCCCGCTTACCGGACGAAAAACCGCAGGTATTCCGGAGCCACAGCGAACTGTGGGGGAAAGGAAGGGGAAAACCCCAATCGGTTTTCAGCATCAATCGGGGATAGAGGTGGCGGTTGACCAGGTTGGTTTGCCCATCGAGTCTCAGATGATAGCCTTTTTCATCATCCACGGCTCCCAGGGATTTTTGCAGAAATTGGTAATCCAGACCGCTCTTCAGGCTGACCATTTCAGAGTAATCCGCGGCAATATTCTGGGATTCGGGCAGCCGCTCGAGTCCTCCATAACCGGCCAGCTGGATATCCAGATCCAGTAAACGGGGAGTATCGAAAATCAGGCTTTTTTTGTAGCCGATCGAACCGAAATGTCCTTTGCGGCTGACTTTGGTCGGGCCGAACAGATCATAAAAATCCGCCGTATTGTAACCGGCTTTGAGGGTCCAGAACCAATGCTTGAATTGAATTCCAAGGTGATACCGCTCCGATTCCGGTGTATCCTGGCTGGGAGATACTGAAAAGTTAAGGTTTAGACGGGTGATGGCCAGGCTGTTCATGAAACTCATCCGATACCCTACCGCGGCATAATCCTTGTATCCTTCGACGATCGGATAGGCGGATCGCAGTTTCAGATCGCCAATTTGGTGGTAGTCTCCTTTGGCTGTGATCATACTGTCCAGCGGAATCGATTTGGGAGATCCCGGAAACCATTCTTTGACGTGAGGGTATTTCTCGACGATCTGCTGTCCCTGGTACAGAATGGCGCTGACTTTTTCCTGGGGTTGATTCCGGATCCAGATGGGATTGAATCCATGAGCGCTGTGCTGAAACGCAATCAGTGAATCCGGAGTGACCGGTACCGGGCGGAACAGCCCGGTTTCGCTGTTGGTCAGGATAAAGATATCCCGCTCTTCCAGATCGTAGCGATAGATATTGGAAACACCCGAATAATAGGATGATCCGAACAGGTGCCGGCCGTCGGGTGAAAAGACAAAATTGGTGGGGGAGCTGACATCGAAATCGTAGAGGGTATCACAGGCCGGATCCCCTTTCAGTAATTTTTCGGGCGACATCAGGACCAGCCGCTGTTTGCCGGAAATGTCGGATAGGGCGGCGGACAGATACCGGCCGTCCGGTGAGATATCCAGATCGTAGGGATCATGGCCGTAAGGAAAGGCATAAAGGGCCGTCCAGTCGGTATAGGGCTCCCGAATAACGATGATGGTGGATATGCCGTTATTACGCCGGACACCCCATAGAGTGCGATCGGCCGGGTTAAAAGTCAGGTCGCCGGCCCGCAGATCAGTAATCAGCCGTCGGGTTTTTCCGGTCTCGATATCGATTTGGTTGAGATCCCGGTAGTGTTTGTTATCGGTGGTGAAAAAGAGCTTCCGGCCGGATTCGTCATAAGCCAGAGAGGATACGGCATAGGGGATGGCGTCCTTAATGTCGCACAGGCGTTTGATTGTTCCGGTCCGGATATCCAGCCGGATGATCCTTCCCAATTCCCCTGGATAGAGGACAGCCAAATAGAGACATGAGTCTTTCCGGTCGAACCAGGGACGGGAAACCGAACCCAGCTTCCGGTCGGTAATCTGTTTTCCCCGGGTGACCGGATTTTGACGCAGTCGTTCCAGATTGCCGGTCTGCCACTGGATTTCATAGTCGATCCATTCCGACCAGATGCTGTTCAGATCCCGGGAATAAACATTTTTAAACTGGCTGGAAAAATAGGCCCGAGATCCTGGGTCACGTTTACACCATTCAATCAGCTTGTCGGGACCGTAACGATGGGCCAGATACCCGAAAAAACGGGTTCCGTAAAGATAGGACATACTTCCGACCTGAAAATCGATGGCCGTGCCTTCCGATTCCAGTCCGACGGCATCATAGATATGATCCTGACCCTGAACCAGACTTCGGAATTCCATTTCATAATAGGGATTCAAAATCCGTCCGTTGCCCTGGTTGGTCCAGGTTTCAAGAAAACAGGCAATGCCTTCATGATACCAGCGAGGGGCATATCGGCGGGGGCTGGTCAGAAAACCGTAGAACAGGCTGATCGGATTCTCCGGTTCGGGAAGAACCTTCCCGAAAAAGAGATTCCGGAATAACCGATCACGCGGTGCCGCCTGATCCATGGCAATCACGTGCACAATCTCATGGTTCATCAGCCATGACATTCGTTCATAGGTGGGGAGGTTTTCATAAGCATAGTAAAATGGGGAGATATAAACCGTGATATAATTATAGGGAACCGCCGTAGCCCCGGCATTTCCAGGATCGGAAAAGTCCTGGAGGAACAGACCGGTCGGCTGGCTGGGATTGTAATCGAACAGCTTTTGATAAAAATGGAGTGAATTTTCGTAACAGCGTCCCAGATGGGGCAGAATATATTCGTGGGCCATACTGTAATGGATCAGTTTCATATCACGGGTCTGGACAAATTTGAGCGGGATGGCCTGATTGTCAAAAGGCAAGGCAATTAATACTATAAAAGAGAGAAGCAGGGTGGAATAACAGATGGGTCGAACCGAATTAATTTTAAACCGATTCTGCATGGCAATCTCCGTTATGGGACATCAATTTATCCGATTGAATTTCATGAATCCGGGTTTAATTCCGTTTGCATTAATAACGTTGCCGACAGAAACGCTCTTTAATCGAGATCCGAGATATAGCGTGACCTAAGAGCCATGATCGACCAAGATAGTATGAGCATTTTCCGCTCAAATGTCAATAGGAAAGATTATGCAACAGAGTATTCCGTTGATTGGAAATAATTGCGGTTATGTAAATTCATTCCTCGGTGATGATTCAGATTTTTTCTGAGCTGATGGTGATGGATCACTGAAAAAAGGGCTAACCGGAACGGCGTTCCGATTAACCCTGTGAATCGAATCAAATGATGAAGGATTGGATTGTTATAGCGGACTGCAGCATACAGTGACCAGCGACTGAATCTCGTTGCCGGCGCAGCAATCGATAAAGGAGGGATTGGCTACGATAAGCGCAATATCATTGTCGATAAGAAGTTCTCTGTAATCGGGATTTAGCAGAAGCGTATGAAAATCCTGATTGTCGTAAAGCGGGATCAGTTTGCTGTCCTGGGATATCCCGGCTTCAATCATGGCTTCGGTCGGACTGGCATTCTGGACCGGGTCGATGACTGCCGGAATATTCAACGCGGTTTTCAATGATCCGTCTGCCAGACAAGCAACATAGTCCTGGCGGAGATCCGGATTCGACAGGATAGCAATAAATGATGAATCCGTGACGAGTTTCTGGAAGATCGGAGATTTGATCAGATTCTGAAACGGGGCGCTCTGGATCAGATCATTGTATTTGGTTTTGAGGGTGGCGATATCCTCTTCGGTCAGGTTACTCCCAATCTTGTCGGCCTTTTCCACTCCACCGATGGTGCCGGCTAATTCATCGGGATTGGGTTTTTGATTGAAGAAGCCGAAATAGATGACCACAAGCGCTAAAACCACGGTTATAACGATCAGTAATGATCGCTTACTCTTGCTTTCCATGCTCTTCCTCCTTTAATTCGGTTATGGAACTCCTCAAACGATAAGGTAATATCATTAAAATTACCTTCACTCCACTACATCGACTGGACCTAAGGTTACCAGTCCTTGAAGCTCATTGGCTTGGCAGGCGGAAACGAAGGATGAATTTTGACATAAGGATGTAAATTCATGGCTGCGGATGACGGCTTGGTAATCCGGATTAGCCATTACCTTTTGAATGCTGGGATCCATCAGGGCATTGACCAGATTGGTGTTGCCGTCCAATGAGCGAACGACAATGACGTCCATGATTTGCTGATTGTTGCCGGAATTCAGAGCCTTGATGAACTGGCTGTCCTGCAGCAGTCCCTGAATCTCTTTGCTCTGAGCGGTCGGTACGATCACATTGACTAAACTGGGATTGGCTAAAGCTAAGTAAAAATTGGCATCACCCATCACCTTTTGGAAATTGTCCGATTTGACCAGGTTCTGGAAATCAGCACTCTGCAGCAGATCATTATACTTTGTTTTCAATGTGGCGATATCCTCTTCATTGAGAGTGGTTCCCTGAAGCTTTTGCGCCTTTTCCACTCCCCCCAGGGTCCCGGAAACCTCTTCCGGCTTGGGCTGCTGATGGAATAAACCGAAATAGATGACTATTGCCGCTAAAATCACTGTAATAACAATCAGTAATGATCGTTTACTCTTACTTTCCATGCTTTTTCTCCTTGACACAGGTTAAAACCTTTCGGACAGCATGCAGTTCTTCATAATCTGATACATTCGGTTATCAAAGGCATCCGCTCATGCGAACAGATCAATCATCCACTATACACTGACCTGG
This sequence comes from Candidatus Delongbacteria bacterium, assembly GCA_017997825.1. GTDB lineage: Bacteria > JAGOEH01 > JAGOEH01 > JAGOEH01 > JAGOEH01 > JAGOEH01. The sequence goes on along the minus strand of JAGOEH010000012.1, from coordinate 19,037 downwards.
CAGGAATTATTGTACGGATTGCCACAGGATCCGAGAGAATGAGTTAAGGCATTTCAATCAGGATCAATCACTCGATTTCGATAGGGCCTAAGGTTACCAGTCCCTGGAGTTCATTGGCATAGCAGGCTGAAACGAAAGATGAATTCCGACATAATGATGTAAATTCCTGGCTGCGGATGATGGCTTGGTAATCCGGGTTGGCCAATGCCTTTTGAATGCTGGGATCCATCAGCGCATCGACCAGTGCCGTGTTGTCATTCAAGGTATGAATGTAAATGACGTCCATGATTTGCTGGTTGTTGCCGGAATTCAGAGCACGAATAAACGCCCCGTCCAACAGTAAGGCCTGAACTTCTTTGCTCTGAGCCGTAGGCACGATCACATTGACTAAACTGGGATTGGCTAAAAATACGTAAAAATTGGCATCGCCCATCACCTTCTGGAATTTGTCCGATTTGATCATATTCTGAAAATCAGCGCTCTGCAGCAGATCATCATACTTTGTTTTCAACGTGGCGATATCCTCTTCACTGAGGGGGGTGGCCTGAAGCTTTTGCGCCTTTTCTACCCCGCCCAGGGTTCCGGTAATCTCTTCCGGTTGGGGCTGCTGATGGAATAAACCGAAATAAGCCACAATCGCCAACAAAATCACTGAAACTAAAAATAAAATCGATTTCTTGCTTTTCATTCTCTTCCTCCGTTAGTAGTGAAGTACTCTGGTAATAATCCCTCTGTTTACAGTATTATGATCATCTTTTGCCGAAATGTCAAGCTGAAAATTTATAATATTGATCCATGCCGGTTTTAAATTGATTCGGGTTTCAGATGATAATCATTGATTCAGATTTGGAATATTCATAATAGTCCTTGACTTTTAGGTCGATTTCATATTATAGTAGCTGTAAGATCTGAATTCTCTTTTTATGGATGACAGCTGGATGATGAAGAGCCGGATGCTGTTCTCTTTGATAGGATTGATGTCAATGATAGAGGTTGGATGGATTATTCCGGATTCAGGATTATAGGTAATGAACAGCCCAATTAGAGTATTGAATATGACGATAGGGTATCGATATTGAATCGTGATTAAAGGATCCTTTGAACCGATGGGAGAAAAGAATGAGTCTTTTGGGAATGGTGATGCCCTTACTGGTGTTTTTAAGTGTTGGAGGATGGGTTGGGTGGATCGTCAAAGAATTACCCCGTGTCCATCGGGATTGAGGGAGTCAGCATGATGAGCGATTATACGCCGAGTTTGACGGTGGATCTGGATAAAATCCGGCAAAACACGCGATACTTGACCGGTCTGGCCAGGGAACGGGTCGGGGCCGGCGTGTTCGGAGTGACCAAGGCTTTATCCGGCAGTCCTGAGGTTGCCCGGGTTATGCTGGAGGGTGGATGCTGCGGTTTGGCGGATTCCCGCTTTGAAAACCTACGAAAAATCCGAGTGGCGATGACGGATTGGCCTGAATTTCAGGCTTTACCACTTATGTTGCTGAGGATCCCGGCTCCTTCCCAGGTCCGGCAGGTGGTGGAAACCGCCGATATCAGTCTGAACTCGGAATGGAAAACTCTGCAGCTTTTGTCCCAAGCCGCCGGTGAGTTGAGGCGGATTCATCAGATCGTTCTGATGGTGGATCTGGGGGATCTGAGGGAAGGGATCTGGATCGATACTGGGAATCCCAGCAATCTGATCAGCTTGGTTCGAAATACCCTCACTCTACCCAATATAAAACTAATTGGTATTGGAACCAATCTGGCCTGCTATGGGGGAGTGATTCCCGATCGGGCTATAATGGAACGGTTACTGAAGTTAGCGTTTCAGATTGAACAGGTCTGCGATTATCCTCTGGAGATGATTTCCGGGGGAAATTCGAGTGCGGTTCCGATGCTGCTTGACGGTAGTATGCCAAAGGGAATCAATTCATTCCGATTAGGAGAGAGTATTCTGCTGGGGAAAAACGTGATCGACCGGAGCGATCTGCCCGGAACCCGGCAGGATGCCATGATTTGCCGGGCCGAAATCATCGAGCTGCAGACCAAACCCTCCATGCCGCGGGGAGTTACCGGACAAAATGCGTTCGGGGAGCAAGCCCGTTATATCGATCGTGGGATCCGTCAGCGGGCCATTCTGGCTCTGGGCCGCCAGGATGTGGTTTTTGATGGCCTGACTCCGCTCGATCCCGGTCATATTATTCTGGGTGCCAGCTCCGATCATCTGTTGGTCGATGTCAGCGACAGCCGGACCCCGCTCCGGGTCGGTGACCGGATCTTGTTCATTCCCAATTATGGCGCCTTACTGGCTTTGGCTACCTCTCCCTATGTCGCTAAACATTATGTTTCGTCTGATGACGATAGATAATCGCACCGGTGATCATTCCGGTGGTATCGATTCTGAACCGATCACTAAAAAATCAACAGCCTTGAAAGGATATTGTTGAAAATGAGACAGGCTGGAATCATTCTCTCCTGTCGATCTGCTCCTGATAATGAATTCATAAGGTTTAACCGGCTGTAGCCAAAACGAGGAGAGAAAAATGCGAATTGCATGGATTATCATGGTTGTATTTTGCCTGATCACCGTATCTGTAGCCGATCAGATCACCAGTATCGGGTTTTCTAATAACAAGAAACTGAATGATCTTTTGCAGTATCGTCTCCCGGATTGGGGATATTCTTCATGGATGCTTTCAATGAACGGCAACGGGGGTTACCAGGACAAGAATAACCAGAACGATGAATCCGATATGGAATCCGATAATACTATTTTCAGCCAGGGTTTATCCTTGGCACCGGATTATACAGTTTATAGGGAGAGTGACGACCGAGTATTGTCCGTTGGACTTAGACTTCAGACATCTCTCAATTATTCGAAACTGAAAGATAAGATGAATTCGCTTCAGACCAAGGATGAAAAAAATGTAGATCAGTATTATGGGATCAGAGCCCAGGTGGAGTATGCCCGATATATTAGCGACAAACACTATCTGAATCTCAGTTTGTATAACTCCAGCAGTTATTATGACCAGGAAGAGCAGAAATCAGGAACTACGGTCAACAAAGATTTTGGTTATGGTGTGGGGAACTGGTTTGAAATCGGGTATGGGATCGGCAAACTGCGCAATGTTACCCCGATTCTGAGAGCCATGCGGTTTGCCGAGCGGGTTCGGGATCTGGGGTATGATTATTCCTTCAGTTCAGAAGCCATTCAGCATATCGCCGAACAGTTCGCTAAACACTCAGGGTATCAGAATATCTATTTTCGGGGAAACAAGTATTTTTGGGATGATCTGTTTCAAGGGATCCCTTCTGTTCCTCAATTGAAACCGTTTGATTATTTTTTTCTGGCTGATGTTTTGGAGGAACCGCTGACCAACCGATATGAGGGATGGAAAATTGAAACCGGACCATACTACCGCCAAAACAAACAGTCGGATAACTACAACAATCGGTATGCTGGAATCTATCTGCTTGGGAAATGGAGCAGGAATCTGGATCTGGATCATCAGCTCTCGTTCACTCTGAATGGCAACTATGAGTTTTTCAGCAAAACCTACCGTGATGATGTGCAGGATACCAAATACTTGATGTATGCCAATTTGAGCGGGGAGTACCTGTGGATCGTCAGTGATCGAATTGTCTGGAGCAATCAATTATCCTTCAATTTTGATAAGGTTAAGTATAATACGCCGGAAGATGGTGACTATACGGAAACTTACCTGGGTATCGCCCCAAGTTCAACGCTGGACTATTTTATAGAGGATCGTATGGTGATTACAGCCACTGTGAGTTTCAGTCATAATCAGGAGGATTATCTCAACGGTAACAGATCAACAAATTCCATCCAGTATGAGCTGATCTATCGCTATTATTTTTATAATTTTTGAGTTAGATATCGAAAAGCAATCAAGACAGGTTGATTCAGATTGTTTTGACGGGCCGCTATCTGTTATTGAGTAAAATTACTGATTCATTTAATCGGTGGCGACAGATGGATAAACGGCAGTATCTGACGAGAAGCTCGATTTCTATTTCAGAATGGTGATTTTGCTGTAATCCGTCCATCCATTGGCCTCTGCCTTGATAAAATAGATGCCGGAAGGCAGATGGACCGGATTCCATTGGATCGTCTGGCGACCTGGATTCATGATGCTATCGAATGAATCAATCTGTTTTCCCAGCAGATCGTAGATACTGATTTTAACAGGGGATTGAACTCCCGATTCCAGATTGAGATGTATTATTTCATGCTGGCTTGGATTGGGGAACGGGATCAGTTTTAGTTGATTGGGTTCTTGGCCGGTATCTATATTGGAATAGTGTTCAGGAATTATCTTGATTAAGGCTCTTTCATCCCATTCTTGGTGACGAATATGGCAATCTGATTCTATGGTAATATAGATGGATTGATCAACATAGATTTCTGCCAGATCTATTTCAGTCGTTAAATCGGTTGATGGAGTATAATGATTTGGGCTATAGCGCCATAATTCTTTTCCTTCATTATTAATCCGGACGATAAACGGGTTTCGTAGAGATGTGTAGGGAATAGCTTGTACAAAACAGGTTGTCCCTGTTATGTAGATGTTGTTGTCTTGGCCAACGCAGAGTGTTGATGCAACATTTTCTTTCCAGGATGATAGTGTATCAGAATAAAGATCGAGTGTTTTTTCCCAGTTCAGCCATCCATTCTGTTCAAATAGGCACACATAGAACTGCTTTATTTTTGTTCCAGTTGTTGTAATATCGGTAGTATTGACCGTGCCGCCCATGACGATATTTCCATCATGATTAATCCTGATGCCGCAGGGGGAAATTGAGGATGTTTTGGGAGTTCTCGACCATCGAATTGTACCATACAGATCGAGACAATAAATACAGGCCTGACTATCCAACAGATAAATGGAATTTTGATAGATTTGACAATCAATGAAAAGGGATTGGTCTGGGGATAAGCATCCCCACAAAATTACTCCTTCCGGGCTGATTTTTTTCATGTAGCGATGACAACACACCAGGATATTCCCCGTCGGATCAAATTTAAGTGAAGCTACTTTAACTATATCCTCTATCTCGGATACTCCAATTGACTGATCCCAAATCAAGGTACCATCGGCATCATATTTTACAAGTGTAACTGAATAATCCTCAATTCCTAAGATATAAATGTTACCCTTTGGATCGGTGATAATGCTTTTAGCCTTATCGTGGTAAGAGTTAGGAATTTTATTGTAGAATGACGACCATAGAATATTCAGATTGGAATCCAGTTTGATTATAAAAATTCCTCTATCGGGAACCTTTATCTTTTCACCGGCAATGATAATGTTGTTTTGAATATCGATGGACATAGTGCTTGGTAAAAGACTAATTGCATCTTGAGTATGGTCGATGAACTGATGGATTTGAGTTTTGTCATCATATCCGACTTTGTGGATATCTAACCGCCAACAAAAATTGTGTCTGGGGTCAGTATAAGCCATTACTTTAGTTTTGCCAAGATAACTGCTCATGCACCCTCCATACAAAAAGCTGGAGTGTGAATGTAAAACCTTAAATTTATCTGCTCCGGTATCAGCCCATAGCGGTTTATCATAGTGAGTAAGAAGGGAATAGCAGACTGTCAGTAGGGAGGTTATAATCAAAATAAAGTGTTTCGAATATTTAGGATTCATAGTTATTCTCCTTAATTTTTATTTCCAGTCTTGAGTGCAGTTAATCCATTATTCGGTTAAGCCACCATGTCGATGCTTATGCCACTATCATGACAATAATCCATGATCGTATCCGTGAACGTGAACGGAGTGATCGGTCAAATTAATGGCAGTTATAATGCCAACCTAAAGAATTTTGTGGGAATTGAGGTTTTTAATGATAATTTGAATTCCAAGAGAGGGAGTGGGTAAATAATTTTGACTTATTAATCAAGCCCAGTAAAAAAAATTAACCTTGATCAGGGTTCTAATGAGGACCATTTTAGATAAGATTAGTGATTAAAAAGCCATGTAGGCATTTCTATGCGGATGATGCTATTGCTTTGATTAAGGGGCTTGATTTAAAAAATAAAGCAATCACTGAATATGAAAAATTAATCGAACAGATTAGGATAAAAGAAGATAATAACCTTTAATTTATAGTTGGAATCAGTGGCTTGGCGGTAGATTCTTAGTTTTATTCTTAATAATTTGTTGATATAATTGTGCTATCTCGTGTGGATGGACAAGGAAATTACTCACTGGTCGATGGGTTAGTTTAGTCCAAATGAAAATCAGCAGTATTGTATTGGTTATGTACGAAACGGATGATACAATTCCTGCCCCGATGATACCCATTTTTGGCACCAAGAAAGCATTTCCGGTTAAGGTTATGATTAGTCCGGATAAATTAGCGTAGGTATTGATTTGATACTTCCCTTGACCTGCGAAATAGTGGCTTAAGGTTGTACTGATACTAAAAAAAACAATTCCTGGCGATAATACTAATATAATCTGATGAACTTGATAAAAATCCCGGCTGAGTATAAATGTAAACCACTCCAGAGGTATAATGATTAGTAGCATAGCGGATAAAAATGTGGCAATAAAACTGATTTTAGTAAGATTTAAAGTGATCTGTTCCTTATAATCCTGATTGATTGTATTTGCGATGCGAGTGTAGAGTACTAATGAAATACTGCTCGATATCATCCAGATGGCTTCCGATAGCCTGATTCCATAATAGAAAACGCCAATCTCTGCTTCACCAACATACCGATTTAAAACAAAAATACTTAACCGGTAATTTAAAAATTGAATAAGATTGCTAATTTGGCTAATGAAACCGTAATATATGATCCGCTTTGCGTTGATAATGAAATCTGATTGGTCTGGGATAGGTGCTAAAGATCGATAGAGAGCAAGAATTCTCCAGCAGGAATATAGATAACTGATACCATAACCGCAATACAATGTAATTAAATAGGTTTTTACAGACGCTTGTGATGTTATAAAGGTTATTAAGATAAATAAAAAAGTATTGACAACAACTTGAAGGAGCGTTGTCATATTATGTTCGGATACTTTTTCGTTGGCCAATAGGATTAAGGCATGAAATAGAGAATTACAGGCTAGTAATCCGATCAACATTCCATGGATGATGAGATGATGAGGAATGTAGTTAAAATAGCCCAAAACCAAACAACTAATACTGCAGGTTATTACGCTCCAGGTAGCGGCAATGATCAGGGTGTGGATAAAAAAATGACGGCTTGGATTCTGGGGCATTAAGTAAACCAAGGCAGATCCTCCTGCAATCCCGTTGATCATCATCAGCAGTCCGATGCATGTCAGCAACGTTCCAATGACTCCATTGCCGGCGGCGCCCAGGTAGTTGGCGCTGGTGATGAGAAGAATGAATGAGGTTAAGGCGGATATAAACCGCGTACCTAAAGTATTGAGTATGGATTTAAACATGGATCAGCATAGTGTAATAGGTGGAATTTTTTCTGACTGGATTGTTTTCCAGAAAAGGAATGAAACGCCCCAGAATATCCAAAAGTTATTCTCATCGAAATAGGGGGTGTTGAATAGAAAGAACTGAAAATACATCAAGACAATCAATACACTACTGAAATAGAGGGCTTTGAATAATGAAGGCGTCATCGACCTTATTTCTTTCCCGTGCAGTTTAAAATAATAGTAGAATATCGAAAGGTATAAAAGAGGACCCATAAATCCCAATTCGGCAAATAATGTTATCAAAACATTGTGACTGGCGATGATTTCCCAGCTTAACTGAGTAAATGGAATCTGATGGACATAATGAACCGGAAAACCCTCCAACCCGATGCCAAAAAAGAAATGATCCAGTCCAATCTGAAATCCCTGCCAGAACAAGTGTCCTCGGGTAGATATCGAGTCATCATAATTGCCTAAGACCATTGAAACAATTCGGTCCAGATAAACCTTTACAAATCCAAGATTGAAATAAAGTATGGTTAATAGTATCACACTTATAATTATCAGAATATGAAAAAACCGCCGATAGGGAGAGAAAAAATAGATGACGACCAGCGAAATGCCGATGATCATTGGCACACTTCGGGTGAAAGTGGTGACGATCGATATCCAGATGGGAATGGTCAATATAATGAGGCCTATTTTGTAAATCCACGGGATCCGTGATATGAATACAATCGAAAAGACGCTTACAATTATTGTGGCGATTAGGATCGCAAAATTATTGATGTTGTCGAAATTTGCACCCGTGCGTGTAATGCTGTGAGTTGGATTAAGCTGCTCAAGTAGGAATTGCTTTACCGGGATTTGGGAAAATTCATACAGATTGTAAAGCGATATAGCTAGTATGTTTATGAATAGTACAATAAAAATGATATACAGTTTCTTTCTTGAAATATCGATATTGTATATTAAAATGGACAGCAGAAAAAGCAGAAACATGCGTGAAAAATTAATCAAGGCCATCTGATGATTCGGTGAATAACTGATCGATATAAACATTAATAAATATAGTAATAAAATCGGAACCACGACGGGTGGGAATTTGATTGACATTTTTTTGGTAGTGAGCTGATTGATGGCAAATGAGATAATAAAAAAAATGGTGCTGAGATGAAAAACTGTCAATGAATATACACTTCCTTCGATCAACCGGCCGTAAATATTGGCAGAAGTTGAGATAATCAATAACAGTAAGGTATAAAAAGGATCCTTTACTGATAGAAAGAACCCGATAATGATCGGTGGAATCGTTGCGATCAATATTATATAATAAAGTCCATGGATTGAATAAATCCATGATAAAAAAACAGAGATAACACAACTGAATAATGTTACTAAAAAAACAGTTCTGCATGAAAAGTGTAAATCCCTAATAGTGTTCACTGGGTATTGAGTCCTTGATAATCAATGGATAGAATTGAAAAAAACTAATGGCTTCGAACCAGCCGATCGATTTATTTTTCATCTTACGGGTAAATTGTAAAAAATACAATGAGGTTTGTCAAGAGAGTTTTATTAGGGATGGAGGTATTTCACACTTGACTTTTAGCAAATGATATTGTATTATCGGCCTTATGGAAATGAATAACTTTCTCAATTATCTTAAAATGCTGGTAGCTTACCGTAAAAGGATCATGATAATCGTTTCCGTGACTACGCTGGTCACATTGGCTGTATCCTTTATTTTGCCAAAATACTACAAGTCGGAAGCCGTTATCTATCCTCCGATCCGTGAAAACGGAATCAGCTTGCCGGTCGGCGGATTAGGTGCATTAGCCGGAAATCTTATGCAGTCCGGGGGGTTTGAACTCCCGGTTTTGGCTTCACCTTCCGATGTCTGGGTAACTATGTTGAAAAGTAACGCCATGGCTATCCATATTATAAATCGCTGTGATTTAATGAACTATTATCGGACTGAAAAAATGAATCCCACGATTTTGGCTTTTAAAGCCGGATTTTTTGTGGAGGTCGGCCGTGAAGGCGCCATTAAAATCTCTTTTGAGAAAAAAGAAGATCCTGAAGGAGCCTACCGCATTATCAGTGAAGTATTACAGTATCTGGATACCTTGAATCAGCAGCGGACTCTCACTATGGCCTCCAATCGCAGGATCTTTGTGGAAAAAAGACTGAATGATACCAAAAAAGAGCTGACCTTGGCCGAACAGCGTTTGAATGAATTTCAAAAGAATCATAACCTGATTGAAATACCGACTCAAACTCAAGCCCTGATTTCTACAGCAGCCGGGTTGATTTCCAATATTACTCTTTATAAAACAGAGTTGACAGCTCTTAATTCCCAGTTTTCAGGCCGTAATAGCCGTCAGTTTGAACTGAATCTTAAACTAAAAGAAACCCAGAACCTCCTGAATCAGCTTTACTCGAGCAACGATTCTGCATTAGCTGAAAGTCGATTTCTGCCGTCGTTTAACCAATTGCCGGATTTATCATTGGAATATATGAGACTCTATCGCGATTTAAAGATTCAGGAAGTTTTATTTGAATTGCTGACTTCTCAATATGAACAAGAGCGCATCAATGAGGTTCGAAACACCCCTTCCATTCAGGTGTTGGATCCTCCTTTCGTTCCCGACTACAAGAGCCGTCCCAAACGGATGATCATTGTCATTATTGCTTTTTTATTTTCTTTGCTGTTCTCTTTATTCCATATTGCATGGATCGAGTATAGAAAATGGCTGATTGCTCATGATCCTAATGTCTATAACCAATTACATGATATTACAACTTTATTGCGTCATGATTTTAACTTTCTGTGGCCTTGGAGACGAAAAAAATGAGACGATGGTATACTATATTCTTTCTTGTCTTATTAGAAACCTCAATGCAGGCCCAAATGGGCGTTTCAAATGAACAAAAAGCCTCCGGGGTTTCACCTTACCGTTCGGATAATCAGAGCGGATTTCAGATAATCAAACCTCAAGCATCTACGGATCAAGCCGATATCCGAAAAACATTGCAGGAAATCAAAGAACTGCTGCTTAATCAGCGTTCGCTTTACACCAGTATATCCGGCGGCGTTATAGATTCTAATTTTATTCTGGGTCCAGGTGATGTTTGTCTGATCTTATTGAGCGGATCAATCGACCAGATCATCACTCCCATCATTAATACCGATGGAATGATTATGATTCCCGGAATCGGTTTATATAATGCCGGCGGGAAACCCTATCATCAGGTAAAACATGAAATTACCGATTTTATCCAGCAGCGGGCCCGTAATGCTCAAATCGAGTTTTCGTTGATCAGTCCGCGCAAGATTAAAGTATATCTTTCCGGTGAAGTCAAAAAACCCGGAATGTATCCCCTGGAGGCTACCGACCGATTAACAGCTCTTATGGCTTATGCCGGAGGTCATTCTCCATTTGCCAATCTCAAACGAATCGAGCTGCGTTATTCTAATGCTTATGTTGACACTGTCAATTATGAAGGATTCATATTTGATGGCAAGCCGACAGGAAATCCACTGCTGGTCGATGGATTGATTGTCTATGTTCCTCCTGTTTCACTGACGCAGGACAAAATCATCCTGAAAGGCCAATCAAAGTATAATGGATTTTATAATCTGTATCAGGGAGAAACACTCAGTCAGTTGATCCGGCGGATAGGATTGAATAGTGAAGATGTTCCGCTGGAGCATATTTTTATACAATCGGATTCCGGTTTACTGGATGTTAATATACTCACGGAAGACTATATCCTAAAAAATGGAGATGTTATTATTCTGGGTACTCAGAATCAGTATGTATATTTATCTGGAAATATCAGATATGCAGGCGCTTATCCCTATATTCCCGGTATGACGGTAACCGATTATATCGGAATCGCAGGTGGTTTTAGTCCTTCTTCAATTACTGATAAATTCGTCTTAACCCGTGATTTTAAATCGCAAACTTATAAAATACAAGGGTTTAACCAATCAATTATGCCCGGTGACCAGATTTATATAAAAACCAAATTCAAATATACCTTATATGATGCTTTATCGATTATGTCAACCATTTCCAGTGTTGTTCTGGCTTATTTAGCGGCTACCCGGAGTAATTAATCAGCTGTTTTCATCCACCTGGTCACGGATAATAACCTGCCCGGATCATTGACAAATAACGATTGATAAGCTTTTGATTGTTATTGATAACGGATTAATGTTTATCCGAAGAGCCTTTATGTTTATATCTATATTATACAATGATATCATGACTCAAACAAAAATAGGGCTTGCCCCATAGGGGTGAAGATGGAATGGCATCTGATGCATAATTATATGGCGATTAAGCGGAATTGGCGGATTACTATCGTAATCGCAGGATTGATGATATCAGGCGGACTGATGATGCCGATCAGTCGGGCGCAACTGGGAATCGATCAGGATCCGCCGGGTATCCGGTGGAAAACCATCCATGCCCGGCATGTCGATCTCATATTTCCTCAAGAAATCGAGTCGGATGCCCAGCGGGTCGCTTCCAGCTTGGATCATTTCTATCCCTTCATGGGTCAGAGTCTGGATCCTTATCCCCGATTGTCATTAGTACTCCACAACCGCCATAGTATCTCCAATGGGTTTGTTGCCTATTTCCCCATTCGGAGCGAATGGTGGAATACTCCTCCCCAGGATGGGTTCCTGGGATGGATGGATTGGTATCAAGCTCTATCCATCCATGAATTCCGGCATGTATCCCAGCTCAATCATTACAATCGTGGATTCAACCGATTACTCTATTTTGGAATGGGTGAACTGGGACCGGCCGCCATGGAAGCCTTTTCGCTTCCGAGCTGGCTGCTGGAGGGGGATGCGGTCGGCATGGAGACCTTCCTGAGCAACAGCGGACGGGGACGATTGCCCCAGTTCGATGTCGAATTACGTCGTAATCTGATCTACCATCATATTCCCACTTACGACCAGGCCATACTGGGATCCTACCGCCACTGGTTTCCCCTCAACCGCGATTATGTGCTGGGTTATTATCTGTGCACCTATCTCCGCCGTCATCATGGCGGCCAGATCATCCGGACGGCCCTGAACCGAACCTCAACCTGGCCCTTTGTTCCTCATGCCTTCTCTCTGTCCCTCCGATCCCTGACCGGGCAGGGATGTCCCGGCATCTATCGCTCTACCATGAACGAAATCGGGATCTATTTTAACGAGCAAGTCAAGGATTTGCCGATTACTCCGGCTCAATCCTGGAATTTACCCCGCCATTCCGATTGGACATATTATAGCTTCCCCCGCTACATTACCCCGGATTCGGCCGTGATCCTGCGTTATGGATTGGATGATTTTCCTGAATTTGTCCTGTTTTGCCCCAGTACCGATAAAACCTCTGCATTATTCAAACCGGGCCCGATCGACCGGGATGTTCCGTTCAGTGTCAGCCGCCATACTATGGTCTGGGCCGAAACCCGCTACGATCAACGCTGGGGGAATCAGGCATTTTCGGTTATCATGAGCTATGATTTTATCACCCAACATAAAAAACAACTGACCCATCGAAGCCGCTATTATGCTCCGGTCCTTTCTCCTGACGGCAAAACCATCGCGGCCGTTGAATTCGATATCCACAACCGCTGCCGACTCTGCCTGCTCGATCGTCAAACCGGTCACCTCATCCAGGATTTCAAAAATCCGGATAATTTTCTACTGCGAACCCCTTGTTGGTCTCCCGATGGAAAATCCATTATCTACACCATAACCCGGCGGCCGGCGGGAACCGGATTGGCTCGGCAATTCCTTGATCAATCCAGCCCGGTTGTGCTGATGCCCTGCTCAACCCTGACCATATCCAATCCGGTGGTTTCTAATGATTATATCTTTTTTTCTTCCGGACTCTCGGGTATCGATAATATTTATGCTTTTCGTTTAGCCGATGGACATATTTTTCAGGTGACCCGCCGGACCCTTGGCGCTTATTATCCTTCCTTATCGCCGGACTGCGCCAAACTGGTTTTCTGCGATGTGGACGATCAGGGCTATTCCCCGGCTGTAATGTCAATTGAACCTGATCATTGGACGGAACTGGAGCAGGCGGTCATTCGTCCTAATGATTATTATCAGCCCTGTATAGCCCAGGAAGCCGGCCGGGATGTGACGGCCGATATCCCGCATCAGACCTATACTGTCACAAACTATTCTACCCTGCGAAATCTGCTCCATTTCCACAGTTGGTATCTGCTGCCGGTCAGTGAGCCGGCCGGCTGGTCGGTGTCCCTGAATTCCCAAAATGTGATGGGGACCTGTCAGGTCACCGGGGGCATGGAATTCGATACCCAGGAGGATACCCGGGCTCTGATTGGCGGATTCAGCTATGCCGGCTGGTATCCCATTCTGGATTTCAATGCGGTTTACGGAGAACGCAGCTCCACGTATACTGATCCGGCCGGAAAGCACCAGTCCTATAGTTGGAAAGAAAAGGGAGTGATTACCGGGCTGCGCATTCCGCTGAACTTGACCACCTCCCATTATCAGTCGTTTCTCACGGCCGGAGTGAACTGGGAATACCGTTCCATCAGTCGTCAGGAGTATCGCTACGATTCGGATAATCCGGAAGGCATTCAGTATAATCTGACCGGGTATTTCCATTATTCCAGCGCCTACCAGGGAATGAAAGATATCTATCCGATCCGGGGGCATGATATATTCGCCGGGTACACATCCACTCCCTGGGGAGGGGATTATCAGGGCCGGCGGCTGACGGTGAGCAGCCGTCTTTATCTGCCCGGATTGTTCCGCCATCACGGCTGGCGATTGGATCTGGACTATGAACATCAAGAGCCCCAAAATTACATCTTTGACAGCCGGCTGGTTTTTCCCCGCGGGTATGACTCCCGGTATTATCCCGATCTTTACAGAATCAGCCTCAATTACGCCTTCCCTGTTTTATATCCTGATGTGAGTCTGCTGCACTCCCTTTATTCCAAACGAATCCATGCCAATCTATTCGGCGATTATCTCCGCGGTGAATGGGGAGACCGATCGGTCGAGTATCCCTCGGTCGGAGTGGAGCTGTTTTCGGAAACCTATTTTTTCCACCTGCGTCTTCCCATCTATCTGGGAATCCGTTGGGTTTACCTGACTGAACCCCGTGAATCCTTATGGGAATGGGTCTTCTATTTGTAAGCGTTTCATCTCGATTATCAAATCATTTGAATTTTGGCTTGCTTTTTAATCTGTATTGTATAAATTGATAGCCGGTTTGATGAGTTTTAAAAGGAATTATTCATCGAATTTGCTAATCTGATTAGCCGATTTATTTCCATAACCTATGAGCAAGGAGTTTGGTATGCGTGTACCTTTTTTGGATTTGAAAACCCAGTATCTTTCGATCAAAGAGGAAATTCAGGTCGGAATCAATGAGGTATTGGACAATACGGCCTATATCTGCGGGAAAAAGGTCAAGGCTTTTGAGGAAGCGTTCAGTCAGGCTCATCAGGCCCAGTATTGTCTCGGACTCAGTTCCGGCACGGATGCCCTGCATCTGGCTTATTGGTGTATGGGGATCGGAATCGGCAGTCAGGTCGAGCTTGGGCGTTTGAAGGAAGAGATGGATGAGGTGATCATCCCGGTCAATACCTATATCGCGACCAGCGAGTCGCTGACCATTGCCGGCGGTCGGCCGGTATTTGTCGATCATGATGAGGAGTCCTTCAATATTGATCCAGCTAAAATTGAGGAAAAAATTACTCCTAAAACCCGAGCCATTGTAGCCGTTCATCTGTATGGTCAGCCGGCCGATATGGACGCCATTTCGGCCATCGCCCGGCGCCACAATCTGGAGGTGATCGAAGATTGCTCTCAGGCCCATCTGGCGCGTTATAAAGGAAAACTGATCGGAACATTCGGCCGGGTCGGCACCTTCAGCTTCTATCCGGGAAAGAACCTGGGCGCTTATGGAGAAGGCGGGGCCGTTTTGACCAATGATCATGGTCTGTATGAAAAGATGCTGAGTTTCCGCCAGCATGGAGCGGTGGTTAAATATGTCCATAATCTGGAAGGTCATAATTACAGGATGGAAGAGATCCAGGGCGCCGTTTTGGGTGTTAAAATCCGGTATCTCGAGAAATGGACCGACCAGCGCCGCCAGGTGGCCGCCCGCTATCGGGAACTGTTTCAATCCGTGGACGAGGTCAAGACCCCCAAGGAATTGCCCGGTAATAAGCATGTCTATCATCTGTTTGTAATCCGGGTTCCTCAGCGCCAGGCCCTGGCCGATTTTCTGAAGGATAAGGGGATCGATACCGGTCTGCATTATCCGATGCCGCTCCACGTTCAAGAGGCCTACCGCTATATGGGACTTCGCGAAGGAGACTTCCCGGTGGCCGAAAAATGCTGCCGCGAAATACTCTCCATTCCGATGTATCCGGATTTGACCGAGGAACAGATTCAGTATGTCGTCGATTCCGTCAAGCAATTCTATACCCGCAAAGGATAACCATCAATGAATATCGCGGTCTTCGGAGCGGGATGGTGGGGCAAGAACATCATCAATACCTGTGAGGAGATTCCTTCAATTGGAACAGTCTACGGGTATGATCCTGATCCAGGCCAGTATGCCAAATTCGCTGCCAATAAAAAATTTTCCCCGGTCTCGGATCCCCAGCAGATATGGGATGATTCCGGGATTACGGCGGTCTGTATTGCTACTCCTCCATCCCATCATTACGATTTAAGCTTGAAAGCCTTGCAGTCCGGCAAGCATGTGCTGGTAGAAAAACCACCGGCCTTGCTCTTCTCACAGGTGGAAGAACTGGGGCGATTAGCCCGGGAAAAAAATCTGGTCTATATGATGGATGCCATTTACCTGTTTCTGCCTCCGATCGATCATTTAAAGAAAATCCTGGCGGATATCCCTCAGGATATGATCCGGTATGTCCAGATCTATCGCTGCGGCGATGAACTGCGCCGTGACGGCGCGGGACTCCAGCGGATCCGCCAAACCATGTTCCGAAACCAGACCAGCGTCATCGACGATCTCTTTTTTCATGATGCCGGTATTCTGCTGTATCTGTTCGGTCAACTCACTCTGCAGGATGCCGAAAAATTGTTTCTCTACGATGATCAGTGCTGTGATACGGTACGGATCCGATTGAAGCAATCCTCGATTCCGATTGAACTTCTGCTGAGCTGGTCGTTATCATTCCGGCGCCGCGGAATTACCGTCTACACCCGCGACCGGATCATCGAGTATGACGGTCTTAAAAATGAGAACCAGATCCGGATTCATGACCTGGAATCCAACCAGTCCGAGTATTTTTCCTTTCCGGCCGTTCCGCCGCTTAAAACCCTGTTGGAATTCTATCTGGATTGTACCCGGGGATTGAAGGTCAACCATCTGGATGAGAAATTCATGCTATCGATCATGAGACTATGGGAGAAACTGAGATGAGTGATGTACGTAACTATTTCTGTCATGAGCGAGCCATGGTGGACACCCTGCAGATCGGAAAAGGAACCCGAATCTGGGCCAATGCCCATGTGATGAAGGATGTAGTGATCGGCGAGGGTTGTAATATCGGCGAAAACTGTTTCATAGAGTCCGGGGTGGTGATCGGGAACCATGTCGTGATTAAAAACAATGTTTCGGTCTGGCACGGGGTGGTATTGGAAGACGGGGTATTTGTCGGACCCTCGGCGGTTTTTACCAATGAGATGGAACCCCGCTCGACCTTCCCCAAAGAAGTGGCGACCACCCTGGTTCAACAGGGTGCCAGTATCGGCGCCAATGCCACCATCGTAGCCAACCGCATCATCGGTCGGTATGCCACCATCGGAGCCGGTTCGGTCGTGACCCGTGACGTGCCGCCTCATCGCCTGGTCTATGGGAATCCCGCCCGGGAGAAGGGCTGGGTCTGTATCTGCGGCCGAAAACTGGATCTCCGGAATGACCATGCCGGCTGTGTCTGCGGCCGTCAGGCCGAACTGAAGGGCGATCAGTTGGTTTTCCTGAATGAAACGAAATCATAATCCTGATCATGAATCCATGTGATTATCACCTTGTGATTCCGAGCCCCGGATATCCTTTTCACTCGACCTAATACGATCCGATTCTGATCGGCTGATCCTTTAATTTGATATTGACATTCGCATAATATTTTATTAACTTGAGTCACAAAATTTATGGTTTTTTCATGGATTCGAGATTCCATTTTCTTATCGCTCAATCCCAATTTGATGATCCCGTTGATCTGTTTGATGAATGATGAAGTGCTGACCTGATCTGACCCCGATTTAGGGTCTTCAGACCGATATACTCTTTAACCTTAAAGGTGAAAATCCATGATTCTTGTTCGTTCACCATTCCGGCTTCCCCTGGGCGGAGGCGGCACCGATCTTCCTTCCTACTATTCCCGCTATGGGGGATGTTTGATTACCGCGGCCATCAACAAATACCTTTATCTCAGCCTCAATCTTCCAGCCATGGCCGATAAAATCAAGATCAATTATTCCAAGGTCGAAATGGTCGAGGTCAATGCGATCGATCAGATCAAACATGAAATCGTGAGAGAATCCCTCAAGTACCTCGGAATCAACCAACCGATCGAGATCAGCTCGATGGCGGATCTGGCCGCCGGCACCGGGATGGGATCCTCCAGTTCCTATACGGTGGGACTGCTGAAAGGCCTGAATACCTTTCTGCGCCGTTATATCTCGATCCAGGAACTGGCGGAAGAGGCATGCCATATCGAGATCGATCGAATCGGAAAACCGATCGGCAAACAAGATCAATACGCCGCCGCCTTCGGTGGAATCATTCAGCTTCAGATTGCACCGGACGGACAGGTCTCCGTTACTCCCTTGCCTCTGGATCATGAGATCATCTATGAACTGGAAAACCGCCTGATGATGTTTTATACCCATATCGAACGGGATGCCAACCAAATCCTGGCTGAACAGAGCCAAAAAGCCGGTTATGACGAGCAGACCGTGATTGCGTCCATGCACCGGATCAAAGAGATCGGAATGGAAGTCAAGCAGGCCCTGGTTCAGGGTGAGATTTGCCGGTTCGGCCGCTTGTTGAATGATCACTGGCTGGAAAAGAAACGAATCTCCAATCAGATGAGCAACAGCCATATTGACGATTGGTATGAACTGGCTCTTAAACACGGGGCGCTGGGCGGAAAAATCATGGGCGCCGGGGGCGGGGGATTTATGCTCTTCTGTGTGGAAAACGGGCGGCGTAAGCACCTCAGAAAAATTATGGAATCGGAAGGGATGAAATATATGGATTTTCGTTTTGATTTTGAAGGCTCCAAAACCCTGGTCAATTTTTAGTTATGGAAACCGTACTCATTACCGGCGTAGCCGGCTTCATCGGATCCAATCTGGCCGACCGGCTGCTTAAAGAAGGCCGCTACCGGGTGATAGGTATCGATAATCTGGCCTATGGAGTCAAGGAACAGATTCCGGAAGGCGTTGAGTTTCACCAGGTCGATATCCGCTCCCGCGGGATCCATCCGTTGTTCAACCAGGTCGATTATGTCTTCCATCTGGCCGCCAAGAACTGTATCGCATGTCTCTTATACCCATCT